>JARLHM010000234.1 GCA_031292235.1 Syntrophaceae bacterium | reverse complement strand
GTCGCCTTAATGGCAAGCGGGCTATCAAGAAAGATTGGAATATTGGGAATTTGCCCGGTTCTGGAAAATTCACCAAGTAGATAGAGCACTTCCTGGGTCCTCTCGAGAGCGAACGCAGGAATGATCACCTTTTCCCTGTTAGAAATCGCATAGTTGATCGCTTCCAGAAATTCCGCCTTGCTATCTTCGAAATTGCGATGCAGGCGATCGCCATAAGTCGATTCAATAAACAGGAAATCTGCGTTCCCAATTTCAAAAGGATGCTTGACTATGAGTTGATCATGTTTCCCCAGATCGCCTGAAAACACTATCTTTGTTTCCTTCCCTTCGTCCTCTACCCATAGCTCGGCTATTGAAGATCCAAGAATATGTCCAGCGTTCCGGAGTCTAATCCTGATACCTGGCTCTAGATCCACTATCTGATCAAGTTCGTTCGGCGCCAGAAACTTGAGACTCTCGGCAGCGTCTCTCGTAGTGTAAAGAGGATGAGTATCCTTTCTAGCCCGCCGTCTGTTTTTTCTGGTTTTCCACTCTGCTTCCATTTCCTGAACGTGAGCGGAATCGAGGAGCATTACCTCACATAGTTCGGCGGTCGGTGGTGAGGTAATAATATTTCCGTGAAAACCGTCCTTAACTATTTTGGGAATGCGTCCGCTGTGGTCGATATGGGCATGAGTCAGGATTATGTTCTTGATCGCTCGTGGGTCGTAGCCCCAATCCTCCCAGTTTCGGAGTTCCATTTCCTTGCTACCCTGGAATAGGCCGCAATCTACAATGATTTTCTTTCCATCAGATGTTTCAAGAAGATAATTTGAGCCGGTAACCGAACCGGCGGCCCCGAAACAGGTAACCCTAATCATATTGTTTCCTTTCTGTCGCTAAATATTTTAGTTTAATATGAATTCAATTTTATGAGTTAGCTTTCATTTCGTTGAAACAGAAATAATATATCGACCTTATGAAACCGATAAAAGTTAATGACCAGGCTGTCAGAGCAATATAAATAAAATAATCTGGTATGTCAGACGCAAAGCTTAATCCGAAAGCTTCAGATAATTTAGTTGTGCATGCGGTGTACATACCCAGTGGGAATACCATGCTCCAATATTCTGGTGAGTAGGAAAGTTTGACGCCTCGAACCATATGTCGCCAAATCATGAGAACAAAAAGTATTGGGATCCACCATGTGGCCATTGCCCAGCACATCAGAGTGAGCCCCGAAATAAACGGAACGAATTTATCAAAGACTACGTTGTTTTGACAGATTTCCGCAAGTATTGCGCCAGCCAACGTGCTAATCGCCACGGCCCCCATATTTATCCAGTAAGTTGGGCTGAGTTTTTCCGGGGCCAATTCCTCGAAAATCAGGCGGTAAAATATTAGGGTTATGATAACGATATATAATGCGCACCCGAGCAGGAACATACAAATGGAAAAGAATAGAATAATTTCCTGATAAAGTGAGAACTGGTTAGCCAGTCTCCCCGCAAGAATTGATAAAGACTGCGTGCTTACTGTCGCCAAAAGCCAGGCCCCGTTGATACCCTCCTGGATTGAAGGCTTGTCGGACTTGATTACGAATGACGAGAACACGGAGTATATGGCGAGAATCCAGATGACCAGGCCCAAACAAAACAGGATTACCCCGAGTTGATAGGATTTCTCAAGGATCACGAATTGGCTTCCCACAATGCATGTGCCCGCTACTGTGGTAAGGTAGCCGACCCCACGGTTAAAGTCCTGAAAATCTCTGATGAACCGGTCCGAGTGACAAATGATACGGGTTATTGTGAACATCCAGAGACAAACATAAAACGCCACGTTAAGCCAGAGCAATACCACTGATATGAGGTGGAAACCGACAAAGTCCGCTGCGATCGACACTATCCCTGTCGCCATGACCATGGCAAAATAGGCTGGTGGCAGGTCTTCGATCACTGATATTAGATTGTTTTGCCGTGTCAATTCAATTCACGTGTTCCAGATTCGTTAAGGGATGTCCACAAATCGACGACGAAAAGAAATATATGGTCTTAGAAAATACGTTACTGGAATACTCCAGATGTGGACCAATCGGGTGAATGGAGAAAACCCCAACAAAAACAGCGCTGCTAGAATATGGATTTTGTATGACCATGGCACAGGATTCATCAGGTGCGGGTCTGGTGTAAGCGTCACGATACTCCTTATCCATGGAGCAATCGTGTAAAGGACATCAAAACGTTTAAAGTAACTATTATACGTGCCCAGGAACACTACAAAAACCAGCAGAATTAGCAGGATGACATCATTGGTAGACGAAGCCGCGTGAACTCGAGGCCTTAGTAATCTGCGCTTCAGCAAAATCAATAGTCCGACAAACGCCATCGTTCCAAACAACATTCCGGTGTAAAGCGCCGCGAACTCATGAATGCCAGACGTAATTCCCAGTTTGTCTAGGAATGCTTGAGGGGTCAGTAGACCGAAGAAATGTCCAAAAAAGGTAAAGATAATGCCCCAGTGAAACATGATTATCCCGACTTTAAGGCTATCGCGATCGATCAATTCACTGGACTTCGAATTCCAATGATAAAAGTCAGTATAATAACGGTAACCGTGCCCCACAACGAAAATGGTCAAAGCAATGTACGGGAAAACCTGAAACGCCAGCTTCTGAAATAATAAGTCCATGGTGTTACACTCCCTTAGCCACGAATTCGCGGCATGTTAGTGAAAGAGCCTCCATGACATTGTGGTAAGGGTGGCCAAGTTCCTTAAGTCGTTCGGCCAAAACGTCCACATGAGGAATATGACGCTCCAGGATAGTGGAGCAAGTTTCATCCGAGCACAAAGACAGGAATTCTAGCGCTAGAGGAAGGTAATCCGGTAATTCGGAATTCGATTGCTCATAACCTTCCTTTTTGTATAGTTGACGAAAATTTGCCAATGCGGCTCCTCGCTCGCGGGTTTCACCATGTTCGTGGTAGGTAAGGTTGAGACAGGTCTGAGCGTTAAAATCGAAAACAGTTGAGTATTGTTCTTGAATGACGATTACCGGGGTTGAATCTAAGAAATCAAGAAAATCTCCACAGGGCGCCATAGTTGGGAATTCAGAAAGACTGGTGAGTTCCAAACGCAATTCTTCGGAAGATTCGAATAGGTCTTCATCCGGATAACTAAGTAACACGGAAAATAATTTGAAAATTGTGCGTCTGTCTTCCTGATTGGTCATTTTACTTTAATTGTTCGTCTGCGAATTACCTCGGGAATGAAGGCGTGGCCGCCTGCCGCGACCATGAACAAGAAAGACGCTAAGATTTCGTCGGGAAACCGAGGATACCACGATCGTTGTACATGTTTTCAGAATCAGCCCGCTTTGTTGTTGGAACAACAAATCTGTCATCATACTTAGCTATCGCAAGTAGTTTATACATTTCGTCAGCCATGTCTTGTGTCATGTTTGCTTCGTCTAGCGCCTGCAAATCGGGTGTGTGGTCAACTCGTAATGAGCGCATTGATTTGCGAAGAGCCATGAGTCGCTTGAGCGCGAATCTTATTGGGGCTTCATCTCCGGCGCAAAGTAAATTAGCAAGGTACTTGAATGGAATACGCATGAAGTCACTTTTACCGAGATCAGCTTCAGAATATTCCAATCCCTCAATCAAAGGGCTCAAAGGAGGCACGTACCAGACCATAGGCAAAGTGCGAAATTCCGGATGGGGGGGGAAGGCGAGTCCCCACTCAACAGCCAATTTGTATACAGGTGATCTTTGCGCGGCTATTAAAAAGGTTTCAGGTATTCCTTGAGCCCTGGCTTCAAACATAACATCGGCGTCATGGGGATCCAGCATCATGTCCATGTGAGCCTTATAAACCTCTTGGTCATTCGATGTCGAGGCCGCTAGTTTTATTTTATCAGCGTCGTAAAGTATCACACCGATGTAGCGTATGCGGCCAACGCAAGAGTGAGCGCAAAGAGTTGGGAGTCCGCTCTCAATCCTTGGGTAGCAAAAAACACATTTCTCAGATCGCCCCTTGGTCCAGTTGAAATAGACTTTCTTGTACGGGCATCCCGAGACGCAATAGCGCCAGCCTCGACATCTTTCCTGATCAACGAGGACTATTCCGTCTTCATCCCTCTTGTAAAGGGCGCCGGAGGGGCACGACGCGACGCACGCCGGATTCAGGCAATGTTCACAAATCCTGGGCAAATAAAACATGAAGACATCTTTGAACTTTAGGTAGACTTCTTTTTCCAGACCGGAAAAATTAACATCGTCGAGTCCAGTTTCGTTGGCGCCCGCAAGGTCATCTTCCCAATTCGGCCCCCATTTGATGTCCATAGGGCGACCGGTAATCGACGATTTTGGTCGCGCTGTGGGTTGGCGTTGACCGGCTGGACCTGAGACAAGCCGTTCGTAGTCATAAGTCCACGGTTCGTAATAATCGTCAATCCTGGGCAAATCGGGGTTATGGAATATGCCGACAAACTTTCTTGACCGGCCCCCGGCTCGAAGTTGAAGATTGTTGTCGCTTCCCAGCCAGCCTCCTTTATGGATCTCCTGGTTTTCCCATTTCTTGGGGTAGCCGATGCCAGGTTTGGTTTCAACATTGTTAAACCACATGTATTCCGCCCCTTGCCGATTGGTCCAAACCTGTTTGCAAGGGATACTGCAGGTGTGACATCCGAGACATTTGTCAAGGTTCATGACCATGGATATTTGCGATTTAATCTTCACGCCACTTCACCTCGCCTGACTTTCGGACTATTATGATTTCGTCTCTCTGAGCGCCCGTAGGTCCATAATAATTAAACCCATAACTAAGTTGGGCATATCCACCTATCATTTGAGTCGGCTTAACCATTATTCTTGTAACACTGTTATGCGTCCCTCCGGGTTGATTGGATGATTTAGGTCCTGGGACTACCAGTCGCTCCTGAGCGTGATACATAAAGGCCTTACCTCTGGGTATGCGGTGGCTAACTACCGCTCGGGCTATCGTTATGCCGTTAACGTTGAAACAATCGACCCAGTCGTTGTCTTTGAGCCCGATTGAGGTCGCGTCATCATTGTTGATCCAGATGGCGTTTCCGCCACGGAACAAGGTCAACATGAATATCGTCTCGGCGTATGTGCTGTGAATTGACCATTTTGAGTGTGGTGAAAGGTAGTTAAGAACAATGAAGTCTCTCCCCGAAGTGTCAACATTGGTTGATCCCAATGATTTCATGTCAAGAGGAGGTCTAAACAATGGAAGAGCGTCACCAAAAGCCAGCATCCATTCATGGTCCAGGTAGAAATGGGCCCGACCAGTTAGTGTCCTAAAAGGAATTCGATTCTCAATGTTCATGATGAATGAAGAATATCTTCGATGTTCCGACTCCACACCGCTCCAAATAGGCGAGGTTATGACCTTCCGAGGTTGAGCCGTAATGGATTCGAACGAAAATTTTTCTCCTTCCCGTTTCGAACTCATGTAGCACAAGTTGAGACCTGTTCTTTTCTCCAAACGTTTCCAAGATTTCACCGCAACTGCTCCGTTAGTTTCAGGAGAGAGCGACAGGATTGTCTCGGCGGCTTGTTTGGATGACCTCAAATCAGGCATTCCCTTGCTGATTCCGGGTTCTTTTACAACGCCAAGGACCTTTTTCAATTCCTCGTATTCCGTAGAGGCGTTCCAGTTTACGCCCTTGGCGCCAATGTTCACATTTTTAACGAGCGGCCCGAGTGACGACATCATCTTGTGGATATTGGGAAAGTCTCGAGTTACCACCTCGATATTGGGCGCAGTTTTGCCGGGAATCAGCCCTGTCTCGCCTTTCTTCCAGTCAAGGACCCTCGTTTGAGCAATTTCACCGGGGGTATCATGAAGGAGAGGAGTCGCTACAATATCTTTGCGAACCCCCAAGTGTGAGGTGGCGAGTTCGGAGAACTTTTCCGCAATGGCCGAGAAATGGTCCCAATCGTTTTTGGCGTCCCAAGGTGGATCGATCGCAGGATTGAACGGATGCACAAAAGGATGCATGTCTGTTGAGCTGATGTCGTGAACTTCATACCAGCTTGCCGCAGGGAGGACGATATCAGAATACAGAGCGCTTGTAGACATTCGGAAATCAAGGGTCACGAGGAGATCGAGTTTACCTTCCGGCGCGGGGTCTCTCCATATTATTTCTTTCGGTCGCAATTTGGATTCCTGGCCTAGCACCGAGTTGTGCGTTCCCAGTAAGTTTTTCAGGAAATATTCATGTCCTTTTCCACTGGCGCCTAACAGGTTCGAGCGCCAGAGAAAAAGAATGCGAGGAAAGTTTATCGGGTTGTCTGGGTCCTCAGCGGCAAACTTCAATTGCCCATCTTTGAGTTTGTCTACTACACCGGCTATGATTTCGTCATCGGTTTTAGCTCCATTGGAAATGGCGGCAGAACAAAGATCAAGAGGATTTTGGTCGAATTGGGGGTAAGATGGAAGCCATCCCAGTCTAGCGGCGATCACATTAAAATCCGCTGGATGTTCGGGCATGCCTTCAGGCGCCAAAGGGGACGCTATAGTTTTTGCGTCAAGTGTGTCATGCCGCCATTGACCCGAAGCAAAATAGAAGAATGATGTGCCGTTATGCTGCCGTGGGGGCCGTAACCAATCTAACCCAAAAGCGATTGTGGTCCAACCCGCAAGAGGACGGACCTTCTCCTGTCCGACATAGTGGGCCCAACCGCCTCCATTAACGCCCTGACAACCGCATAGCGTCGTGAGATTGAGGATCGTGCGGTATATCATGTCCGAGTGGAACCAGTGATTGGTCCCAGCGCCGAGAAATATCATAGACTTGCCTTGGGATTTTTCAGCGTTTTCCGCAAATTCCCGAGCAACCTTTATTACGTCACAGGCCGGAACGCCGGTTATAGGTTCCTGCCATGCCGGTGTATACGGTATTGGGTCATCATAATTCTGAGTTGTGTCCCCTCCGTGTCCACGATCTATGCCCACATTTGCGACCATCAAATCAAAAACCGTTGTGACGAAAATTTCCTGTCCTTGTGCTACAATTTTCTTAATTGGAACAGCGCCGGTTTTCAATTTGGGTCCATCAAATCCGAACAAAGGGAATCTTACAGATACCCAGCCATCATTGTCATTGTCAAAACTTAGTGCAGGGTCGACTTTTAAGCCTGTGGCGGAATCCTCAAGTTTAAGGTTCCACTTACCGCTCTCGTTCCAGCGAAACCCCACACTACCATTAGGAGCTACAAAAGATTTGGAGTTTGAGTCAAAACAAACTGTTTTCCATTCTGAATTATCACCACTTAGACCAATATCAGACGCCGTGACAAACCTGTCCGAAATATAACCAAATTGTTCCTGTTTCAGATGGACAGCAAAAGGGAGGTCAGTATAGCTTTTGGCGTATGTGATGAAATACTCTGATGGGTGATCAAGATAGAATTCCTTGAGAATTACAAAAGTCATAGCCATGGCCAGAGCGGAATCAGTCCCGGCTCTCACTGGCAGCCAATGATCAGAGAATTTTACATATTCAGAATAATCTGGAGAAACCCCGACAACTTTGGCGCCTCGATAGCGAGCCTCAGTAAAGAAGTGAGCGTCGGGTGTTCGAGTCATGGGCAAATTAGTGCCCCAGACAATCATGTACGTTGATTCGAACCAGTCCGCGCTCTCAGGCACGTCTGTTTGTTCTCCCCAAACCTGCGGAGAAGAGGGAGGAAGATCGCAATACCAATCATAAAAACTGACGGTAGACGCGCCGATCAGAGAAAGGAACCTGGCGCCGGAAGCATAACCGACCATAGACATGGCGGGGATGGGAGAAAAACCGAAGACACGATCGGGGCCGTAACTTTTGATGGTATGGACCAAAGAAGAGGCTATCAGTTCTATAGCGTCGTCGGTCGATACTCGGACAAAGCCCCCTTTGCCTCTGCATTCCTGGTATTTCTTCTTTAGGGCCGCATCTTCAACGATGTTTTTCCAAGCCTTTACAGGGTCTGGTTCTCGTTTACGGGCTTCTTTCCATAGTTCTAGTAAGGTTGAACGAATGTAAGGATGTTTGACTCTAACGGGGCTATAAGTGTACCAGGAAAATGTGGCGCCGCGAGGACAGCCCCTAGGTTCATGGTCAGGAGAGTCAGGGCCACAGCCTGGGTAATCGGTATTCTGAAGCTCCCAGACGATTATACCATCTTTGACAAAAACATCCCAAGAACAAGATCCGGTACAATTCACACCGTGTGTAGATCTAACTTTCTTGTCATACTGCCATCGCCGCCGGTAGAAATCTTCCCATTTTCTACCGCCGCAGATCAGTTCCCCCCAATTCCCTGATAATTCTTCTTCTTCGCACTTGCCTGACTTCCCGCGAGATCTTAGCCACCTCAATGACGACAAAAGCTTGTTTTTGGACATTGGCGCCTCCATTAATGAGAAACCTTATCCAGAGCCAGTTCCTCTATCTATATATGGGCAAGAGTTGACGCTTAATCTCTTAATCTCGCTGTCTATAGAGAGTCCAATTCGGCGCTTGAAGGTTTGGATTGTATGATAACCATCGCCGCCGGTTTTTTTGTAGTGAACAGTCTTGAGAGAAGTAGGATGACCAAGGTGGTAATGCAAAACATTTCCAGCCAAAACTGATCGGGGTATAATTGATCGATATAAAATAGTCGCACTTTCTCAGCCACTTGAAATTTTGTACCGGGCTCCAATGGGCCTAGAAAAGGCCAGAACAGGACCTGCAATTGTACAAAATCACCAACCAAATGTGACCCCCACATGAGCACGCCGGCTGTGAGCGCCTCAGGGTTGAGCTTGAACCATCTCCATATGAGCCCGCAGATAAATATTACGCCGGCGAAGAAAATCAAACTGTGACTCATGCCTCGTCCCGGCATTTCAAACAGCATGTTGGCGGATTTATCCACAAGATCGGGCCCTAAAGACGCCAATGTAAGGAAAAACAGACTCTCCTGATGAAAGCGGGTACTCTTGGCGATGCCTGCTATTGCAAAATGTCCAAGTATCATACTTCATAGTATAGTCTTTCGACCTCTAGAAACGCAACCGGTAAGCCAATCTTCGGCGCCATATCCGAAGAGTCCAGTTTTCTCTCCAGGTGTTGACACAGAAAATCCCAACTGGTACACATTATTGTCTAAATAAAGCATCCGAGGTTTCGCATTTATTAAATGAAGTGGCTCGTCCTTATATTGAAAAAAATCGCTCAACTCTCCATGAATCATCCACGTTTGGTGATTGGAGTCAGTATAGTGATTTCGGCGCTCGGTTTTGCGAGCATGCCCTGGATAGTGGCCAGCACAAATCTTTTAGCCGGTGTAGGGAAAAGCAATTCGGTCATAAATCTTACTAAGGAAAACAATCAATATTTTGGTGACCGGGAATCACTTGTTCTTGTGTTGGATTTCCCTGAGCCGCCTGGCCGGAGCCGTTTGGAATTTATTCAGGGCCTTGGAGAAAGTCTTGCAAAGGTTCCTGGCATAGAACGAGTCAGATACAGGTTGATTGATCCGGATGACCGAAAAGAGGTGGAGACTCTCTTTAAGCATTTTCTTTTGGGGATGGGATCGAAGGAAAGACAGGGCATTCAGAAGATATTGAGCCCACAGGGAGTGAAAGACGCCTTCCGTATAACACGTAATCATCTAATTCTATTAGAGAATTCTCACCTTGAAAAACAATTGTTGGAGGATCCACTGGAGTTGAGCAATTTTGTAGCTCGTTCCATGGAAAAACAGACAGGTCCCATTGGTATGGGTGACCCTTACCTGCTAATAGCGAGCCCTGACAGCACATTGTATCTGATACAGATAGCTCCTAAGTTTCCTAGTTCCAATATTGTAAGAGCCAGAGAATTGGTAGAGAGACTCGACAAGCTCATTCCTCAAAAAATCAAAGAGCTTAATGAAAAAGTCCACGTCGTTAAGGACCTGAAAGACCTAAAATGGGACCTTTCCGGAAAAACAGCATTTCAATATGAGTCGGATGTCATATTTGACGAGGAAACATCCAGACTCCTTTTTATTTCTTTTGGCCTCGTTCTGGTGACTTTTCTTGCAATCTATAGGAGTTTTATTTCAGCGGCTATTCTTATGATTCCTCTTGCTGCCGGGATAGGACCAAACTATGGATTGCTGTATTTGGCTTATGATGAAGTTAATCCGGTGGTTATGGGCGCTACGGGTGTGCTCCTGGGATTGGGGGCCGAGTATGGAGTCCATTTATGGGGACGTTTCCGGGAGGAACTGGACAGCCTAAGATCACCAGCGCAGGCCGTATTTGGAGCATATGAACACACAGGTCCCCCCGTCATACTGGGCGCATTGACAGGGATAATAGCATTCCTATGTTTATGTTTCTCGAATCAGCCGGCGCTCGTGCAGTTTGGTTTTTTCGGCGCTACTGGTTTGGCCCTGACCATGCTGTCCACAATATTCCTGTTTCCAGCCATTGTTACAATACTTGCAAGCCGCAGAGGAGACTATTTTCCCAAGATGCAGGTCTCATGCGGGTTCCTGGCAAGCTTGTACCGGCGGAATCCAGGGGCGATTGTGGCGGTTTCCTGTGTCCTCATTTGTATAGGAGCGTTCTTCGCCACTAAGGTCACTCACGAGAAAGACCTTTTCAAAGTCTTCCTGGCGAGAGACATGAAATCCATGGCTATTTCCGATCAAATTTCTCGTAAGTTTCATTCGAACTTTGCTCAATCGACTCAGTTGACATTTGATGTTGACGACTTTCAGACGGGTTTGACCATTCAACGTGAACTGGATGGCATATTGGAATCTCTCATGGTTAAGCCATCGGAAATAGCGTCCTTTGATTCGATTTCACGATTTACCGCCCCACAAAAGGTCCGTGAAGCTAATCTCAGAGTTCTTTCGGAAATTGTAGCTTCGTGGCCGAAACTAAGAAAAGTCTTCGTTGACGAACTTTCACATTCAGATTTTTCCTCAATGGCTGTCAACAAACTGGAAGGATCTTTCGATTCTACAGGAAAAATGGTCGCTGATCTTGTAGGGCCGAATAAGCAAAATCAGGAAATTACCAACCCACGCGAGAAATCCTTGTATGTTGCCAAGATAGAGGGAAAATATCGATTTCTGACTGATATTCGATATTCGGACACGATCACCAATCCGGAAGATTTGAAAAATGTTGACAGGAAAATTATGGCTGCTGTAAAAGCCCTTCCTGTGCAAGTCCACATTTCCGGGACCCGACAGACGATGGAGGCTATTTTATCCAGCCTGGTTGATGAACTGTTCCGCTTGGGAGCGTACGCCTTTGTTTCTCTGGTCATGATTTTTCTGGTTGTGTTTCCTAATCCCCTTGGCGTGGGCTTATGTCTGGTTCCTATGATAGGTTCTTTTGCAATGACTTTGGGGGCCGCCGGTTTCGTGGGGGCGGGGCTGCCTTTCTCCGTTGTTTGTGTCGCCCCGTTGGTGTTCGGTTTCAGCATTCACAATGGCATCCATGTAGTAATGGGCAGTCTGCACGAGAAAAATAGCAACATCGCAAAGACTATGATTCGAGTCACTCCGAGGGCCCTTTTAACCTCTTTGACGATAATGGCTGGTTTTGTAGCCATGGTAACATCCAGACATTATTCGATGGAGTTCCTGGGTTGGTCCATGATCGTAGGGATGCTGTCCGCTGTCCCCTTAACTCTCGTGACCCTGCCCGCTCTTTTGCTTCTTGTTCAGAAAAAGAGATTGCCTAAAATTGGAAATGATCCTGAATCCGATAACTATTCAAGTAGAGCCGACATGAGCGCACATCAAGGTATCGGAGGAACTGATGGGCAGCGTTAAGACCTTCTCCGAAGCACAAGATATTAATTCTTTAAATACATCAGAAAGTGTGTGTCAGGAAACCGGCTCGGAGACGTTTATGGCGGAAAGGGACAGAACGGGGAAAGTGCAAGTCGCTCTCTTAATAAGTTCTTTTAAACAACCGGCATGGGTCAATCGAGTCATCCAAGAGATCATCGGATCAAGCTTCGCTGAGATCGCTCTGATAGTAGAATATGAGGCTATCGGGAACCCGGCAAAATCTTCTAAAAACTCCCTGACCGGCCGTTGCGATTCATTGTTGTGGGATATTTACTCCAGATGGGATAACCAATCGCTATGCCCATATAGTGATCCCCTTGACGAACTTGATATTCGGGCCACTATTGGTTCAGAATGCCAGCCTCTCAATGTCAAAGCCTTCGAAAAAGGCGGAGAGCTTAATCTCGAAAACTCCGACATGACGAGAATCCGCGAAAACAAACTTGATGTTATAATTGATCTTGGAAACATACGGCTAACGAGGGCGTTATGTGGGATGGCCCTTTACGGTGTCTGGAATGGAGGCGCATCGTACAACTCCAGATTTCGCAATGGGCCTCCATGCTTTTGGGAGGTAATGAAAAATGAGTCAACGACGGAACTCACACTTCAGATGTCAGCCTCTGACAAATCATGCGATAAGGTCCTTTATCGTTCATGGACGGCGACTGATTTGTATTCCGTCAAGGGTAACAGAAGCAAAGTTTACTGGAAATTAGCCAACGCTATAGTTAGAACATTACGTAATCTCTATGAATTGGGACCACAGGCTTTGGCAGAAGATCCAGCGCCAGCGGTTATCATCGAGAGTGGGCCACGAGACATATGTCCAAGCAACGCCCAAATGATGGTTTTATTAGCCAGGATGGCGATCAAGCGTTTCCGATTGTGGTTTAGGAACTATACTCGTAAAGAACAGTGGATCCTAGCTTACAGTATCAACGACACGCCTATTACAGAGCGAAACTTAAATGAACTGCAATATATAGAGCCGCCTAAAGGTAAGTTCTGGGCCGATCCTTTTCCAATCGAGAGGGACGGGAAGTTCTTTATCTTTTTTGAGGAATTTCTGTATGAATCAATGAAAGCCCATATATCGGTTATGGAAATGGATTCGAACGGCTCATGCAAGGCTCCTGTGAAAGTTCTGGAAAGAGATTACCATCTTTCCTATCCATTCATGTTCGAATGGGAAGACAATTTCTATATGATCCCGGAGACTAAAGGTAACAAGGCTATTGAGTTGTATCGCTGCGCCGAATTCCCCCATAAATGGGAATTCAAGAAGACCTTAGTGAAAGATATTCAGGCTGTTGATACCACTCTTTTTGAAAAAGACGGATTGTGGTGGCTCTTTTGCAATATTGGCGGCAAGGACTTCGCATCAAATGATGAATTGAATATCTTCTACAGCAAAACACCCTTGGGACCGTGGATACCGCATAAACGCAATCCTGTTAAATCCGACGTACGTTCATCGCGTCCAGCCGGACGTTTGTTCTGTCGGAATGAAGATCTATTTAGACCAGCTCAGGACTGTTCGAAAAGGATGGGTGGAGCGATGTGCCTGAATCGCGTGACCAGTTTGACTGCGGAGGACTTCAAGGAAGAGCTGGTAACTCGGATTGAACCCAATTGGATAAAGGGATTGCATGGGGTTCACACACTCAACACAGCCGGACGATTGACCATGATGGATTGCTTCAGATATATTCCAAAATCGTTGGCATGATTTTATCGGATCATTTTTTCGCCTGAACACAAATCGCCTCGACAAGCAATAGCTTTCTCAGGATTGGTCAGGTCATAGGATTTAAATATGGCGCTTTCGTGGGCAGTCTCGTCGCAAAATTCTTCCGGTCCCGCGCTAGATGAAACAATAAACTTTTCGTGGTTAGACGTAATCGCTTTGTGTAGTTTCGCACTTTTCGCTGTTGCGACGTTCCTTGGTAGGTGGAAAGGTCTTACTCCATTTGTATTCCTAAGTAGCGACGCTGGAATTGTTTCGAGTTTTGTAGCGGCGTATCAACATCCGGACTTGTTTCGAGGGGATGTGCTGCTCGGTGATTTCACGAATTTCAGATATTATCTGGCGTTACATCCATTACTGATTTTCGTAATCAACAAGTTAACCGGTGATTATGGCCTCGCATACATTTCTTTGTTGCTGGTCACTGTTTTTGTTCAATGTTCCGGTTTCTATCTGTTGGGTGTAACTCTTTTCAAAAGCAGGTACTGGGCCATACTGCTAGTCATCATAAACCTTGCCCCCATTGCCTTACCGGTGAGAGAATTCTGGGGTATCTATGATGACCCGTTACCCAGATCACTTTTTCACGCCTTCCTCCCTTTTCTTTTAACTGCAGCGTTTCGTTTTAAAAATGAAGTCCGTATGTGGCCCTGGCTAATGGTGTTCACAGGACTAATGTTTTACACGCATCCAGTCAGCGCTCCACCCTGGGCCTTTGCTATATGGTTGGGACTTTGGGTCTTTCTGCCGACGCAGTGGAGTGTTTTCAAGAAGTCGGTCTATATGTTTATGTTGGGATTGATGTTTGTTGTAACCGTATTGCCGTGGGCGTTAAACTTTTTGCTAGTTCATGAGCGGCCGGCCTCCGCTGCAGTCAATTACAATGACGTCGTAGGTATCATAGCTGATCGAGTCGGCGCCGAACTTCTGGACGTAGGTATAGCGTTGACCCTTTGGCTCAAAGAGGTTTCTTCGTGGCCCTTTTGGTTTTATTCTTTGTGGGCTGTGGCTGGTTCGGTCGTTCTGTGGAGCCAGAGACGGGATCTGCGCGCCGATATAAAACTGGTGGCGGTATGGTGTCTGGGCATAGTATTTGTGGCTGTTGGATTGACATTTGTTGAGCAAACAATTTGCCGGATTTACGATCTCAAGCGTTTTCAAATGGATTCCGTAAGAGGCGTAAAGTATCTTGTGCCGATCATGTTGCTTATGTGCGTGTGGTCCCTTGCCGGAATCTCCAGGCAATTTCAAACGGGCAGTCTGAAAAGAACTCTAGCAATGCTCCTCGGCGCTGTAATTACCACAATCTGGGTTTATCAGAGCCCGCCGGTAACTTTCATTCAAACAGCTAAAGCATGGGGGCATGGGTCCTTAACGCCTCGACCTTCAAAGGACGAGATTGGCACGGTTGAGGCCATTAGCGCCATAAAGGAAAACACAAAGCCAGGATCAAGAATACTCCCACTTGTTATTCCACTAGAGATTCGATACGCCGCCCTCAGGCCTGTTGTTTACGCCTACAAGGATGGGGGCATTTTTGCGGACACAAATCTTGGATCTCTGTTAGAATGGGATAAGATCAAGAAAAATCTAGACGAAATTGATTCAAACAACGATCCTCGTACAAAATTAATAATGACACTGGATTTGGCCAAAAGGTTGAACACCGACTATGTCATAACTGATTTTCATGTTAATCAGAATGTGGCCTCATCTTTGGGCGCAAAAGTTGTCTGGTCCAATGGATCATACACGTTGCTGTCTCTTCGTCCAGAGATGGATTCAGGACACTGAGCGCAAGCACGCTCCTTATTCTTGTTGATAGTCTCTATAATCAAGGCGGCGCCATCCGTTACTCAAGAAAGGCCTAGTATTGAGTCCTGATTCCGTATCCTTTCAAGAAGAAACCCGCTCCGAAACAGATGCAGTAGCAGGAAAACCTGACATACCGTTGTTTGGGATAAAAGATCCTGATAGGCTTGTCTTCCTTCTGGGGTTGGCGTTCGTTATCTTTAATATAAGTCTGGCCCTATTAATCGGAAATATCGGCTTTGAGGGGGATGACTGGTGGCAGTTTTCCTGGCCTTACTGGTTCCCGTTTCCTCAGTCCATCTGGGAATACGCAAAGGAGTCCAGGAGACCGATAGAAGGAATTTATACCGTCCTGGCGTTTGAATCGTTTGGATTAAACCGGGTTTTTTATACTCTCACGGCATTACTGCTATCGAGCGCATCGTGTTTGTTACTGGCGAGTTGCATGAAAAGGGCTTTCCCCAGAAAAGCTTCTTTCGCGTTCTTGGGCGCATTTTTTGCCTTTTTTCTCCCCCCGGTTTCCAACCTCATTTACATGTTTCACACTGACAACTCACGTATTTCCATGCTGTTTTTCTGGTGTTCGGTATTTGCGTTCCAACTTTGGGCGCGGTCTTCGTGTTCGTGGGGAGGTTTAGTTCTACCGGCAATTCTATATCTCCTGGGCGCTTTTACATATGAAAACACAACATTTCTGATCTTTTGCGTACCGCTGCTCGTTTGGCCTGTGTATGCTCAAAGCCAGAAGACGTTGTCGCCGAAAGTTTTCCTTGCGAGACTCTCTGTCGGAATTCTTGGGGCGTTCGTAATATTCGTCTTGGCCCGGTTCGCTATTTTCTCAGGGGGAGCTGTAAAGCAAAATTCTTTACTGCCATCACTGAATTTAATGTGGTCATACATCGCTAATCTTGGATTTTATGTTGCATATCCAATTCATGATGTTCCCCTGGATGCCGCTTCATGGTTGTGGGGGACGCCGATAGCCTTGGTCTTGGCTGCGCTTCTGTCTTACTCATCCAGAAGCGACTCTGACGTTAGAGGTATTAGAGAAGTGCGATGGGACCAGAGTTCTTTATATGTCGGAGTGTTAGGGCTTCTATTTGTCGTCCTTGGAATGCTTCCGTACCTTCTTGCAGGATATCACTCGGATATTGGCTTTACGAGTCAGAGCAGAATCTACTCGGCGGCATCTTTCGGCGTGGCTATTATTCTTGCGGCTTTGTTTACCGCCCCACATTCCGCAAGGTTTAGAATCCTGATGATGACGGTGGCTATCGGCTTTATATGTCTCATGGCTGTCTTCCTTGCCAGTTTACGA
Source organism: Syntrophaceae bacterium (assembly GCA_031292235.1). Lineage (GTDB taxonomy): Bacteria > Desulfobacterota > Desulfomonilia > Desulfomonilales > Desulfomonilaceae > CAJBEZ01. Next base: position 6,660 of record JARLHM010000234.1, on the reverse strand, counting down.
ACAGAATGGCGGCAGGCTGAAATTGGACGATCGAAGCTCTGTCAAAGTCTCCTGGAGCAGGTTCCTGCTGTGGCTCCAAAAACTACGTTTCTGTTTTTGGGATTGCAGTCATATGGCTCTACGCATGGGGTTGGGCGAGCTGTTATATTTCAGGGGGTTGACGGGTTGGGAGAATGGATAAAAATGCTTTACGGGCGTAAAGATGTTTACGCTTATTTTATATACCCAAAAGCTGAAGTGGTTGACGATGATAAGGGACGCAGAGCGTCAGTCACTCCGCAAGGTTTCAATGCCAGAGGCAGCGTTGTCAGGGGACCGATCCCCATTGACACGATACTGATTGTTGAGAAACGTCGGAACAGCATGCACATTCTTGATAGTTTGTCCGAAAAGGATGGCGTTGCGGCAATTGATTGGCAAGGCATTTCTGAAATTAAGTCCAATATGAATCGCATTATACCTACTGCGAATCGCGGAAGTAGACTCAGGTCGCCTTGCGTCCAGTGATGTTTTTTCATGTCATGGGGTCGTCCGTTCTGTTTGATGATGACGGCAATGACTATTCTGTCGAATCCAGACGCCAAATTTCTTTTTTGCGTATAGTACATAACAATAATTTATAAACGGGAACACTCTGTTCAATATCAGATTAATAATGACAAAAATCTTGCTCGGGTAAACACTTGCTTTGTCTTTCAAGACCCCCTCTATAATTGACTTGGCGACACTTTCCGCCCTCTGAACCGGAAAAAGCTCGGGTGTGTTCTTGCCTGCCATGTTGAAAAAATTGGTTTTTGTCGCTATCGGGTAAACTAGGCAAACGGTTTTTTCATTTTTTAATTCATATCTGTATGCGGTAAAAAAAGAATCTAACGCAGCCTTTGTTGATGAATAGAGAGCATAACCCGGTATAGGAAGTTTTCCCATTGCAGAACACGTTATTACGACCTTATATTCCCTTCCTTTGTTAAGATCAGCCATCAGTTCTGACATATAGATAGGGGCTAAGACATTTGTATTATAAATTCTCTGAATATGTTCATAGTTTGGGGTCTCTATCTTTTCGTAATAGGCAAAGCCTGCATTGGCGAACAAGATATCTATGGTTCCAAGTTCCTGTTTTGCGAAGTCAAAAAGCCTCTCTACTTCAGTTTTTTTTGATAGGTCACAATTGCGTGTTACGACCCTGTCATCGACGATATCGGTATTATTAGAATCAATTGAACAGGCGATTATTTTTACATCAAATTCCAGAAGGCGCTTCAATAACTCTTTACCGATTCCCGAAGAGGAGCCGGTAATCAGAATTTTTTTTTATCAATCTCCATAATTCACCTCATCCTCACATAATCTTCGGTCCTCGCCAGAGGGAAAGTCAGCCTGAAATTTTCAACTTTTATAACAACGAGCGGTTTGTATTCGTCTATTCCTGGGAAGATCTTTGCATCAGTGTTCATTTGTTTTATTCTCGCAAATGAGCCAGTTCCCTTTCCATGAAAATTTGTATAATAGGCCCTTTGATTCATTGTTTGCACCAGCGGAAATGGTAAAAGAGATGTCGTTAGCGGAAAAGTAAACAGGAATTTTATTCGCTCCATTGTCGCGCTGAAGAATTCATGCCCGTCATGTTCTATAAATATTTTTTCAGTATGTTTATCCGACATCCATGAAAAATTTGCGTGCTCTTTTGGAATACCCCAGTTTTCCCGACCGTTAACTACGCTATCCAATGTGGAAACAAATATTTTTGAGATGGTATAAAGTTTTTTCCCATTAAAATTAATTTTACCCGGGATGAACAGCAATTCCTTGTAAGGTCCCACATCAGAAGATTTGTAATCTACGAGCATTACGCAGCCACGCCCTCCCAGGTATGATTCCTTGAGGCTATCATCCAGGAAACACTTGTCCTTTAAATTCTCTTTCTTAAACCAGTACAGGATTACATATCCATTACCGGTTAGGTTCCATGGGGCCGGGGCTTTTTTAACCATTAATCCGTCTCCTGTTGATATACATCCTCAAACATATCTGTCGCTCGTGGATTAGGCTCATTTTGAATTAGGGTTGACTGCGAGCGCTTTTACAACGTAACGCCTAACAAAAGGCATTAACCAGAACAATCCCCATAAAAACCTTGTGGATTGCCCCATTTTCCAGTGCAGTTTTCTAGCATGAGCGGCTTTCCAAACCAATCTGGCCACTTCGACCGGCTGAATTTTCACTCCCATCTTCTTTACGCTGAATGCGACATTTTCTGCGCAAGTAACCATTGGAGTTTGGACATATGGAGCCAGGATATCACTGACTACAATTCCATATGGTTCCAACTCTATGTCGAGCGCTTCAGTTAGCCTGCAAATAGCGCTCTTGGTTGATGAATATACTGAGAGATCTGGCACACCGTATACCGCTGAAGCCGAAGCCATCGCTATAATGTGAGCCCCTGGGGTATTTTTTAAGGAGTCCAAGGCATAGTGGACGCAATTGATGACACCTTTGAAATTCACATCCACAATTTTAAGTTTGTCCTCCAGTGAAACATTTTCAAATGTTCCAAATTTCAAGATACCGGCATTGTTAAAGAGTACATCAAGCGTTCCACCGGTCCTGCGAGTGAATGTCTCGATCGCCTCTCGAACTCCTGCCGGGCAGGTGACATCTGTCACCATCGAAAAACACTTTTCAGGGCCTATTTCAGCTTCAAGCGCTTTGAGGCTTTCCTTGTTTTTGTCCAGTATACCTACAAACCAATTAGCGCCAGCAAACAGTCCAGCCGTTGCCAAGCCAATGCCGGAAGCTGCGCCGGTAATCAATATGGCTTTGTTACGGTTCATATTATGTAGCATGAAAGCTTACCCAACCACTGCTCAACGTTATCAGGGTTTACCGAGAATATGTATGGCCATCGCCGCTTCCTCCACGCCAATATTTCCGCCTCCATTCTCCGCAAGAGCGATTTGCGCCTCTTCTACCTGACGTTTTCCAGCTTCACCCCTGATTTGTGTTACAAGTTCGTAAATTTGGGCCAGTCCAGAAGCTCCTATAGGGTGACCTCTACATTCGAGGCCGCCGCTTGTATTGATGGGCTTTTTGCCACCGAGCTTCGTGGCCCCTGATTCAGCTAATCGACCGCCTTCACCCAAGGGACAGAAACCCATTGCTTCAGTCTGGTGCAGTTCCCCATATGCGGTAGCGTCATGCAGTTCAGCCAGATCTATTTCTTCCGGCCCAAGGCCCGCTATTCTATATGCCTCTTTGGAAAGGCGTTCGCCGATGTCTTGGCCATCAAGGTTCCGGTCGCTTCCCTGTCCAAGCACAGAAGCCAAGATCTTCACTGGCCGAGTGTGACCGAGCTTCTTTAAGTAAGACCCTGAGCAGACGATGGTCGCACATGCCCCGTCACCGATAGGGGCGCACATGGCCCGAGTGAGAGGGTACGCGACAGGCTTATCGCTCATTACCTCCTCTACCGTCATAGGATTTTGATACTGTGATAACGGGTTCAGTGATCCGTGGGTGTGATTCTTGGATGCGATTACCGCTAACTGCTTTTGTGTAGTGCCGAATCTATCCATGTGCCAACGGGCTCCCATGGCATAGGCGTCCATAAAGATACTTCTCCCCTGGCCTGGGGCTGACTCATCTTCCGGTATTTCAACATTAAAGCTTCTTCCCACATCCATAATCATCTGAATATGCGATTGGAAGTTTTCCATGTCCATGCAGGAAGCGTATGCCTGCATGGATCGTATTTTGTCCGGGCAGGTGATCTTCTCTGATCCAAGCGCAAGGACGCAGTCGAACATGTCCGCCTTTATGCCGACATATGCAAGGTGAAGGGCCGTAGCAGCGCCTGCGCATGCATTTTCCACGTTGGTCACAGGGATCTTGTCTATGCCCATTCCCCTGAGAACGACCTGCCCCCGAATTGAGTGTTGGTTGGCAAACATACCCCAAAACGTATTGGAGAAAAATGCCGCCTGGAGATCCTTCTTATCCAGTTGGGAGTCTTCAAGAACAAGTTTCACAGCTTTCTCAGCCATGGTTCGTACTGTCTGGTCAGGATATTTACCGAACCGGATCATCCCGACTCCGATCACATACACATCCCGCATGTGCGCCTCCAGGTAACCAGTGTATGGATCAGATTTTCAGGTCACCCTGTAAAATATTTTCGTACTCAAAGGGAATGAGCGCCAGTTAACATGAGGCTATCATTGGCCCCATCCTCAATAAGAGCTGCCCGTGCGTCACGAAAGATTTTTTCAATCGCATACTCTTTGCTAAGACCGTAGCCGCCAAATATTTGCAAGGCTTCGTTAGAAACCTCGAAAGCGGTGTTGGTGCAAAATACTTTTGAAGCGATTGAATACTCGATGGAAGGAGGAGTGTTATTGTAGTTGTAAACCATGACGGAGCGTGACAACGCCCGGGCGGCTTCAACTTTCATAAACATTTCGAACAGTTTATGTTTGATAAGTTGATGCTCAAAGAGATGTTTTCCTCCTTGTATTCTGTCTTTGGAATAGGTCAAAGCCTCCTCGTAGGCTGCTCTGGCAACGCCAGTGAAGACCGCCCCCATTGCCGCGTTAGCAGTGGAAAGAGTTATGTCCAGCATTCCTTCGTAGCTCTCCTGATCCACCAACATGTAATCACGAGGGATCCTCACGTCGTCAAAGTAGATCTCCCCCTGCGGCAGGGCCCTTTGACCGAGCTTGTTTAAAGCGCGACCTTTACTAACCCCTGGCGTATCCAGAGGTATTATGCAGATGCCTCCACCGGCTAAACCCATTGAAGGATCTATGTTCAGATAAGCCAAAGCATGGGTGGCGATTGGTCCGTTAGAAACCCATGCGGATTTCTGGCCGCTTATTACCCACTCATCTCCATCGAGACGGGCCCTGAGCTGGCCTTTGATCGTGGGGTTACGGAAGACCTCTGTTCCTGGACAAAGTTGGTCGGAGCCATGGTTTGGCTCTGTTATGGCCCAACAGCCAATGAACGTGGCGTCAGTATTTTGACAGTATGGATAGATGATGTTTCGTTCCAGTAGGTCATTGGGAAGGAGGGACGCAAAGAAAGCTGGAAAACACGATACCCCTATGGATAATGCCAAATCTGAGCTGCCCCAACCGAGTTCTTCGAGAACCAGGTGAATGTCCAGCGGATCAAGACCTAAACCACCATAAGCGTCTGACATGAGCGTATTGTGGTACCCAAGTTTATAAGCCTGTTTCATTGTGCTCCAATAAATGGGGCTTTTGACTACGTCCTCCGGATCAGCAATTCTATCAAGTTCTTGACCCGCAGGTCTGATTACTTCCGCTGCAAATTTGTGAGCCTGCTCTTTAATGGCGTTCTGCTCATCAGTAAGCTCAATATTTAGTTCGAGATAGGGCATCTTTCACCTCGTCAGGTTCATTCAACTGTAGTCGTTATACGAGAAGACATTGCTGGCGTCTGGGGAGAAATCCTTTTTTAGGGCCCTATCCAGGGCCTTTTCAGATATGCTTTTCGGAATCTCGTTCACTATTTGCAGATAAGATGGAATGTAGTTGCGTTCCAGCTCCTTTTCGCATAACTCGAAAACAGATTTTGGATCAATCGATGTACCCTCTAAGGGCGCGAGGGCAGCTACCAGATCGCTCTCTCCAGGGGCCCCCGATGCGGCAGGTATGCCGTATACGCATACTTCACCAACATCGGGATGTTTTCCTATTGCCGCCTCCACATAGTCTGGTTGGACGAAGTCGCCAGCCCTTCGAAGCTCAGAACCTTTTCTGTAATCGAAAAAGAACCAGCCTTTCTCGTCTCTATGGACCATATCTCCGGAACGGAGCCAGCCGCCCCTGGTTTTCTCCTGCGAGGCGTCTGGTAAATCGAGGTAGTCCACCCTTGTTTCTCCATGAACCATTCGAGAGATCAGCTCACCCGTATTGCCTGTAGGAACTTCATTGTCATTTTCGTCAACCACCTTGAATTCCATAATCCCTGGTATAGGTTTGCCAAAAGATCCAACAGGGCCTTGCCCAGGAGGCTTGAACGCAAAACCTCCCTCCACAGCGCCATACCATTCAAGTATTTTTACCCCGAATCGCTTTTCAAAGGCTTCCCATATAGATCGCGGAGTTCCCGCGCTAAGCACTATTTTAACCGGATTGTCACTATCGTCCTGTCTCTGAGGTTCATTGTAAATGCCAGCCATCATCCCACCGAGGAGTGAGAATGTCGTACATCCATATTTCCGGCAAATATCCCAGATCCTGCTCTTCGTGAATCTGGGGCTGAATACCGCTTTGATACCCATGTTAAGCGCCGGGAAAAACGTTACCGCCTGAGCGTTACCGTGGGTCAAGGAAAGCCCGTTATATAGACAGTCCGTTTTTGTGTACTTCCAGCAAAGTTTTGTCATGATGTTGAACACCCCAAGTCGATTGTTGCGTATCATCACGCCTTTGGGAGTTCCAGTGGTGCCGGACGTGTAGATGATCTGCATGGGATGCCGAACATCCATTATCTGTTGGTCCACCGTGCGCCAGGAATTGGCTTCAAGTGTTTCGTTAAGAACATGGAAGTTCGAGGACAAGGGGACTTGTTGGTCTCGCTGATACGCAATAGTAACAAACTTCACATTAGGAAGGTCATTGATGACTTCTG
>JARLHM010000233.1 GCA_031292235.1 Syntrophaceae bacterium | reverse complement strand
TTTTGTCCACAAGAAATGGAAAATACTTGTTCATTAGGTCTGATACAGCAAGTTCGCTGAGTCCCCATTTCAGGGTTTCACCATCAACTTTTTGGAGCATCACTCCTCTTAGGAGCACCGCGGTGCGGATTCCCATACGGGTGACGTCCGCTATCATCTGGCGATCCGACTGAGTCAAGTCCATAAAGAACTCCTTAGGTCATTCTAACTTTCAGTGTTTTGGCATGGTGCATGACTTTTTGAAGCTGATCAAGAAACGGATCACAGACGACTTTAGCGTCTTCGCCCAACTCGCAGGCCGTTAATTTTTCCTCGAGAAGAGCAGCTTCCATTGACAGCCTCTCCATGTCTTCCGTTCCCTTCTGTGTCTTAAAATATATCTTCGTCGCTATGGGCTCCAAATCGCTAGCTAGGAACAACAACTTCTCCTTTACTTCAGGAAACCCCGTTTTCTCAGCTAGTTCCCTAAATATCCTACAAATTTCCCTGGCATGTTGTGTGCCCATCTTCTGTTCGCTCACTTTTGTTTCTCCTTTGATCGTTTTTTGTATCCAAAATTACATGGACAAAAAGCTGTGCTTTCTATTTTTGGACATGCAGATCATGTTCATGTCCGCATCCTGATTTTTCGCAATCGTGGTGATGAATATCATGCTGATGATCATGATGGTGGTGATGCACACCTGATCCGGGGCATGGGGAGCTTTCCGAGAATGGAGCGTCAGGTACATCTTTAGGAGGTAATTCGCTGTTGAGTTTGTGGGCGATTTGACTGAAGGCTCTCGCAGTTATGCTTTCCGGATAAAGGTTGACTATCGGAACGCCCGTGTCGGCTGCCTCTGAGAACAGTGGGTCAATCGGAATAGACCCCAGAAAAGGAATCTCCATCATCTTAGCCAGTTCTTTGCCCTTGTCTCTGCCAAAAAGATACTCGACATCACCACATGTTCGGCAAACATAGCAACTCATGTTTTCGATTAGGCCCAATACGTTCGCCCCAAGTGTTACAGCGGCGTTTATGGCTTTGGAACAAACCATTGCGGAAACTTCTTGCGGTGTGGTTACAATTATCACCCCATCAAGATCCGGAATAGATTTTAGGATTGCTATGGGCTCGTCACCGGTTCCCGGAGGAAGATCTACCAAAAGATAGTCCAGTCCCCCCCATTTTGCCGCTGACAAGAGTTGACGGATCGTTCTACTCTTTGCCTGGCCCCTCCACATCACAGGGGTCATGTCACCCGGCCAAAATAGCGCAACTGACAGGGCCTTAATTCCAAAGTCGGTTACAACCGGTTCAAGCCAGAATGCGCCATCGAGTTTGGCTTCTTTCTTGATGCCCAGCATCTTGGGAACACTTGGGCCATGAAGGTCGGCGTCAAATATGCCCACGCGCTGGCCCGAACTTTGCAATGCAGCCGCTAGATTAACGGTTGCAGCCGTCTTACCTACTCCTCCCTTGCCAGAGAGGATGGCGATTTTATATTTGATGTACTTTAGCGCTTCGAAAATGGCTCCTTCCTGAACAAGCTGCGCCTTTTGGCGTTCCGCAAACTCATTACGCGTCAATTCCATTTGTTCCTCCGAGAGGCTTACGCCAGCGATCATAAAACGTGTTTCAGTTTATAATTTAAGGAGCCCAATCCGAGCGCCTCAGCTTGTCTCAATACATCTACAAATTCCACATTTGTTTGCTCGTGAATGAAGTTTCTCTCACCGCCGTTCGGATTAAGCCTTTCTTGCAATAAAGCGTACGTGGCTGCGTCGAGAGCCACAGCGTCACTCGAGGCCAGAAATCCCAAATTTTCTACAAAGGGTGCTTCACTAAATGGGAAATAGTCGGGTTGAAGGGTTACATCCCAAATATAATTGACATAAAAGACCCGTCCGCCAACCGATTTTCTAACCCCCACGTGGCCTTCCAGGGCACGACGGCAAAACCCTTCAAGATCTTGAACTGAGGTTCTGTTACCGTTAAACGGATACGGATCCAGCCCGCGAAGGACTCGAGTCCTTTCACTACAGACCAGACACTCAAACCCGCCATTTAAAAGGGCCCCGTTTAAACCGAACAAAGGGTGTGCGGTCACATGGGAGAGGACCCACAGAGCGTCACTCCTACAAATTGCTGTCCCGACTTTTACTCCTCCAAGGATATTGTCATCACAATCGATTTGATAAAGATTGCCTTCGTCGCCGCTGAATCCACCATTGATGACGAAGTTGCCGCCAAGAGTATCGTTTGAGTAGCCTCCCGCATAAGCGGTTTTCAGGAAGACGTTACCCTTGGCTTCACGCCAGTAATCAACCAACTTAATACCATCGCAAATAGCAGGATGATTTTTCGTTACAAGGCCAATTTCTTCAGCCACCAGTCGTACAAACACCGGTCGGAGACCATACGTGTATCCGTCCTCGGAGGTATTGACCTTCAATGCGGCTTCCATTCCTTCGCTCAGGCCTTTTGTAGCGCCGGATTCTCTCATAAGTTTGATAAGCTTGTGGGTGACGTTGTTGTCAAACGCCATAGGATGGGCATCTACCCAGAACACTTTACTCTCTCCAGCCGCGTTAAAGTCAGCCATTCCTGTTGCGCCTTTGTTCAAGTTTGTCTCAGGGTGGCGGAGAACTCGATCGTTCTCCGCCGCAATCAATCATAGACTATTTGGGCGTTTCTCCCTTGAACGGGTCATATTTTTTCCATTCATTAAAGACCCATTCTTTATTATACGCCGTTCTTTGAAATGGCATTACTTCCGTCGCCAAGTCGTGCTTGGCAAAGACGTCCCTGAGCCGAACTGTCACAGGTTTGTGATTACCCTCGCCGCCCTTTCTGATCTGCCATTTGGCAGCGTTCTCGGGATTGAGAGTAGGTTCATAATTGGTTAGTTTGTACTTGCGTGTTCCAAGGCCGATTTTCTCAGCCGCCGCCATTGTGATCCGCGGGCTAAATCCATTAATCATGCGAAATTTGTCGTCCCCAGGTTTACATCCCTTCTCTTCAGCGACTGAACCCGGAGATATCGGCATGTTGTCGATGGCGTCAAGCGTAGCTTCTTCAACAGCCACCAAGTCCTTACCAGCGAAAATACCGACATCTGGACAGACAGCCAAGCCAGCCCACGGGAAACAGTCACATTCAGGACACACATCGATGGCACAGTTCATGAAACCAACCTTGCCACGGTCGAAGCATTTGAGGGCCCCCAGCGCGGCGTCGGCATGAGCGATCATAGCGTTGGGGAAATAACTCTCCTCAAAGGTGATTCCACTCATTCCCGAGAATATGCACGTAACCTGGCATGAGTAACAGAGTCTGCAACGTTCGGGATAAAAGACCTTTCCATGCTCGGTCACGTGATGGGCCTGTCTTGGACAGGAGTCATCGCACATCTGATGGAACTTACAGGCTTTCCCGGGGCACTGATCGGTAAATTTCGGCCAGCCGATGGCGTCGTGAGGGTCACCCCAATGAGCGAGGTGTGTAATATATTTCCCTCGCTTCGATTGGCAGCCTATACCCAACTGTTTGAGGATGCCGCCGTACATCGTGATCGAATGGCCACGAGCATGCGCCAGAACTATCATGGCGTCCGCTTCGGCAATAGCTCTACCGATATATGTTTCCTTCAGGATGTTTCCCTCTGGAATCTCTACCCTGTAATCGTCTTCACCGGCATACCCATCAGCGATGATTACAGGGCAACCAAATGTGGCGTCAGTGTAACCGTGACGAATTGCTCCCTCCAACTGGTACTGGGAAATGGCCATGTTGTCGAATGTGTGATATGAAAGTGTAGTGTCGTTTACAACGTATGGGTGCCCGCCACAGGCCTTGACTTCCTCACAGATTGCGGCGATATACTCTGGACGTAGGATCGCTGTCCGGTTCCACTCTCCGTAGTGGATTTTTATGGCTACCTCGTCGCCTTTTTCAAAGCATTCATTAAGCTTAGCCTCATAGAAGAGATCTTTCGCCTTGCAGATCATGGACTCAGTCCAGTTTGTAGCGTTGGCCTCCGAGAACCATACCGGCGCAGGGCCGGTTTTGGTATACGGTCCCCATTTTTTCTTCGTGGGGTTCCAGCTCTTAAGCTGATAGGTTGATCTGCCTCCATCTATAGGCTTTTTCATTTCGTTCCATTTGGTCGGCTCGCACTTATAGTCTGCCATCAAAATCTCCTTCCTCATCACTATTGTGATGAAAATCACCAATCGAGAGGTTAAATTCTGGCTTAAAGCTCGTCCTTTGGATCAGCCTCTTTATCCAAAAAATTTAGTCGTACCACACCCCTTTCAAGCTTGGATTTTGCGAAAGGACTGCCTGATCCGTTTTTTGACTCAGGCCTGTACGAGCCTCCATGAAAGCGCTCTGGCCTTCATCGTGGCAAAAAATACTCTATAGTTCTGCCGTTTATCCAATTACGCAACTTTTTGCGGTAGCCCCACTCATTTCAAAACACCACTCTTGCAAACCGCGTACCTGATAGTCGCACTTCACAAGGATCCCTTTAAAGTCTCAATATTGTGATGTATTATCAATGTGATACAATCATAGACAGGAGTGTGCAGGAAGATTTGTTTACCGTGAATCCAGTTGGTGAAATAGAAGAAAGCGGAAAAACGCCCAGAGGGATGTTGTCACAGGACCTCATAGTTTTTCTTGGAGACAGCCATAACCCTCCTAAGTCGTTTGAAATTATACTCAATTGCAGCGATTGGGGTCAAAACGGACACCTCGCCCCAATTGAGCATATTAAAGAACTAATTAGGAAATTAGTTTATTGAACAGTGAAAAACGATTCATCGAATTCCGATTTTTCAAAATATTTTTTGTAAGATAAACTGGGCGCTTTCTCAGGATGCTCAATAAGCGAAGGGCCTACCGGGATACCAGCTTCGTGAAGCGCTTTTACAAGTTCTTTCTTTGAAGGTGGACAGGTCTTTATTGCTATGGCATTCCTGATCTCCGGGTTATCCTTGTTCGCTTGATACATGCATTTGCCTATCAGGATTGTCTTATTCATTCCAGGCGATGGTTTCATGATCTTTCCCGTCAGCACTTCCACTTGATCCCAAGGCGTTCCATTCCATGCCTGTGCTATAGAAGCTATGATCAGACCGGTAATTGTGAAACAATATGTACAAAGGCTCGTGTCGGGCTTTGGGATAGAAACTCCCCTAATTCCCTTTTTGGCCATGAAAAGAGGTAAATTCTTATCATCATTGTAATCAAACTCGTAGCTAAGTTTTAAATTTAGGTCTTTGATGCTCGCTCCTTTAACTTCTATATCGGAAAAATCCAATGGCCTGTTTTGGTTCGCCGCAGCGTGAACAAGATAAGGGACATCCGTAGGGGTGTATCCCAGCAATGCGGCCCCAACCATGTCAGCAGCCAACACATCACCAGACGCGACGAGAAGATCGGTTCTTCGCATCTTTCCGTCGAATCCGGGACCGCGTTCGTTGGCATAAATCCCGTCCAAAATGGTCAATGACGCAGGGAGTGCTCGCACTAGCCTGGCAACCATGTAGTGAAGATTTTTGACAGGGTCCGCTGAATGGCACTTCTTGCGTGAACTGACGTCAATCACTCCCTTCAAGTTTTTGATCCCGAGACTTACCACAGTTTGAGAGTGGGTTTTAAGAACGGGGACATTTACGACGAAATCGCTTTCAATAAAGTCTTTGCTGAAATTTAGCCGCACACCATCTCCCAAGTCGATCGTTTCATAAGGACGGCTATGTACATTAATTAGATTTACACCATAGCGTTTCGCTAATACAGTGTAACCAAGTCCATCGAAGGCGCGCATCGCCACATTTTTGTCCTTGGGATTCAAGAGTACTGGCCCCTCACCTATGCTTATGTCTTTGACGCCGTGATCCACGAGTATAGTTACTACGTCATCCACAATCCTGGACGTCGTGATCATTCCCCACTTTGGGAAAGGTTTAATGTCGCTCCAAAGCACGATATTGGGTTTAATAAATACCTTCGCGTTTTTGGGTAAATGACACAGACCATCTGACAATTCTACGGCGCGACGCGCCGATTCCACTGGTTTCTCGTATTTCAATACAGCGACCTTTTGTACAGTCATCGGTTCAACCCCGGAATTTTGATAAATTGAGCCGTAGACACAATCGACCTCTGGAACCGGTCCAAGATTGTTCTATGCTGGGAGTGAGTATTCAATAAGTCCGCCAGCCTAATTTGTCACCAGTTACCGAAAGCGCTAAGTTTTTGAGTTTAATCGGATCTCAACAGTTTAATGGCGTTTTCACCAAGCACTTTGTGTTTCTCCTTTTCTGTGAGATGGCGGTTGGCTCGTACCGAACTGACCAGGCAAGCCGGCCGCATCCCTGAAGCCAAAGGAAAAGGATAATCAGTGCCAAACAAGATCCTGTCAAATGTAATGGTTTTCCTGATCTCTTTCACAATTGCGGCGCTATCTAGAATCCACTCTACAGCAGAGAAATCCCCATATACGTTCCGGAAATTCTTGCCCAAGCTAAGGGCCTCATGGAGCCATATTCCGGGCAGGAACTCGCTATATGAACCACAATGAGCGAGGACTAATGGCACATCGGGATATTTCTTTAATATAGGTTCCCAGAGAATTGGATTGGAGTTTCGGCTCAGTTCCAGGATGTCAAATGGCCCCATGCCACAACCAGAGTGAGACACCACAACACCTTCCACGGATCTACAATACTGGAATAGTAGATCTACGTTCTGATTCTCGGCAGGATTGAAAAATTGAGAGTAAGGTGTCAAGTTGACGCCTCTTAGGCCAAGTTTGCCGATCTGATCAAGTTTTTCTTCCACATAGTATCTTTCTTTGGAAAGGTTTACAGAACCAAAACCGAATAGTATCTCTGGGTAATCTTTTAACCAGGCAGCGACGTCCTTATTGGTAACATGGGTGTTTGAATAGAGATTACTCCTGAGGTGTTTCATGATTTGCTCAAAATTCAACCAGCGACTTTGAGCGCAACTAGAATAATCCTTATACAAGCTATCCTTGATTGAAGGTCTATCCAAGTCTGCAGGATCAGTATCAGTCGCCAAAATCACCCCGCGTGAAACGCCTGCACGCCTCATGTCAACAAACAATTTCATATCTGGCACTTGAGGATGAATACGAAAATCGACAACCGGGTGGAAATTCATTTCATGATTGGGCTGAGGAGGCTCATATGGTCCTCCGAATTTTTCCGATTTTAGATCACTCTCTCGAAACGCCCCAACACCCTTAACAAGGACATAGCCTTCGGCTCCGGTGGTATTACGCAGGGCTTTGAGCGCCAGAAAAAGCCGAGACTGTGTCGTGAAATCCTGAATCTCACCAAGACAATCCTCGATTTTCAGGGCCAATTCATATCTGTCTTTTGGATCACCCAATCTACAGAGATCTCTGATCAAGCCCCATCGAAAATCTGGGGGATCATGGACCAAAGCATCAAGCATCTGATCTAGATCAGCTAACGGTGCGAAACCTATGTAATAGTTTTTTTGTATCATTTTTGTAAGAGCCCCAATTGAATTTGCATGTTTTGTGCCAATAATTTCGAAACAAATTGACTGGTTGCTATACGATGTTATGGCTCTAGATTTCTGATACAAATGCCCCCGGAAACTTTGATTTGTAGCCGGATGATGTCTCCATTTTGACGATCTCAGGCCATATCGGAAATAAACATCCCCAAATGCGACCCTGTTTGCCCCACCTGACCTCATTGTAAATCTTTGCTTGTCATTCCAAATAGTTGATCGCAAGGACAATCATTTGAAGTGGGGCCTAAGTCCCCACTTCAAAGATATAAAACGTAAGCACATTTTCCAGTCCTCGGTCCCCAACATCCAAATTGCTTTTCCATACAACACTGCAGGCTCACGATCCCAGCAGTGGCATAAAACCTGCTTCTGATAAACGCAAGCAACTGTTTTCAAGAATGGGCTACACATGGAAGGCCTCAAACTATCATGATCGATTACTTGCCTTTGAAAAGATTTCCAGGTAGCCGCAAGCCTTACGATGACGCAGTAAACTCTGTCTGTCAGGAATGCGGCGTAGGTTGCGGGTTCGTGGCATACCTTGAACAAGGCCGAATTGTCGACATTCAAGGTGAGGAGGGACATCCCATCAGTAGAGGAAGACTCTGCGCTCGAGGCGTTTCATTTAGCGGTCTCTTGAACAGCTACGAAAGGTTGGAGAAACCTATTTACAGGAAATCGCCCAAGCACGATCCGGAGGAATTTGAAAATTGGGAAACAGGCCTGGATCTATTGGCGGAACGTTTAAAGAGAACCCGTGATATTAATGGACCGGAAGCGCTTCTTATTGGATGCGATCCCGAGGCTGGTTTAGACTTTTATTATGGAGCGAAACGTTTTGCGGAACTATGGGGAACGCCTTATGTAATTAACCCATTGGACGAGCCACCCCGGATACATGAGAGGAGTTTCTCGAACAGCCTCTGTTACGAGTGGTTAAATAGCGCTTGCATTTTGCTGGTTGGCGCAGACCCGGCGTCCACTCATCCAGTAGCCTTCGGTTGGATATTGGAAGCCCAGAGACGTGGGACAAAGATTGCCGTGGTTGATACACGCTTCACAGCGACAATGTCCAAAGCTGATTTTGCCTTCACTATCAGACCTGAGAGCGAGAACGCCGTCGGTATGGCGTTGATGAAGATCCTTGTGAATCAAGAAAGTTACCGGACCGACCTAATTCAGGAAAGATTTCTTGACTCGGACTCCTGGTTAGAATCTTTCGAACGGATGGATATTGCGACTGCAATAGAGTTAACTGGAGTATCGAATCAGAAAATCGAGGAACTGGCCCGTCTAATGGTTAAGACCCAACCTGTCCAATTGATTACCTCGAAAATGCTGGCATTTCTTAAAGGTTACGGGATTTGGGAAACTATGGTCGAAGCAATGGGCTGGTCACGCGTTACGGGCGGAGGATGGTATCCGCTTGACTCCGGTCGACCCCTTATTGATGTTGGGAAAGATATACGGTCCTCTGGAAAGTCGGACTCATCCACCACGATCTTCGGCTATTCAGACGCCAAAAATCTCATGGCAAAAGCGGATTCTGGCCATGGAGCGCCTATCAAAGCAGTCATTTGTTCAGGAAATTGCATTGATGATTACTTTGCCCCTCTTGAGCGGTATTTTGACAGCCTGGAACTTGTAGCCTATTTCGGGGCCTTTCAAAATCAAACCTGTTCCATTTCCCATCTAGCTTTTCCAGCGGCTCTGTGGCCAGAAAGGGACAATCTCTATTTCACCAATGATAGAGTTGTCTGCTGGGCAAAGAAAATCGTATCGCCAAAGCACAACTTTCGATCCGGCCTGTATTTCTGGATGGGACTGGCCGATCGATTGGGATTTGGAGAACATTTTCCTTGGAAAACGGATCAAAATCAACCTGACCACAGAGCATTTTGCAATTGGGTCCTGAGCCAGAGTCCATTGACATCGGCTTTCAATATGGATTTGTTAGAATCTGGAAGCGCTGATGCCAGGTTAATCACATGGCCATACGTTGCAGATGATTCACAGGAAGACCAGCGATTGAAGTCTTTACCCGTACCACGACAAATGGAACCTACCTTTGCCTTGCCCTTTGGTGAAATCCCGGACAAAGACCCGGATGACTCGTATTCATTCCCTCTTGATCTGGAATTTCCCAGCGTGATCTCTCGCAGCCTTGTGCCAGATTTTGAGCAATATTCCAGTCAGAGACCCGGCGCCACTTACAACTTACAGCTAAATCCGGAAACAGCGGAAAGTTTGGGAATCAATACAGGAGACATCATCTATGTCCACGGGGCTCGGAAAATAGTGGAAGCCGTCGCGTGGATCAATCGCGCCACACCGAGGGGGATGGTCTATTCTAATCGTCCGATCGGCGAAAATAGAGTTTTGGTATACCGAAAAGGCGAATCGAGCGAGGCTGCCCTGTCAATTCTAAAAGAGCTGTTAGCTCTAAAATGATCTTCATTCTCGGTGGGGCTCCTCTTTTGAAACATTATTAAAGGCATGATTTCAATGAAAACTTATATGGCCCAAGACCTCGAAAAATTTGACGGTAGCGATGGAGGCCAAGTCCTCGTAGCGGTTAACGGAAAAGTTTACGATGTTTCAAAAAGTAATAGATGGGGAAAAGGGCTACATATGAATATGCACGGGGCCGGAAGGGATTTGACTCAGGAAATCAGATCCGCCCCACACGGTCTTGACATGCTTGAGAGGACGGAACTCGTGGGTTCGCTGATAGAGTTTCAGGAAAATTACTCTGAGTCCAGTGGTTCAGTAATGCAAAAGCATAAGAATGCGCTCCTGATCGACGCATCCCTCTGTATAGGTTGCGGGGCTTGCCAGGCTGCTTGCACCCTGGAACATGAACTCCCGGAGGGGCCTTTAACCTTTAGAATTATTCGGTTGGGGCCGATTGAAAATGCTGACAATTTGTCAATGTCTTTCATGCCGACAACTTGTTTTCACTGCGACAAGCCTGCATGTGTTGCCGAATGTCCTACCGGAGCCATGCAAAAGAGAGAGGACGGCATAGTTTTTTCTGATCTTGAAATCTGTATAGGGTGCCAGACCTGTTCAATAGCGTGTCCATACGGAATACCGGTGTTAAATCCGGCTATCGGAAAAATTGCGAAGTGCGATGGGTGCAAAGAACGAGTTGAACTTGGCATGTGGCCTGCGTGCGCTCTTATATGTCCCACTGGAGCTATTACTTTCGGCTCTTGCCAAACAGTAGTTCAGGACAGACAACATCGTGAGGCCGTCAGATTGTTGAGAATGGTCCAAATAAGATAGGAAAATTTATGTTCAGGTTCACAGGCGACGCTTCGGAAAAAAATTTCTTGCGGCAGGTAATCGACAAGAGCGGCCAAAACCTCTTGGAATGCCTCCAGTGTGGCAAATGCTCGGGTAGTTGTCCTGTCGCCTCTGAGAATGTTCCCGGCCCAAGACAATTAGTGGCCGAGATTCTATCTGGTTTAAAAGACGAGGCCCTTAGTAACCCGCTATGGTGGTATTGCGTCAGTTGTGGGACTTGCATGACTCGTTGCCCAGTAGAGATCAACATGTATGAGGTCGCAACAGCTTTATGCGAGATAGCTCAAAAGGAGGGCGTCCAGCCTTCCGAACCCGATATTCACCTATTTGAGGAAATTTTCCTAAAATCTGTGGAGAAATACGGCAGAGTAAAAGAATTGCGAACAGTAGCCACCTACAACTTTAGGACCAGACACTTTTTGAAGGACATGGACAAGGGAATTATCTTGATGCGCAAAGGCGCAATTTCGCCCTTTGAACTCCTGAAAGGTTGGAAGAAGGACCCGCGTGTTTCCCGAATTTTTGAGAAAGTTAGAAAGGGCGGACAGGGAGAATAGTCCATGAAAGTAAGTTATTATCCCGGTTGTTCACTCGAGGGAACTGCCAGACCTTACGATGTTTCGGTCCGATATGTTTGCCGCAGTCTTGGCGTCGAGCTTCAGGAGTCGCAAGACTGGTCGTGTTGTGGGGCTTCCCCTGCGCTCAAAATGAACAGTCTGCTATCGACCGCTCTTTCAGCCCGAAATTTGGCGTTGATAGAAAAAACAGACATTACAGATGTTGTAGCCCCATGTCCGTTTTGTTTTCGACGTCTTAAAAGCGCCAATGAAGATATTAAGACTGACCCCGAACTGAAACGAAGGACCCAGGAAGTTATCGAGGCTGAAATAGTGGGGAAATTGACTATTCATAATTTATTGGGTTTCATCCGGCGACAAATAGGGTTGGAACCAATTATATCCAAAGTCAAAACCCCTCTGACAGGTCTGAAGTTAATCCCCTACTACGGCTGTTACGTTGTCAAACCACCTAGTGTGGCCCAGTTTGACAACCCGGAATCTCCAACCTCGCTAGATGAGGTGATGGCGGCATTGGGAGCGGACGTCTTGGATTGGGATTTTAAAACGGAATGCTGCGGAGCCGGGCTTGCTCTTAGCAAAACTCAGAAGGTAATTGAACTTAGCGGAAGGCTGCTGAAAGAGGCTGCATGGCGAGGGGCCGACATGATTGTGGTTGTCTGCCAGCTTTGTCAAGCCAACCTGGATATGCGTCAGGGTGATATCAGTTCAAAACAAAACAAAAAGTATGAAATCCCAATTGTCTACTTTACACAGTTGATTGGTCTGGCCTTTGGTTTATCACCCTCAGAACTTGGACTGAACCACCACATAATTGATCCTCTTCCTGTACTGAGACAAAAAGGTTTTTCATCATGAAAAAAGTCGGAGTTTACATCTGCCATTGCGGAACTAACATCGGCGGAACTGTGGATTGCCACAAAATAGCTGAGGAACTATCGTCCGAAATTGGAGAGGTCGCTGTATGCCGCGACTATAAATACATGTGTTCCGAACCCGGCCAAAAAATGATTCGTGACGACATAGCCGAACTTGGCCTTGATCATGTGGTCGAGGCTTCCTGCTCTCCCAAAATGCATGAGCCGACATTCAGGAATGCAGTTTCAGCGGCCGGGATGAACCCCTATCTTTTCGAAATGGTAAATATTCGCGAACATTGTTCATGGGTATCAGATAACCCCGATGCGGCGACGGACAAGGCTAAGGATTTGATTCGTGGCGGCATAGCCAGAGTTACACATCATGAACCGTTAACGGGTTCCAAGAAATCGGTTAACCCTACAGCCTTGGTTGTAGGAGGAGGAATCGCCGGTATAACTGCGGCGCTGAAGATCGCCAAAGCAGGTTACCAGGTCTTTATGGTTGAAAAGGAAGAGATCATTGGCGGAAAAATGGCCCAATTTGATAAGACCTTCCCTACCCTTGACTGTTCAGGCTGCATTCTGACCCCAAAGACCAGTGAAGTTGGGCGAAACCCGCACATTGAGACAATGACCAAATCAGAAGTTATTGAGGTCAGCGGGTTTGTTGGTAACTTCAAGGTTAGGGTGCTTCAACGTCCCCGTTACGTCAGTGTCGAGAAGTGCACGGGTTGCGGCGATTGTCAACAAGTCTGTCCTATAAATATCCCTAGTCCCTTCGAACTTGGGATGACTACTCGACATCCCATAAGCCGACCCTTTCCCCAAGCAATACCGAACACTTACTCTATCCTGAGGGCAGGAATGCCTCCGTGCCAATCGGCTTGTCCGGCAGGAGTAAACGTTCAGGGGTACATGACTCTTACCGGAGTAGGAAAATTTGACGAAGCTTTATCGTTGGTCAGGGAACGCATGCCCTTCGCATCGGCCTGTGGAAGAATTTGCGTGCGACCTTGCGAAGACGCCTGCAAAAGAGGTCAGCTTGACGCCCCTACTGCCATTTGTTTCACAAAGCGATTTCTGGGCGACCACGAGAAAGAAACTGGCCTTCAGCCAAATCCCCCTATGAAGGAGAGTCGTGAAGAAAAGGTCGCTGTCATAGGTTCTGGCCCCTCGGGACTTTCTGCGGCTTACTATCTTTCCATCGAAGGATATCAAGTAACGGTATTCGAAAAGTTGCCTGTCGCAGGTGGAATGCTGACAGTTGGGATCCCGGCGTACCGTCTGCCGCGAGACGTCATTGAGGCGGAAATCGCAAACATCCGTGATATGGGGGTCACCATTAGGACCGGGATAACCTTCGGAAAAGACCTCACCTTCGAAAGCCTTGAAGATGAGGGATTTCGGGCCGTCTTCCTTTCCACTGGTCTTCACGTGAGTCGTAAGCTCAATCTGGAGGGGGAAGACCTCAAAGGCGTTATGGGCGGGATTGACCTACTTAGAAAAGTTGCCCTGAATGAACAGGTTCATGTAGGAAAAAGTGTAATTGTAATCGGTGGCGGCAACGTAGCAGTGGACGTGGCGAGGACAGCGCTTAGGCTTGGGGCGACCAAGGTTGATCTATTGTGCCTTGAGGCCAGGCATGAAATGCCCGCATGGGAACGTGAATTAAATGAAGCTCTGGAAGAAGGTGTAACAATCCAGAATTCATTAGGGCCTAAGCGTTTTATCGACAGAGATGGCAAAATATGTGCGGTTGAATTCAAACGTTGCACATCTGTTTTTGATGCAAATGGGAATTTCAAGCCTACCTACGACGAAAACGAAACCGTGGAATTGCAGTGTGAAACGGTGTTCGTAGCCATAGGCCAGTCGCCGGAAAACAATTTCACAAACAGCCTGGGTCTTGAAACAGGGCCTGGCGGGACAGTTTCAATTGACACCGAAACCATGTCGACTAACCGGCCCGGGGTATTTGCCGGCGGGGATTGCACTCTTGGTCCAGCAACATTCGTGCAGGCGGTGGCCCATGGCCGACAGGCCGCCCTGTCTATCGACAGCTATATCAAACACGGTGGTTTGAGAGAAATTAGGCCCGCCGAGCGCAAGGTAGCTCCTGAAATTGGCGAAGCGGAAAAGAACAGAGCGAGACCAATTGAGCGCAGCGCCATGCCGGTTCTTCCTCCCGAAGAACGCAAAAAATCTTTCGAACCCATAGAATTGGGTTTCACTGCAGAAATGGCTATGACCGAGGGCCAACGGTGCCTGGCATGTGGAATGTGCTGCCAATGCGGAGAATGTGTTCGCAAGTGTGGTCCTCAGGCTATTGACCTTAGTGAGACCGAACGGATACGGGAACTGGAAGTAGGAGCCATAGTCGTCGCGACTGGGATAGATATTTTTGATGCAGGCAAGTACCCTGAATATGGCCATGGTAAGTATCCCGATGTTATTACCAATCTTCAGTTCGAACGGCTCTGTAACGCATCAGGTCCTACCGGAGGCAAGGTTGTTCGCCCAAGCGACGGCAAGGTACCAAAAAGTGTTGTTTTCATCCAATGCGTGGGGTCTCGTGACAGGGCAAAGGGTTACGAATATTGCTCCAAAGTCTGCTGCATGATTAGCGCGAAGCAGTTGAGCATCTTTAAGCATCACAATCCAGACGGGCAAGCTTATGTTTTCTATATAGACAACCGGGCTGGTGGAAAAGGGTACGAAGAATTCCTGCGCCGGGCTATCGAGCAAGAAGAAGCCCAATACATACGTGGACGGGTAGCAAAGGTTTTTGAGGAAGGTGGTCGACTCATCGTTCGGGGTGAAAATAGCCTCGTTGGACACCCTGTTGAGGTTGAGGCCGATCTTGTCGTGCTTGCTACGGGTCTAGTCCCCCAGAAGGACTACATGAATGTAGGCAGAGCAATTAATCTCTCGACAGACCGCTATGGCTTCTTTATGGAGTTGCATCCCAAGCTCGGCCCGGTAGAGACATCACTTGCTGGTATTTATCTTGCCGGGGGCTGCCAGGGTCCCAAAGACATCCCTGAATCAGTCGCGCAGGGTGGAGCCGCGGCGGCGGAGGTCCTAGCGTTGTTCAGTATGGGCCAGGTAGAAATTGACCCTACTGTGGCAAATTTGGACGAGAGACTTTGTACCGGCTGCCGGACTTGTGTCGGAATGTGCGCTTACAATGCCATCTCTTTTGATGAACAAAGGAAGGTCGCTTCAATTAATCAGGCGTTATGCCAGGGATGTGGCACATGCGCAGCGGCCTGCCCCGTTGCCGCCATTGAAGTGCAGCATTACACACCAGACCAAATTTTCGCTCAAATTGAAGGGATACTGGCGTCATGACTAGATTTGAACCGAAAATAATAGCGTTCCTCTGTAATTGGTGTTCTTACGTAGCCGCTGATGCGGCAGGGGTGTCTCGTTTCGTTCAAAAGCCGAATGTTCGTGTTATCCGTGTATTCTGTTCCGGCATGGTAGATCCAAGTTACGTAATCAAAGCATTTGCTTCCGGAGCTGATGGAGTTCTTGTAGCCGGTTGCCATCCCGGAGACTGTCATTACCTGGCAGGGAACATCAAGGCCCTACGGCGTTCGTTTCTTCTAAGAAAACTGCTTTCCGAGCTTGGCGTTGAGGAAAAGCGTTTCCGATTGGAATGGATAGCCGCATCCGAATCACCGCTTTATGCGAAACTAATGAATGAGATGATAGAAGATGTCCGCAATTTGGGGCCTTGCATGCCTAGTTCACAAAAACCTTTGAAGGGAGTCGCCTGAGTTGCCCAAAAAGAAGTTGGCCGTTTACACCGCAACCGGTTGCGCCGCCTGCGAAAACACGATCCTGGACATCCACTATGATCTGGGATCCTTGACCAGAAGCGCAGATATAGTCTTCTGGCCCTATGTGCTGGGTTCTCAATGGGATGGTCTGAATGAGCAGGGACCTGTCGACGTCTGTTTCTTCGCAGGAGCAATAAGGACTGAGGCCGATCGGATAGCGGCCGTCAGGTTGCGTTCCAATTCCAAATTGATGGTAGCTTGTGGGGCCTGCGCAGCTTTTGGAGGTCTTCCTAGTCTCACCGACCTTCATCCAGAAACACCTGAAAATCGACCCGAACATTTGGATGAGGGAAATGAGTTCTTACTCCCCAAATTGGAATCACGTGTTTTTGCCCTCGAACATATTGTAGATGTCGACTACTTCGTCCCAGGTTGTCCACCTACTCGAGATTTTCTTTGGGCCGCAATCCAATCACTGGTTTATATGGGAGATTCTCCTACCAGGATTTCTTTCACCGCATCCAGACTGCCAATGGCGCTCGCAGAGTCCATAACTTCGGGTATTGTTCCACCTCGAGGCAGTGTTTTTGCCGGTGAAAAGGCGGTATGCGCGAGTTGTTCCAGAATCAAGGAAGAAAAGAAATTCCGTGGTTTCTATCGGCCTTATGAGATAGATCCTGACAGCGGTCGGTGCCTCCTCGAACAAGGCATCCTATGCCAGGGGCTTGCAACCCGTGAAGGATGCGGTGGTTTGTGCACTGCCGTTGGCGCCGCATGCCGAGGTTGTTTTGGAAAAGCCGAAGCGGTTTTTGATCCAGGCGCAAAGATGGTGTCCGCTGTAAGCTCCACATTCGACTCCACGGAAGCATCAGAAATTGAAGGACTGACAAAGACTTTTGTTGATTTGGCTGGAACATTCTACAGATATACTCTTGCCACTCAGTGTGCGCTAAGGACGCCTAATGCGGAGGAAGCCAAGCATGCGCCGGACAATTCTTGAGCCTCTGAGATGGATGGAAGAACTCGCCCGCGTGATGGTAATCGAAAACGGCGGGCCCCCAAAGACCTTTCTCCAGGTGATGACCAAACTGAATCTTTCTAGGATGTGCATTGGTAGACCGGTTGAAGAACTCCCTCGGATCCTGACAATTCTGTCTCCTGCGCATCATCTGGTTTCTGCTATGGCCCTCGATTCGCTGTTCAACGTGACTCCTCCGCCCCTAGCGGTAAATATGAGGGATGCGTTACTCCAAACCCTATTTTTCGTCCGTCACATGAGGAAACTATATTTTTTCTTGAGTTCACATTCAAACCCGTTTGAAGATTTCAGCTTGAGTCAAAGGAACATTGATCAGCATTCTGTTCCACGTGACCTGATTGATCAGATCATGCGGCATGTGGCGCTGGCGCAGGAGGCCACAAAAATCCTGGGAGGGAGAGCGGACCATCCTATTTCAGCGGTACCAGGCGGAGTGAGCCGTTTCCTGAAACAGCCATATTATGATCGTCTTTCCGAGATAGGCCGAAGTTGCTTAAGTTTCTCTATTAAACTGGCCAGGGTCCTTGCCGATCTCAAACCTGAGGAACTGCTTTATGATTTTGATATTCAACCTATTCTATCTCTAACAATCCCCGGGAATAGCAACGAAGTACAAGTATCTGATTCCTCTGGTGAACTGACTTGCCAATTCCCTGCGGACCAGATTTTTGAGAAAATAGGCTTTCAGAAAGAGCCCTGGACCTACAAACCTTTTGCATTCCTGAAAGAAAAAGGATGGAATTCGTTAGACTCTGAGAAAGTTACCAGTATCTATTTCGTGGGACCACTGGCAAGACTCAAATCCCAAAAAGAAATAGGGTTCCCCCTCTCGGGGGAGAATTGGAAATCTTTTGAGGACACATTTGGCAGTACGCCAACATTCGGCATAGCTAACGCGTATCGGGCCCTACAAGTGGAAATCTTCCAAGCTGCTGGGAGAATGGTGGATCTTTACCGGCAGGAAAGCCTTACAGGCCCTGTAATTCGTAACATTCCCACTGAGATTAAAGGAGAAGGATTTGCGGCCATCGAGTCTCCTGATGGATTAATTGCCCACCGCTACAAAACTGATAGTCGCGGCATAGTAGAAGAAATAGAGATTCTCGATTCGGCGACGCAGAATAACGCCCTGAAGTGCCTGATAGCGAAGAAGGTCGTGGAAGAGTCTGCTGACTGGAACCATGATCCTAAGCTTACCAAGGTAAGAATAGAAGAGGCATTGCTTCCTTTTTAAGTTGTAAGTCTAAGACGCCACCTTGGCGCTAGCATGAAACAACCCTCTGATCTCCATAAAACAGGAGGGATCAACATATGATAAAGACTTTAATTGTTGACGCTCAAAAATGTTCGGGCTGCAGAGCTTGTGAAAACTACTGCTCCCTAAAACATGAAGGATACTGTAGTCCTTCCAAGGGCCGCATACATGTGGTCAAGTGGGAGCAGGAGGGGATCTATGTCCCCATAAATTGCATGAGATGTGAAAAACCAGCCTGTGAAATGGTTTGCCCCAAACGCGCCACGTTCCGAAACTTCTCCACTGGGGCGATGGAGGTTGATCCTTTTCGATGTATTGGTTGCCTGAGTTGCGTATTTGCATGTCCCTTCGGCGCCACATTCGTGGATCAAGACACTGGCCATGTCTTGAAGTGCGACCTCTGCGATGGAGATCCAACATGCGTAAAGATTTGCCCTACAGGGGCGCTTTCTTATGAGGAGATGTCAAAGGAAGCTTACCTAAAATTGCTTGAAAATGCGGACCGAATTCCATCGCTGGTGCGGACAGCGCTGGGGGAGGAATAACATGTACGGATGGGCAGGCAAGATACTTAAAATTGATCTCGGCTCCGGCGCTTTCACAACTGAACCCACAGAGGCCTACATCGAAGATTATATTGGTGGCCGGGGCATCGGTGTTAGGTTGATCTACGACAATTATGTCCCTGGAACTGACCCCTTGGATCCTGGGAATCCTCTCATCTTTAGCACGGGACCCCTTACAGGTACGGCCATGCCGGGTTCCGGTCGGGTCGACGTGACTGCCCTGTCCCCGATGAGTAACCTGCGGGCAAAATCTAACTTTGGGGCCTATTGGGGGCCGGAACTAAAATACGCCGGATATGATCATGTGGTAATCGTTGGGAAAGCCGACAAACCTTGTTACATATTGATCAACGAGGGAAAGGTCGAGATTCTCAGCGCAGAGCATCTCTGGGGAAAGGACACTCATGAAACCCAAAAGGCGATTCAGGACGAACTCGGAGACCCCGAAATAAAAATCGTATGCATTGGTCCGGGTGGTGAAAAACTCGTCCGCTTTGCCTGCATCATTACCGAGACCGGTGATGCGGCTGGCAGAACAGGCATGGGCGCTGTCATGGGGTCCAAGAACCTGAAGGCAGTCGCAGTACGAGCAAGAGGAGCGGTGAAGGTCGCCAGGCCTCAGGAACTGCTGGACCTCTCTATTAAGGTCGTGACGGAAATGCGAGAACATCCAGCCTACCAGGAGCTTTCCAACTGGGGTGTCGCGCGTTCAATGACCATGATGTACGATTTCAGCTTCTTCCCAGTGGGTTACTTCGAAGACGTGAACTGGGAAGAGATTATTCAGAATTATCAAGGACCAGCATACATTGAGAAATACCAGACCAAAAATGTGGGATGTTTTTGCTGCCCTAATCGCTGCATGAATTTCATCTCCGTTCCCAAACTGGGAAAAGGCGTCACGTCGTGTGAGCCATTTAGCGGATTCACAGGCGGAATCTGGAACCTCGATATGGACGTTTTCTGGGAAGCCACACTATTAGTTAACAAACTGGGTATAGATTGTACCGAGACGTCTGCTTCAATAGGGCTGCTCATGGAACTCTATCACGAGGGCGTCATTACTGCTAAGGATACCGACGGGATACCTATGGAACGAGGCAATAAGGAGGCAATCCTCTCCACGATCCTCAAAATTGGAAACAGAGAAGGCTACGGAGACCTTCTCGCTGAGGGACAAAAATCGTTCGCCAATAGCATCGGTCCCGAAGCGCTGGAACGAGTGGACCAAGTAAAGGGATTGGCTCCTCACGCATACGAATTCCGTGCTTACCACGGGTCCGCGCTTGGTCAAGCGGTTGGTCATCGAGGGGACCCATTGCCGTTACGCAACGCATTACTGGAAGTGGATTGGCATCATGCGCCTGAATGGTTCCAAAAAGTCGCTAAAGAACAGTTCGGAAGCGAAGAAGCGGCAATTCCTATAGAATACAAAGGCAAAGCCCTCGCCACCATTATTTCGGAGCACATGGAACGTGTCGCCGATAATCTCGGTATATGCAAATGGCTCTACGGGCTTTTTATCTTCCAGGATATTGAAATGGCCACTCGCTTCTTCAATGTGGTCACTGGAAAGGACTGGCCAGTCGATCGAATGCTCAAGGTGTCAGAGCGAATCAGGAACCTCGAGCGGATGTTCGACGTGCGTCAGGGACTAAGAAGAGAGGATGATTCCCTTCCAAAGAAGTTTTTCGAACAACCTCTCAAAAAGGGAAAATACGAGGGGCAAGTCCTCGACCGCGAGAAATTCGAGGAAATGAAAAACGAATATTATGAGTTACGAGGCTGGGACAAGAAAACCGGTATCCCGACGAGGGAAAAGCTAGAAGAACTAGGTCTGAAAGACGTAGCCGACGAAGTGCTTGAGAGAGAGTAAACTCTTTGAATTGTACATAGCCCAGCTATGTGGAAGTTTCTGGTCTGAATGAACAACAGGAAGGAGAACTTACATGCCGAAGTATGTTATCGAACGCGAATTGCCGGGGGCGGGGAGCCTGTCTAACGATCAGGTTCGGGCTATTTCTCAAAAGTCCCGGGAAGTGCTTGAGAAACTGGGACCTCAGATTCAGTGGGTACAAAGCTACGTGACGGATGATAAAATCTATTGCGTTTACATTGCGCCCAACGCTGACATAATTACAAAACACGCGCAGGAAGGCGGCTTTCCAGCAAATCGAATCTCAGAGGTAAAGAGGATGATCGATCCAACTTCCGCAGAATCTTGATTGTTTGCGCAGTGATTCAAGATTCTCTGAAGACTACCCAGAATTTGACATCGGGTAATGACAAGAAACCGACGGAGGGTTAAATGGCGCAAGTTACCGTTGTAGCCAGGATCATCGCAAAACCCGGTATGGAGGACGTGGTCAAAAGCACTCTCATGGGGCTTGTACCACCGACACGAAAGGAATCGGGTTGCATAAATTACGACCTTCATCAGTCCACAGACAACAAGGCCCTTTTCTTATTCTACGAAAACTGGGTTAGCAAAAAGGCCTTGGATGAGCATCTCGCTATGCCATATCTGCAAGATTTTCTGGGACGTTCAGCGGAAATCCTTGCTGAACCAGTGGAGATTGGCCTTTGGGAGATGATTAGCTAGAACCCATGGCCAGATTTCGGGGGCAACTTTTGTCCGCTTCGACTAGAACGTTGATTCATAAAAGTTAAGGAACACGTCAAGAGTTGCCCCACTCCAAAGGAATTTGCCAACAGAAGCGTATGTTTTAATTTTTCAACTGCGTTGGGATGCCTGGGAAACTTCTGTTTTGGTCTTATGTACGGCTTCTTGCGCTATACGAAGTAGTTTATCGTAAGGTACGGGTTTGGTAACAACCAGATCCACACCTTTTTTTGAAAGGTCCCTCTGATCGAAATTCTGGTCCCAGCCGGTATAAATGATGAACGGCGGCTTTGGAATTCCCTCTGATTCGCAGTAGCCTTTTATCCTTTCTCCTACCTCCCACCCGTCCATATCATCCATGCCAAGGTCACAAAGGATTACATCGACGTTTCCTTTCATAAAAGCCTCTATGCCTTCCCGACCGGATACTGCGGGAATTATTTCCACCTCTGAGTTTTCAAAAAACATGCGCATTGCAGTCAAAAGATTGATTTCGTCATCGATCACCAGAAATCTCATACTTTGGCCTGAAGCCGTGGCATTCTCCTTAAACTTAAGATGTTTCCCTGTTTGCTTTGCGCCCATTAAAACCACAGTAAATGTCGTCCCTTTTCCAATGTTGCTTTCTACAAGGATTTCACCGCGATTCTTCTTAATAAGACCATAACTCGAAGACAGTCCCAACCCGCTGCTCTTCCAGCCCTTGGTTGTAAAAAAAGGATCGAAGATACGTTGAACATTTTCTCTAGGAATCCCATGTCCCGTGTCAGAGACGGTTAGGAAAACCTTTGAGTTTTGTTTCCAGTTTCGGATGCTCAGTGATCCCCCATTTGGCATGGCCTCTATGGCATTTTTGATGAGGTTGACCAGCACTTCGTAGATTTCGGATGGACGACCCAGTACAAAACATTTTTCCTTATGCTCACAGGTTAACCTGTATTTTCTAAAAACCGGTAATCCCTTCCAAAGCGGTATTGTAAAATCTACCGCTTCCTTAACTATCTCGGACAATTCAAATTGGTTGAATTCGTCAGTTTTGTCAGACCTGTGGTCTGTAAAGTCCTTTATACGCCTAACAATGTCAGCGCCACGCTCAGCAGAATGCAAGATGGCGCTTATAGATTTTTGGCATTTCGTCATTCGGCCGGCTTCCAAATCGGCTAGAGCCGCTTGTGCAAATCCCATAACCATTTGAAGTAAGTTGTTGAAATTATGTGCAACCCCGCTGGCCATCTCCCCTACTGCCGTGAGACGTTCAGTCTTGATAAGGGCGCCTTCAAGTTTCTTTCTTACGCTCAAGTCACGTGCTACGCTCAAAACAGCCGACTTGCCCATGAATGATATAGATCGTGAGTGAAGTTCAAATAGAATCGGCTCACCCTTTTTGGCAATCAACTCGATCTCAAATTGCGCCGTTTCGCCCTTTTTAATTTTTTTTGCGCTTTGGGATAGTATTTTTAACTGCTCCCGCTTTACGAGTTCATTGAGACGCATTGAAAGGAGTTGTTTCCTGGAATAGTTAAACAAACGACAAGCCCCATCGTTGACTTCTAGAAATTTTCCGTCAAAGTCGTTGATAAAAACCGGATCGCTGACATTTTCAAATAATTCTTTGTATCTAAGAATGGTCTCGAGTTTTTTGCGTTCCGTGACGTCTCTAACCAGAATTGCAACGCAATCCCTTCCTTCGTATTCAAGTACAGTGCCGGTAACCTCCGCATCCACCACGGAACCAGCTTTTGTCATGTACCGGCGCTCCATGACTCTAACTAGCCCATTTTCAATGGCTTTTTGGATGTTGGCCTCAATATCGCTTGGAGCCCCAACCACTAGATCATCCAATCTCTTCTCAAGGAGTTCTTCTCGCGAATATCCTAGCCATCCGCAGACAAACGGATTGCAGTCAAGGATACGACGTGTGTGAGCGTCAATTATTAAAATCGCTTCCGGCGCATTCTCAAAGACTGCCCTAAAATTGCTCTCGGTTTTCATGACCAGACTGAGCGCTCTTTCGAACTCCGCGTTTGCCTCTTTGAGCAAATTAGTCAGGATGTCGGACTTTCTCTCTGCCACGTCCAGGAGTTCTTCGAGTTCGCTGAGTTTCTGTTCACTGCTTTTCATGTCCGTCATGGTCAGTTCCCGATAACTGTAACGGTGGCCGTTTCGTTGTGGAAAAGACTGGGCCCGCCACATCTCTGCCTACAGTATTCTCCGTATGAATAAAACCCGATCATTGGGACTTTGGGGCCGAATACGGATCGAATCCGATCTACTTCCTCATGGGTACGTCTACCGAGAACGATCTTGCGCGCCATGCAAGAGTAAAAGAAGATCATAGATGGCGAACCTGTTCCAAGTTCTTTAAGGGCTTGAGTCGCAGCCTCCTCTGCCGCTTCAATGATTGACCCATAGTCACCACAAGTAAGACGAACAGTAGTCCCTTCAGGAATCTCGCCGGCAAAGACTATGGATCCCTGGTCACGATTTACGGACATCGTTGCCCGAAGGATGTACTGGTCTACATCTCCGCATTCACCGGTAGCGTCTAGAAAACCGAAAGGGTACTCTACTCCAACTGAAGGAAGATCGGCGGCATGCCTTCCGAGAAAGCGTTCATAAACTTCAAGAGCGGGCTGGCCATTGAGTTCGTACACCACGTTACCGGTAGCCCTGGTTACCTTCTTGGCCGTACCAATGGCGGACCACCCGCTCCTGACACCTGCCCCCAGCTTGAATTCCCCACTGAATCCTATTCCGACAATTGCGTCAGAGAGGACTTTAGGCCCAATAAACTGGAACGTCTGCCGGAATTTTCCACCGTCCCCGGCTGCGCCGCCTGAAATCGGGACTTCGTCTCCCAGTTCAGACCTGAGACCTCGCAAAATTGCGCAGCCGTTTTCCGTGAGGCCATCCGTGAAAATCTGCACGTGGCGAACATAGGGGTCAAAAAGCCGAGCGAGTTCTATCCCCGATTTCTCGGAAGCTTCACCAAGGCCCTGTACAGAAACCACTTGAGCTTGGATTTTGTCTGAGACTATCCCACCTAACACGGCGGAACCTACGCTGTATCCCTCGGACGAAATTTCTCCATCAGTAGTGCAACCGACTAATGCGCTAGATCCAACAGCCTCACATATGCCTCGAAGCAGATCGCTCATGCCACTTTTTACAGAGCAAAAGAGCCAACAGGCTATCGGAGCGGAGCCCAATTCTTGGATCAGGGATTCACCTAGCTCCCTTCCCAATTTTCTGGAAAATGTGGCGCCGGTGCTTACAGTCGCGGCTTTGAACATCAGGTACACCGTAAAATCAGGGTTTTGAGCTATACAGAGATCAGACGCTATTTCAAAACCCAAAAAAGATAGACATCCCATTGTGTGCGAACACGGGATTTATAACTAGACGCTACGAACAAACAAAAATGGGAACTTAAATTATCACATCATCTCATTCATGTTTTGTATTCAGGATCTTAGCAGCCTGAATCTTAGCGTGATCCATAACTTCCTTGAGTGGAACTTGGTTTTCTATTGCCAAGCGCTTGCAGTCGTCGTACTCGACTGAGTAATTTGTTATCTTGCCGCCCACTTTCGCGATCTTAACAGTCACCGGACCATAGTTTGTTTTGATATCTTCAAATGATCTCAAGGCCTTGATCCGATTGTCAATTCTCCATCGAAGCCCCAATGTTGTGGTTTCACGTAGAATAAGATTGGAAAATTCCTCCAACTTGCCTAATTGACAAATCACAGTCATCATTGTGCCAGGACGGTTTTTTTTCATTTGAATCGGCGCTAGAAACACGTCCAGCGCTCCCTCTTTTAACATTTTCTGAATTAGGTAGTCGTAGATCTGGGGATTCATATCATCAATATTTGTTTCTAGCACAGCGACTCTCTCAAATTCATAGTCTCCAAAACCGTCAGTCAAGTCTCCAATAATCACTCTCAGCAGGTTGGGAATCGGGGGGTCGGACGTGCCGGCCCCATATCCCAACTTTTGGGGAATTATGGCTGGCATGGGCCCGAACTCGTAAGCGAGGGTAGTTAGGATGGCGGCTCCTGTGGGGGTTAGTAGCTCGCCTTTAACCCCCGTCGAATAAACCGGTTTGCCTTTTATCAGTTCAGCCGTAGCAGGGGCCGGAACGGGTAAGACGCCATGGGCGCATTCTATGGTCCCAGAGCCAAGATGTAGAGGAGAACAGTACACCCTTTCTATGCCAAGCGCCTCAAGACCTATGACTGCCCCCGTAACGTCAATTATGGCGTCCATGGCGCCCACTTCGTGAAAGTGTATCTTGTCCACCGTTGTTTGGTGAACCTTGGCCTCCGCTTCAGCCAATCGGGAGAATATCTTGATGACTTGCTCCTTAGCTGATTCGGCTAGGTCACTGTTTTTAACAATGCTAATTATATCATACAGATGCCTATGATGGTCATGATGGTGTCTTTCGTCAATATTTATGATCACCTGACTTCCCGCTAGGCCTCTTTTTATTGCCTTTCTAACTCCGATTTCATAGTGGGAAAGAGACAGTTTCGAAAGTTCACTTCTGAGAAGTTCCAATGGAAGCCCTGCGTCCAAAAGCGACCCAATTATCATGTCCCCGCTTGCGCCGGAGAAACAATCAAAATAGGCGACCTTCATGATGCCATCCTTTCTAGAATTGGTGGTTTGGACACGACAGCCAACGTCACATTTTGGCCAAATGAAGTCCGCACCCGCTACTTACAGGCTTGTGCACGGATTCATTTTCATCGCGCTTGACAGCCAGTTTATTGATCAGGCCAGCCTGGAAACCTGCGCCAAAACCATTATCTATGTTGACCACAGACACTCCTGAAGCGCAACAGTTTAGCATGCTCAACAGAGCAGCCACACCCCCAAAACTTGCTCCGTAGCCTACGCTAGTGGGAACAGCGATCACTGGACTGGCAACGAGGCCACCTACAACGCTGGCGAGGGCGCCTTCCATGCCGGCGACAACAACTACGACATTGGCTTCAAAAAGGTCCTCGCAGCAGTTCAGGAGACGGTGAATTCCAGCTACCCCAACGTCGTAAATTCTGTTGACTCTGTTACCAAGAGTTTCTGCGGTAATGGCGGATTCCTCCGCAACGGGGATATCCGAAGTTCCGGCGCTTACAATAGCTATGTTACCGATCTTCTCTACCTCTTTAGGATTAATCACAACCATCCTTGCCAACTCGTTATAATGGCATGAGCTTACAACTTCTTTGATTGCCCTGAAAACTTCCGAATCAGCCCTTGACGCCAGAACATTACAAAAATTTTGGGCCAGGCGTGTGGCTATGCCCTGAATCTGGGCAATAGTCTTTCCCTGACAAAATATTACCTCCGGAACTCCCTGGCGGACGCAACGGTGATAATCAACCTTGGCGTACCCCAGATCGTCAAATGGCAACTTCCTCAACAGCTTCATTGCCGAATCCAAGTCCACGCTACCGTTTTGAACATTTTCGAGTAGGCTTTTCAAGAGATTTCCATCCATGATTCACTTCCTTGATTCCTGAACTTACCTGAGAGTTCTAAAATGGAACTAGGCCATGCTCAAAATATTAGAATCGCCTAAATTTTCATCATGGCGCCGGGTGAACATTTATCACGCCTTTTCGTAAAGTGAGCCGGTCCTGGAACTACTTCCAGCCAAAGTTGTCACCTTACGTGTCCGCATAAAATTCAATTTATATGGCCTGAAACTCTTCCGCTTCAGGCAGCCAACGAAAACACCGGTTTGATAGTAAGCCTGCTCAATTACGAAATAGAAAAAGAATACGGGAAAGAGTAGTCTGGGTTTCTTGCGGATGAACTCCACCAGCGAAGTAAACACAATGGCGGTTACGGCGGCGGGCAATAGAGACGGACACATCACAACCACCACAGTTATTAATAGAAGATAATATCGAATCACATGATGAGTCAGATAAAATATAAGATTAAAGTGCTTTTCAGCAGTAGCTTTCAAAATGTATTTAAATGGCAGCGGCATACCGATCTGTTTTTCGTACCTGGCTTTTTTTAAAAAGGAATCCGCAACAAGAATTGCTGTCGCCAAAGGTAACGCTATAATATTTCTCCAAAGCAACCCGAAAAGGCATGTAAAAAGGAGGGCCATGCAAGCCGGTTGCCACGGAAAACGTTTTTCAACATCCTTATGCTTGCTGTAAAGGACCGGTTCAGAGGCACCATAGTCGAAACGCCGCCCAAAAGTTTCGAGAAAACGATTTCTATGCTTGTGCTCAATCCTGCCTTTTGGAACATATACTAGACGAAATCCATTTTCCTTGAGTCTCCAACAAAGGTCGACGTCCTCTCCAACGCGCATTGTCTCGTCAAGTCCCCGGACCTTGAGATAGGCGCCTCTTCTGACCAGCATGTTACATGTAGGGACATAGAAATCTGATTGAGGTCCAAATCCCATTATGAATTTCTGGCCCATATTCAACGGCGAGTTCGCCTCTTCATATCTGTCCAGCCAGGTTTCCCTGTAGTATGAATCTACGTAGCCTCCAACAAGTGCGTTACGTGGATCCTCAAAATATGGAACCAGTTCACTCAACCAGCAGGGTCCCGCTATACAGTCACTGTCGATAAAGGCTATAATTTCTCCTTTTGAGGCGAGGACACCTGCGTTTCTTGCCGCCGACTGCCCCAGATTTTTGAGTTGAACTATGAGTTTGACCCCATAGCTTTTGACAACGTTAGCGGTTTTGTCACTGGATTTGTCGTCAACTACAATAATTTCAAATTGCGAGGTTGGATAATCGAGCGCCAACAACGACTCGAGGCATGAACGAATATCATCAGCTCTATTATAAACCGGGATAACAATGCTGACGAAAGGTAATACGCCGCTTTCCGAAGGCTTCCATTCCAAAACTCCGGTTTCAACAAACCGGTCGAAAACAGCTAGCGCCGCCTTTATAGAATCGGGACTCCAGGATTGAGCTTCGCTTTCAGGGGAGAAGCCGGCTCTACACTTTTCGAGGAGGCGAAGCGCTCCGAGGTTCACTCGAAAAGCCCGAAAAGGATCATCCTTGAGGATGACTCCATACCCGTTTTGCGGAATCAGACGAATTCCCGAGGCTAGACAGTAAAGTCCCCTCATGTCTGGCCTTGTCATGTCCCTGCCGCTAAACCGATAGATCTTAACGAGACACAGTTGACGAGGCAACCAGGGTCAGGAACCCCCAACCTTTTTTGTGTGTGATATGCTATTGCTGGGCAGCCACCATGACACATGTCAAATCTGTCACAACTTTCACATGACTTAATTTCCAGCTCCCGAAATGATTCAAAAACCGGTGAATTTTTCCATATCGGAGCAAAAGCCTCTTCCGGTAGCCTTCCGGCGAGGAATTCATTTTCCTGCAGGAATGCGCAGGGATATATTTCTCCTTTAGGGGACACACAGCAGGTCATCTTGCAAGCCCCACACATGTTTAGACCAAGTGATTTTCGGTCTTCTTGAGTAACCGAGAAGAATGAATCACCCGTAGACACGTTCTTGTGGTCGCTAAGCCAATTCGAGAATTCAAGCATCTGGCTTTTGGAAACATTGAGGTCCCGCCAAGACTTTTTACCTCGGCCCGAGGGTCTGAATCTCGAAACCCTAAATTTGGCGCCTAAAGATCTTGCCAGCGATGCCAGGTCATCCAGCCCGGAAAAGCTGAGTCTTGTGAGCACGGTATTTATGCTAACTTCGATTTCTCTCTTGGCAAGGCATTCCAGGGCGTGAACAGCGCGGTGGAAACTCCCTGAACCACGGATGGCGTCGTTAGATTCCGGGGTGGCGCCGTCAAGACTGACCTGGATATAAACTAGATTCCTGTCCAGACGTTTGGCGACTTCGTCGTTGATGAGTGTCCCATTGGTGCTTATACAGGTTACAATTCCCTTCTCATTAGCATATTCCATCAGATCGAGGAAATCAGGCCTGGAGAAAGGCTCTCCACCACCTATGCTGAACTGGAAAACCCGGTTCTTTGCCATCTCATCTATGACTTGACGACATTGTTGGGTGGTAAGTTCACCGTTTCTTTTGGGTCCAGAATCGGAAAGGCAATGAACGCATGAGAGATTGCAGGAATATGTGACCTCCCATGTCACATTAACAGGGGCCATAAGCCCCATTTCAACATACCGATTGCTCATGGATTAGCCCCCTCACCTCGAGCATCCGCAGAATTCTGCCAATCTGCTCACTAATCAGGTCCCTCGACCAACCGTGCCTGGTGTATAGCGTTTCGACTAATTCACCCGCACTCTTTCTTCCATCAAAGAACTCTGCCGGGACCCAATCCCTGGATGGCAGAAAATACAATCGTGGTCCACGGTAGTCATAAAAGAGGAGTCCAAACTTCTCCAGGCGTACATTAACTCCAGAGGCCAAAATATATGATTGCGAAACCATTGCGAACACCCCATGGATTTCGGTTCCTGAAGCGATATTCAGGAACCGGCGTTTGTCAGAAATCTAATAGATGCCGCAGATCCCATCTACCGCCATTTCTTCAATGGTAATCTCTTCCAATATCTCTGGGACTTCCACGCATCCCAACTGGGATACTTCCGCTTCAAGGTCATGTCTCACTATTTCTTTTTCCATCTCAAAATTCTCCTTCATGTGCGTTTTGCCTTTGCAACGCAAGCCATGCGTCCAACTTCACGAAGCAAAAAATTACGTAATGGTTTTGCTACAATTTGGTTTGCGTTGTCGTACCGCTCCTATGGGGCCCTACATGTCCAACCGGCGTCAACAACTACACATTGGCCGGTTATACATCTCGTGTCTTCGGTAGCCAGCCACAACACTGCCCTTCCAATGTCCTCAGGAGTTATTTCACGGTCTTTGAACAGATGACCAGCCAAAAACTGCTCTTTGGCTTCTTCATCCTCAAGGCCGAAAAATGCGGCGATCCCTTGCATCATAGGAGTCCAAACGGTGCCGGGACATACCACATTTACATTCACGTTGTGATCAGCCACCTCCATCGCCAAGGATTTGGAAAACCCTATGATACCGTGCTTGGCGGCGCAATAATGGGCTCCAAGTCCAAAGCCTCGCATGCCACCTACCGATGATATGTTGATCACTTTGCCGCTATGCTGGTTTATCATGTGAGGGACAACATACTTACAGCAGAGAAACGTTCCTTTGAGGTGAGTATCAAGCACCTCGTCCCACTCCTGTTCACTCATGTCGGCGACAGCCATCATCGATGAGTTGCCGGCGTTATTCACAAGGATATCGACCTTGCCAAACCTGTCCAGGGCCTGTTTTACCATACCCTCGACATCAGAAGTTTTCCTCACGTCGCATTTCACGCCGATTGCATTTCGTCCTGTTGACTTTATGGTCTCAACGGCTTCTTCCATTGTTTTCAACGTGGACATGCAATATGGGATCGTGGGCATATCTTCGCAGATATCCGCGATTACAAGGTCGGCCCCTTCAGCGGCCAGGAGTTTTGCCGTGGCCAATCCGTTACCTCTGGCTCCCCCTGTGACCACGGCTACTTTAGCCTCGAGTTTCACTTAACTGCTCCTTTCGCTCATAACTACGACATAGATAAACTCTGAAATCTCCATTTTTATCTTTTGCTCTCTCTATCTTGTTCCTCAAAATTTCTCGCTCAAAACGTTACTTTGATATCACCCCTTTCGTTCCGGACTCTGAAGCGACCCCCAAGCTTCAATGCGTTTCCAGATAATTGGGAAACCGGGTCCGCATTAGTCTGTTCGAGTTTCCGTCTATGCAAGGTCCATGCCCTAGCAGTTTCAACTACATCCCTATGGGCCTACCAGGGCTTCCAGAATCCTTCATAATTAGAAATGGTTCGAAACAGCGACTGATCAAACCATAACCTCTCCGGCCATTTGGTTTCCTGCCCGGAGGTAGACAAAAAGGAGACAGACAGAGTATGGGACTACATCACGGTGAGGCAAAAGCGCCTGACTCACAGGCGCTTACCCAGCCTTAACTGATTGATTCAAATGACTAAAGATGGAATTCTAGGATTGTGGGGTTTATGTGGACATCAGACCCCAATTATCGAGGAATAGGAATTAACTGAACAGCCCGTACTTGTGGATCTTCTTGTAAAGGGTCTTCCGGTTTATACCCAGGATTTGAGCCGCTGAACTCTGGTTACCGCCAGTTTGTTGCAATACCCTGATGATATGGTCCTTTTCGAGGTCTTCCAAGCTTTGCGGCGCTGAAATCCTGTTTTTTCTGCTCCCAACAACATGAGGTGGAAGATCTTGAAGCCCGATCTCATCCGACTTAAGAAATATTGTTGCCTTAGTGATCACGGACCGCAATTCTCTTATGTTGCCTGGCCACGGGTATTCCGTGAGAGCGGCCATAGCTTCACGGGAAATTCTATCGGCTTTTTTGCCTGAACCGCTGCGATTTGCAAAATGTAGCGCGAGGAGAGGAATGTCCTCTTTACGATCCCGCAGAGGCGGCACATAGACTGTTATCACATCCATGCGATAAAAAAGATCTCTGCGTAACACTCCTCGCTGGGCAGCGTCCTTCAAGTCCAGATTGGTCGCCAGGATTGTTCGGGCGTCCACTTCACGTTCCTTGGTTTCTCCAACGCGCCTGAATTTCTTTGTCTCTAGAAATCGAAGAAACTTTTTTTGCATGTCCTGCTCCAGATTTCCGATTTCATCGAAAAAGATGACGCCTTCGTGGCTCTTTTCAACGAGTCCCAATTTCATTTCCGAAGCTCCTGAAAAGGCCCCTTTCCCATGGCCGTACAACTCGCTTTCAGCCAGGTTCTGATTTAGAAGACCGCAGTCTACAACAATAAAAGGCTTGTTTTTTCTGGGACTCCAGCTATGCACCAACCGAGCGATCACATCTTTGCCCACACCTGTTTCGCCCTGTATCAACACCGTAACATCCGTGGCGCCCACTCTCTCTACCAGATCATAGACTTCTCTCATGGCAGGACTCGGACATCCTACAAACCCGGAATTAAGCGCAACTACTCTTCCGTCCATTTGAGGCGAGATATCTTCGGTTCTCCCATTTTGAATCAGTATTTGATTGATCAGGGCAAGTAGTTCACTTAATTTGAAAGGCTTTG
The DNA here is from genome assembly GCA_031292235.1 of Syntrophaceae bacterium. GTDB lineage: Bacteria > Desulfobacterota > Desulfomonilia > Desulfomonilales > Desulfomonilaceae > CAJBEZ01. The sequence goes on along the minus strand of JARLHM010000233.1, from coordinate 6,701 downwards.
TAATGTAATCCTGGGCCCCGAGTTTCATGGATTCAACGGCTGTTCCAATATCTCCATAGCCTGTAATCATGATCACTTCCGTCCGAGAAGTCTTTAGTTTTAGGCTTCGGAGCACATCCATACCGCTCATCTTGGGTAGCTTTATATCCAGGAAAACAATTTCAAAATTCTTGTCAGTCAGGAGCTTAAGCCCCTCCTCTCCGGACTTGGCTGTAAAGACCGCAAACCCCTCGGCGCTGAGTTCGTTTTTCAGTAAATGTCGAATGTTTTTTTCATCATCAATTACTAAAATTCGTCCTCGGTTCATTTGTTGGCTCCCGTAAGACATCGCTAAGACACGCATGTTCTGACTTGACTTCGGTGCTTGCCATCTTCACAGCTATTATATTTACAAGCTAAGCCACGACAGCCGGAAATCGCAAGGTGAAGCTGAACCGGTTCCGTTGATTTTCTTCAAATCTCAACTCTCCGTCGTGTTGTTTCATAATTGTGTAACAAATTGAAAGGTCCATTTCTGAGACAACCGGAGAGGCTGCAGCCGCACAGGACATCTCGCTCTGTTGAGCTACCGACAAATCTGATCCGCCTGATCCGTTGATTGCAAGATGGACTTCGATTAGATGCCCCAAATTTCTTGCCAGTATGGTGAGTTCACCACCTCCCCCAGCCGATTTTAAAGAATGGTTGAGCAAATTCAATAGCAAATGTTGTATTTGGGATTCGTTACCCAGAATTCGGTTGAAACCAGACGTTAAAACATTCTTGAATACAATTTTGATCTTTTGGTCCTTTGCGTGTTTCCTGACGAGCATAACTGTCGCCTTTATTGTTTTTGCTATTTCGAGTATTTCCTTGTCTTCTGTCGATTTTCGGCTGTATTCGAGAAGGTTCTGAATGATGTCTTTACATCGATAAGCTTCGTTAAATATGATTTCTAAATATTCCCGCAGAGATTCTATATCGAGATTTTCTGGAGCGCTCCTTTGCCGGCCTTTGACCCTTTTAAGCAACGCTTCAGAGAAACCGGCTATTGAAGTCAGAGGGTTATTGATCTCATGGGCGATGCCGGCGGCGAGTAATCCTATGGCAGCCATTCTATCAGACTGCAAAAGCTTGAATTCAGCTTCTTTGCGCCTGGTAATATCTCTCATAAGAAGAACCACCTCATCAACACGGCCAAGGGGACTCTTAACAGGTGAAGTGGACCACTCATAATAACGCCCAGCAAAGGCGCCATGCTTTATACGTATTTCCCCTCGAAATATCTCCTGGCTTTGGAGCGTTTTACAAGCAGGGCAATTGCTACATATCTTTTTTCTTCGGAAAAAAGCCTGATGGCATTTTTCCCCAATCAGGGAAACCTCCGGGAACATTAGCATTTGAAGGCGATTTGCGAACACTATATTCATGTCACTATCCAATATTGTCAAACCGCTGTTCATGCTGTCAATGATTGCTTCAAGCTTGTTGTGACGACGAGCCAACTCCATGTTTAGCTGTTCCAATTCTTTTATCTTGGAACGGACTTCTTTGAAATAACCGATCTTCGAGAATCCAATTCCTTTAAAATCGTATTCGACCGGACTGGATTGTTTCGCCATGGATTACCCTCACCAAGCCTCAGCATATATATTTTTGATTTCGTCCACCTCGTAGGTACACGGATTGGTTAACATGCAAATATCGTACTGCGCTCGATCGGCCATTGACGGAATATCTTTCCGTCTAACTCCTACCTCTGAGAGCTTCTTAGGTAATTGAAGCTCATCAGTGAGGCGGTCGATACAACCAAGTACACTCATCGCCGCTTCTTCCTGTGTCATTCCTCTGGTGTCACTCCCCATTGCAATGGCCAGCCTGGCATATTTTTCAATAGAGTGTTCAATGTTCCGGCGAACAACCGCAGGAAGAAGTATAGCATTGGCAACCCCATGATGAATGTCATAAAAACCGCCCAATGGATGGGCCAAGGCGTGAACGGCCCCTAAAATAGCGTTGGAGAATGCGATGCCAGCCTCCAAACACGCTATTGACATGCCCTCCAATGCCGTCAGACTCCTGTACTTCACAGCATCGACCAAATGTTTCGCAACAAGCTCAACAGCATGAATCGCATGGGGGTCTGTCATTGACCAGGATAGTGAAGAGACGTAGGCTTCAAAAGCGTGCGTCAGGGTGTCCATACCTGTAGCGGCGATCAGTTCAGGAGGTTTGGTCTTCAAAAGATTCGGATCAACAACTGAAATGTCCGGTGTAATGGCCCTACTCAGGATGGTCATCTTCATTCTTTTTCGTGTATCGGTAATGACAGCGAACTGTGTCACATCAGCTCCAGTGCCTGCCGTTGTGGGCGCGCATACCAAGGGTGGAATAGGTTGATCAATTTTGTTGCATCCTTCGTATTCGCTAATTGAGCCGTGGTTTGAAGCAAGAATGGCAACACCCTTGGCCGTGTCAATCGGGCTGCCTCCACCAACAGCTACTATGACATCGCAACCTTTTTGTAGATAAAGCTGGACGCCCTGTTCCACCTGAAAATCTCGAGGATTTGTGACCACATTGTCGTATAAAACATATTCTAAGTCTTCTTGTTCGAGATATTTTATGGTTTCATCTATCCAGCCTGCGGCAAGGATCCCTGGGTCGGTGACAAGGAACACCTTCTCTCCACCGAGGCGTTTAGCGCACTGGCCAATTTTACCCAAAGCCCCAAGGCCGTAAATGATCTCAGGGACCTCGAATTTAAGAAGAGAGTCGTCTTGATTCAATTTTGATCACCTTTATAGTTTTGAGCTAAGTTGGAAGATCCGCCTACACGCGATTTCCTTCAGCGCAAACCCGCTTTTTGGAAACAAAAGCGTGCAAAGGACGAAAGCTCAATTGAACAAAGAAATACCACATCCGTTCTGGATTGACGAGATTAGATTCATGGAATGGTTCAGCGCTCTAAGTTAAGGCATTTGGCGTCGGAAATCTCTTTCGGCCCAAGATCAAGCCATCAAGACCAATTTCTCCAAATTCATTTACAAGGATGACCACCTTCTGTCCTATGGGGGAATTCTCCAAAAGGTAACGGATGAAGGTGGTCGTCCCAACGCCGAGGAAACCATATACGACATAAACTATCACTAAAGTCTTCTGTTAGATCCTCGGTGTCCATTTTTAGAATGGAAAACATCCACCGGCCATCATATAAAACGATGGTACCCATAAACCAAAAACGACCCAGACAATTAGTGACCAGGCGAGCAGCGAGCTGGGGAACTTGCCATAGGCGTTTAGCCAAACCTCGAATGTCAGGACAGCGTACCCTGCGCAAGCGAACGCAAGATAATTGCTTTTGACCACCAAGAGCTTGCCGCCCTCCAGAACCGGACCACCGGTAAAGAAAAGCACCATATAGATGACTGACACTAGGGCCGTATAAAGACTTACATTTCCAACAGATCTCAGGTCCTCCAGACCTGTCAGCAACGCGTAGGATACCGCACAATAAAGGAGGCCGTGCGCAAACAATAACCCTGCAACAAACGGGTCCTTGAAGACGGCGGCCTGAAGTATCGCGCCCACAACCGTGACAGCGCCTACAAAGCCCGTGATGGCGCCGGTGCCTTTGGGCTCGCCTTTGCCCAGAAAGAATATTGCGACGGATAACCACATCGCGCCAATAGCGATAAGCAGTGGCATTGCCATTTCTGATCCCCCTTTAGGTGGACGAAGATGGTTTGTGACACTTTGCCTCATAAAAGATAGGGCAGTTCGCGTCACAAGCGGTTTTTTGAGGTGCAAAAAGCGACTTCATGAACGGAGGCGGATTGGAGCCAGCATGTTAGATGGTCCATTCCTAGGCTGGGGGAGCTTACAGACCGTATGACTGAGGTTGGGATCCCTTCACTTTGGAGTATTTCTTAAGACACATGTCGATAGAATTCGCTCCCCCTGTCAGGTAAAGCTTTCGTATCTTTCATGTAACCCTCTAGTGATTCCAGTTTAAACGTAGTCAACTTCAGTTTTGGGTCGTTCAACATAAGCGCTCCCCTGCATTTCATTTCCGCCGCTTTTTCTCTAGAATACGAGCTCTCGTTATTATCTACGATAGCTTTGCCTATTGCCCTTTGGGCAGCTCTTTTTCCGAAAAACATAATTCGTACCATCCCCCTTTCGGACTTGGATTTTGTGAAACCATTTTTTCTATCTGATGGCGTTACTAGCTTCCTTCATTCAAAAAAGTTGACAGTCAAACCGTTCTCTTTTCTTAATGAGGTATGCAAGGCATGTACCGGACGTCCTGGTTACGAGAAATTTGTTCAGCCCCTGGTCAGATCAATAGTATTATCGCTATCATATAATGACAGATAGCAGAAGATAAGTTAGTCGGCCGTAGACATGCCAGAAAGATCACGCCAAGGAATTGATAAAAACACCCAAACAAAACTTGTCATATGGTATCTAAGCTTTGCTACAGACAGCTATAACTAGCTATATTTACTATAGGTTTGGTCTAAATCGTGGCGGTGGGGTCAAAGTGGACACAACACCACAGCTAAAGATGTGTGCGGTTTCATACATTCAGAAATCATGAAATTTAGGATAAACAGGGCCTGTCAGATAAACAAGCTTTTCAGAGGATTTTACGGGCAAACCGCAATTGTGGATTTACAGGTTCGCACACTCGGTAAAATGTTCATCGTTTTCAGTCGAAACGAATCACCACTGAGTTCTAGGATATTCATGCAGCCGTAGTCCTGACAAATATTGAACAGATTTGCTAAAGGCATTCCAAGCGCATGACACAGGATCACTCTGTTAACGCCTGCATGCGCAACTATGAGCAAGTTTCCCTCCGCATTCTTAACTATTGAGCCAAAGACAGGCACAACTCTGGACGCAAGATCGGAGAAACTTTCTCCTCCTGGCGGTCGGTAACTCGCCAGGTTTTCACCACGCATTCGCCATTCATCAGGAAAATGGCTTTTGATGTCGCTAACCGGCAGGCCATCCCATTCTCCCAGGTTTATCTCACGCAATTCAGGAGTTACCTCAATAGAAATCCCTCTTAGTGCTGCAATTATTTTAGCTGTATTTTGGGACCGAACGAGGTCGCTGCAATAGATAGCCCCAAATTGCTCCCCACAAAGTTCGTGTTCCCAAAATCGAGCCTGGAACTCTCCCGTATCCGTAAGAGGCAGGTCCGTCTGACCGACAAACCGCCCTCGATAGCTTTGGTCAATCTCCCCGTGCCTTAATAAATATATTTTACGCTTCAACATGTAGCGCTCATATTGTAAATCCGTAGAAGGAACTCTCGATGGGTTCGCCTAGCGCTGTTTCAATTCGCCGTCTCAATCTTTTGGCATTGGACAGCTTCTTCTCAATAGCGGCCCTGGCCTTTGGATCGTCGGCATAATGATCCAGTCGTCTTTGAAATCGAGTTTCCAGCGGAACGACACAATTGCCCTGAACCAGCTTGTCAGCAAAACAAACCACATCCCGTTCGCCAATCTGCTCTGATTGTGAAACCATGGGATTCATGTGGGCTTCAACTATCTCTGCTACGGCTGGATAATCAATTTCTCGGAGGAGACTCGCTGCGATGGAAGCGTGATCCGGTTTTCCCCTCGCTATATCGTGCAAAAGACCGGCAGCTTCTATCAGTTTCAAATTCAACCCGTATCCCTTGGTGTTTAGAGCACGGGCAATCGTAACAGCCAAATTAGCTACCTTCCTGGAATGGGCCATCAATTCCTCGTTTACCGCAAATTTTTCAGTGAGCAGAGAGATACATTCCGAAGATGAGGGGATGTGGTAGTTTTTCCACCTCTCGATCAAAGCTTCCTGTGTCGATTGGGAATCATTGTAGCTGAAAATGTTTTCGTCGGACACCTTAACATTGATAGCGTCAGAATCGAACTGCTCAAGAAAAGCATTCAGCTCCCCGGAATCATTCCACCTTGAGAGCTTTTCCGCGTGTTCGACCGTGATCAGGATTGGGAACCCTCTCTCGCCAAAAAATGTCGGATATGCAACACCTTTACCGGATAGCTCATAGGCACGGATAATGTCCCGAAGAGTTGTTCTCCTAACCAGTGGAATTTCAATGCAGGACAAAAAGAAAGACTCAGTCTTGGCTTCCAGGAATGCCAGGGCTGCTCTCAATGAAGAGATCATCCCTTCCCTGCCCTCGTCATGTATGACCCAATGGATTTCAGCCTGTGCAAGCGCAGGGGCTAATTCAGCGGTCCTTTCGTTAAGGACCACTACAATATCATTAACACCAGCGTCACGAAAAGTATTGACCTGCCGGTCCAATACTGTCGTCCCACCGAGCTTGAGCAGAGGATCAAACAACTCCGACTTGGAGAAGAAAACAGCAGTGAGAATTATAGCGGTCATCTTTTTGCGTTTCACTTCAAAGCCCTAAGCCTGTACAGGCAGAATCTTAACGCCACATTAGCGTCTTCATCTTTTCTTCGCTTCTCCTCTACGATCATTGACGCTCCTCTTAAATGCGCTGGTTTCAGATGGATTCAATGAGCCGAAGATCACAGAACCCAAGGACAAACTACCGTCGTCGATCGCATTCTTTAATACCTTCGTTTCCATGAGAGCATGTCGGAAGTTGTTCAGGAGGCCTTCGCTCTGTTGAGAACCCACATCAATGACCATGTCCAGTTGGTCATGATGGTTACAGTCATTTAAGA
>JARLHM010000232.1 GCA_031292235.1 Syntrophaceae bacterium | reverse complement strand
TTTGGATCATTGATCATGCTCACCTTAAAGGGCTGTGAAGGCAAGCGTCAGGCCGCTGCGATTGAGGTTGAACTTCTCGACGCATTACAACGAAGCGACTATGGCGGACTGACAGGACCAGCTAAACAGGCATGTATCAAACTATTCCAGAATCAGAAATGGGAATTGCCGTCGGAACTACAGCCACGAGAGATACAGACTCCAACTACCCTGCTGACGTTATGGGACGGTGTTCAGTTATACGTCAGTGACGCTAGTTATACGTGTCTAGCGCGGCCCGACCGATATGATGAAATGATTGCTCACATTGTGAGCTTCTTTGGCAAAAACAAAGCCGTTAAAGAAATATGGATTTCCGATCTCAAACATTACCGTACACACAGATCCAACGAAGGCGTTGCTAACGCTACAATAAATCGGGAAATGTCGGCAATGAGCGGAATCTTTAGAGTCCTGGTTGAACATCAACTTGTTGAGAATAATCCTTGCAGACTATTGAAACGGTTAAGCGAAAAATCAGGACAACGACAAGTTTACATCAGTTTTCAAGACATCAACAATATCATGGAGCTTTGTCCCGAATGGTTTCAGGATATGCTCTGGATCGCCTATCTTACCGGTATGCGTCAGGGCGAAATTTACAAGTTACGATGGCGACACATCAACCTGAACACCAGGATCATTACATTTCACGCAACAGAGACTAAAGAGGGACAGCCAAAACGTGTTCCAATTCATCGGGACCTTATGCCGCTACTGGACAGAATTGGTAAAGTCAGATCATTAAGCGATGACAGGTTATTCAAAATAAGCACCCAGTCCTTACGGATGCCCTGGGTTAGGGCCCTGGACAAACTCCAATGGCAAGACCCGAGACCACGTTTTCATGACGTGCGACATACATGGAAAACCAATGCTCGTAGAAGTGGCGTTGATTCAGAAATACGCGAAGCTATACTCGGTCACTCTGATAAGAAACTGGACGTGTCAGAACGATATGGATTCATTGACGACTATGAACTGGTTAACGCGATTGATAAGTTTTCTTATGACAATGGCTCAACTAAAATTCTGGTCGCCGCTAAAACGGGATGTTAGCAAAATGTTAGCATTTTCCCAAACCACCCGACTTATGAATCAACTATTTGTGCTTTTAAGTGGCTAACTTATTGATTTATTTGGTACGCCCGGCAGGATTCGAACCTGCGACCTACGGATTCGAAGTCCGGCGCTCTATCCATCTGAGCTACGGGCGCAGAGAAGCTTAAATTGTGGTGGGGAGAGCGATGGGATTCGAACCCACGACCGCAGGGGCCACAACCCTGAACTCTGCCAACTGAGCTACGCCCTCCACACCCTTTAGGTTACAAAGCTTCATGGAACAAGTCAACCAAGAAAATTTTTATAGCTCGCAAACATGGTCCGTTTGCGCCATGGCGGGATGAAAATAATCTTAATGCGCCAACCCGTAGATCATGCCGATATTCGCCCTGGGATTACGGACGACAACGCCGTAAGTTTGGAAGGATATGAGCCAGCGCTGGTATCTCCCTTGAGTTGAGACCTCCTTTCTGTCCATCCGGTCATTTGCGTAATACCCATATGTAGCAGCGTCGAAGTTGACGATCATCAATGTGTCCGGTCTCATGTAGCGATCAGGAAGGATAGGAAAATTCTTGCCTATCTTGGAATCAAAGTGGTCCACATAAAAACCCACACCGGTATCAGTTCGTTCTGTCCTACGGTAACTGATGTCAAAATCATGAATGTATCGGCTGATTAAAGGATGACAGACAATCCACCAGTTTCCTTTGTTGAGATCGGCTTGTTCGTCCAACCATAGGCTAAGCGCAAGGTTGTCGAGATCATCTTTTGTGAGGACTTGTGACGTTTTGTTTACATAAACTTTGGGGTTTGGAGTTTCAGATTGAGTTATCAGCGGCCATGAGCAAAGGCCGCACATTGTGGATTCTTCTGTTTTGTTCCCGTAAACAAAACCTGTGCCGTCATGAAAAGGTCGTGACCTGAGGACCGCGTATGCGAGTTGTCGCCTCAACTTGTCGAGCAAAGCGCTGATCTGATGTTCGACTTCGTCACCCACTATTTCGTATTTGGTATTTTTTCTTGTCTTGGGGATTTCAAAAGTCTCAGCATGGATTTGGGTCCCTACTTCACGAAAGACCCTGTCCAGCGACCTTGGATCGCTCGCGTCACGATAGTCGGACCATGCCTCAGCTATTATGTCCCAGACGGTTTCCGTAATATCATCATTCAAAATACCACCGCCATAACTTGAAACATTTGCAGTCAGCCCGTTTAGGGTGTTTACCTTCACTTGCGCGCCGTCGGAAGGCCTCTCGAGTATTGTGCCCTGCCTGATAACCTTTCGGACCGCTTCCGCGTCGATGGCCTTGCCGAAGAGCCTACCGGAAAAGGTTAGAACAGACTGATCGAGGGTGGCTGATATCTGAGTGGGGTAGCCCCATTCTTCCATCCAGCGGACCACAGGACCGGACGCTGATGGTCCAACCGAAAGCTTTGATAGCACGTCGCTTTGTTCCTGAACTATCTTGTCCAAGCCCATTAGAAGAAATTTTTGTAACCTGCGTTCTGAAGCCTGATCGCTTTGCGTCCATAGCTTCAGGAAATCACTCACGTTTGTGGGCATTTCTACGTTTCCTTTCTTTTTTCATGATGTGTTGAGAGAAATGTGAACACCAAAGGATGGCAATTCGCGCAAGCAGACGAAGTTACAACTATTTTCCGGCCTGATTACATTATCTTGTACCAAACCATAACGGGCAAGCGCTCATCAGAAAATGGAAATATACATAACGATGTTAGTGTGTTATTGGTATTTGAAACGGGCCGGAGCGGGCCGTGGCCTAAAACGCGGCTCAGGGTGGTCGGTTAATCGTAAAAAACAGTATTTATATGAATATAATAGTGTGATAACATATAACTTTCATATGGGCGTTCAAGAGGAGTCATGGCTGATAAAACATTGAAACGATTCACTTTCTTAGCAATATTCGTAGTCATCACCTTAGCTTTTGTGGCGGCGGCGGCCGAAGATTACCTGGATTATTACGAGCAGGGCGAATTTGCGCTCCGTGTAGAAAAGTGGGACAGGGCAATTGAGTCTTTCTCAAAATCGATTAAGGACAATCCCAATTTCTTTGTGGCATATCATAATCGCGCGATAGCTTATTCGAAAAAGGGAGAATATGACAAAAGCATCGCGGACCTCAAGAAGGCTGTGCAGTTAAATCCCGATTATCCGGATGCTTACGGGCTCATGGGGCTGTTATACGAGATCAAAAAGGATTACGCGTCCGCGCTTCAGGCGTATAAGGACGCAGCGAAATTGGAAAAACGGCCCGCTGCCAAAAAGGTTCTTCAAAAATACATTCAGGACACGGAAGCAAAGATCAAAAAACCTGCTGGAAATTGATAAGAATTGTAGTTGATTTTCTTAATTGACTGGTGTACTTGTTTGCGAGAGGTGTGGCAAAAATATTCGATCTTGTTTTTTCTCTTCGCGGATGCTAACATTATAAAGATTAGATAATTTGTCCGGTGTTGTCCCGGCTAACTTGCATAAAGGAGGGCTCTATAATATGCCTACACTTGAAATTGAAGGAAGAACCTTTGACGTTGACGAAGATGGTTTCCTTCAAGATCCCGATCTGTGGAACGAAGAAGTCGCGTCTCTTTTCGCCAAAACCGAAGGTATCGGCGAAATGACTGAGGAGCATTGGAAGGTTGTTCACTACCTCAGAAATTACTACCTGGAATTCAACATTGCCCCTATGATTCGTAAGGTTTGCAAGGATACCGGCTTCAAGCTGAAAAAAATCTACGAGCTGTTTCCCTCCGGACCAGCTAAAGGCGCCTGTAAAGTGGCCGGCCTACCTAAGCCTACTGGGTGCGTTTAACATCCTTTCATTTCACCCCCCAAGGAGTTCGGCGCCACCCGCCTGTTTTGAGCGGGCGCCAACTCCCGGGTTATTCTGTTAGTTCTGATTTACGCCGTTAATTATCGGAAGCGTCAACTGGAATTATAAATCACCGACTATTTTGTAGGGTGTTAGAATAGTAGTCCGTGTTTTTCTCTGCCGGATTTCTCGTTGTTGTGTGGCTACAAACTTCATGTCCAGGGTTGGTCTAACGACGCTTAGGTTCCTTTTTCCTTCTGGATCTTGCGCTTTTCTTCATCCCGAATTTCTCTCCGTAACAATTTCCCAACTTTAGATTTTGGCAACATGTCCCGAAATTCTATGTATGAGGGGACCTTGTACGGCGCGAGTTTTTCTTTGCAGAAATTAATAAGATCAGTAGCGCTTACGCCTTTTGCGTCATCTTTAAGAACAACTATCGCCTTGACTCTTTCGCCCACTTTCGGGTCCGGGACCCCTACTACACAAGCCCCGACAACCACAGGATGGTCCTGAAGAACCGCCTCCACTTCAGAGGCCGATACACGATAACCCTTGTGTTTGAGTATATCCGCCGACCTCTCGACATACACTATAAGGCCATTCGAAAGACTCGTTACAAAATCGCTGGTCCGATAGTAAATATCCCCGTCGATACTTACAAATGACCTCTCTGTCTCCTCCGGTTTGTTTAGATATTCCTTCATCGAATGATCGGATGTGACTAGCAATTCTCCGACCTCTCCAACTTGAACCGTTTCCAGGGTGTCCGGGTTCACTATTTTGACGCGCCTTGACGGAAGCGGTTTGCCTATGGACATTGGATCGGGTTCGCCTTCCTCAAGGCGGCTGTAACAGACATGACCTGCTTCCGTGGACCCATATACTTGATATATCGGCCAGCCCACCCTCTCCTTCCAGCGATGGAGCACTTCACGAGGGAGCACATCACCACCACAGTAACAATAGAGAAGCGAACTCAAGTCATATGTGTCCTGACGGTCATTCTCAAGAATCATACGATAGAGCGCAGGAACCCCGAGCATCCATCTCACGTGATAGCGCTCAATAGCCGCAAGGATCGCGTCAATCTGCGGGACTGGCATCAACACCGTTGTGGCGCCGCAATTCAGTCCTACCGCCATTAAGAGCCCCAGCGCCATTATGTGAAACAGTGGATTTATAGCTATATAAACGTCGGCCCCGAATTTTATATGTCCGGCGAAAACAACGTCGGTAATATCATTGCCATACGAAGTATGCCCCCAGTGATTGCCGGCCACTCCTTTGGGGAAACCGGTTGTTCCACCTGTGTAAAGTATGTAGGAAAGGTCCTTGATAGGGTCTATTTCCACTTGAGGCGGGTTTGGATCAGCTTTGAGCAAATTCCGGAATGGAATGGTCTCAATCCCACCTTTAACCTTTCCGTGCGGGGTTTTGTCAAAAAGCCACGCGATTACTCTTTTCGGGAAAGAAATCAAATCCAGGAGATTGGTGTAAATTATATGTTTGAGTCCGGTGGCGGCTACTGT
>JARLHM010000231.1 GCA_031292235.1 Syntrophaceae bacterium | reverse complement strand
TGCTCATGGCCATCCAGCGAAGCATAAAATACGCGGGATTTAATCCTTTTTGGGAAGCGGCCCGACCTTTTCCCTTTGGCTCTTCCGGCATAACACCGTCTGGCAAGGGCACGCCCCTATCATCTCTAGGGCTCTTTTTACGCCGACCACCACCAGTAGCCCCCACAATAGCGTTACCACCATCAGAAGCCGCGGCCTCGGCGTCACTTGCAGCCCTCATGGCCCTCATGCTTGTTGACCTGTCAACACTCGAAAATAATCCCTGAAGTGAACTTCTTGATCTTGCGATAATCGACATAGATGTGGCCAGACGCCTCATTGCGGGGTTTAATTTGTCAAGGGCGGTTGTTAACGTTGTCATTCCCGTTCCCATACCCGGTAATGCAGCGTTAAACTCTGTCAAAGCTCCCGCAACTTTAGTTAGAGACGCAGCGATGGTGTCAGCAGCCATGACTACCTGTTGCGCCCCAACAACCCCAAACTCTATGCCGATTCGCTGATTAATTTTCTCACCCCTTATTTTTTAAGCCTGTTCAAGAGCTTTACGTTCTAAGTCGGTCTGTTTTCGGTATTTTTCCCACAAGATTCGCCTTTCCGATGAAGGCCAACTCATAATTTCACTTCTTGATTGCTTCAAATGCCACATAAGGTTAAAAATCTCTTGTTCAAAATCGTCTATGTTATACAAAACCGGACGGCAAAGCGGGGATAGATCCCTGAATATACTCTTAATCTCGTTCAGGGACATCTTGGAACCTATCCCTCCGGTAGCAAAAAATCTTTATGGAGTAACATGTTGACTGAAGTTTTTGTCTCACAAATACCGCAACAGGCTATAATGGTCGTGTCGTAACCTGTTAGGAGTTTACTTCTCGCTTTACGGATTGCCTTGTGATCACGCAACTTTAACCGGATAACCTCTTCAAAGCTGAATTCAGTCCGTCCGTCAATAGACCGTAGAGACTGATAATCCGCCTGGTTCAAGTCAAGGCCGGATTGAGCCGCCTGATTTGTAATCAATTCTTCCTTGTGACCGTTTAACATACCGACAACAACAGTAAGCCCGGACCTTGGAAGAGTAACAGTTACAGTCGGATCAATATTCCCTTGAAACTCAGCGGCCAGTTCCATAAAGGGCAAGTCTTTAAGCGGAAATTCCCCAGGTATGGTTTTGTTACACCCGGAACATCTATACCTGAAGTCAAATATTTCCCCGTAATTGAGCCTGAAAATCTCAACCGCCAGGTATTCCGAATCCGGTAAAAGTAGATCCTGAATATCGTCTCGTGTAACACTCTTTTTCGCCCCTAGTGATTTGGTCATAGAAGCGAGATAATCGGGAATAAGTTGATCTATCCGCTTATTGCGCTTTAATAGGAGTCGGTCTGAGTGACCGTCGCCCTCCACAATTTCGACCTCAAGCCGCGACACGGGTAAAATAATTTCCCGTGTCGAAAGTTCTTCCCCCCCCATAAAATTACACTCCTACTCCTATTGATCTTGGTTCTTTCCACACATAAGCAATGTGGATTTCGTCGATTACGTTTTTATCCTTGCTTAAACTGTCCCTGTTCCCTGGTTTATGCTCAATCGGAAACGCCTGATAATACTCGGTCGCTTTTCCGGGATCTCCGTTATTGTCCAGTTCATAAAGAGTGAAATTCTTCATGTAGACATTGGTCGAACCACCATTGCCTGTCCTGGGATTTTGAGCCTGATCCATCCAGGCGTCCCAAAACAGTTGAGCGTCACCCCCAATCGGACAAACGGAACGCAAAATACAGTTATCGAAAGTGATCATCCCGGCTTCTTTGAACGGGTGATTCATACCCGCCCCGCCTCTTTCAGCGACCGCGTGATGGCGGCTTCCGGGGTCAAATGATTGGACCAAAGCGGCCTTATAGCCGTTAATCTCAACCATGAACTTGTATTCTTTGTAAGTCGGCCCGGTATAAACTTCTATTGGCACTGTTCCCCCCTGTTTATTTAGTTTTTTCGCTTATTTTTTCACCCAATAAGGCAAGTCTTTAAGCACTTCGTAGGTTGCGAACGATTCCCCTGTTCGTGTGGCCCCTATGGTCATGTCGATGTATCGCGCCACTCTTGTAGGCTGTATTAGCGCCCTGGCTTTATAGATTCCCTGATCCATTTCAAGGCCGGTATTCAAAACAGCGCCCATAAGCTCGCCGCCGGACATCCACGCGTCACGATCCGTTTGAAGGACATAGGCGTAAATGCAGTTTTCAGCTTGCCAGAGATCGTAATATGGCTGTAATTCCCTGTGCATCGCTCGCCACATAAATGGAGCGTTAGGGGCGAAAACGTAGCCTCTCAAAAGCGGAGACATAGTTTTGCGGATAAGGGTTATAAACCTAACGACATTCAAATCCCTGAAGGCGTCTATGTTGAGTTGAGTCGTAAACTGTTCCCAAAATACGGCCCTCTGAGCCCCCCTTGTTCGTGTGATCTGTAAATAGTTTATGCCGGAATTACTGAAGAGATCCTGGTAGCCACGGGTTTCGGCCACGTTACAATCCAGGCCCTCAACCAATTTAACAACGCCCCTCTGTTCACCGACCGGAGCGTAACTTTCATTGTAATTTGTGTCTGTAAATGCGAGACAGGACGCAAAATGGCCAAGGTTCGATATGAACTTCCGGGAATCATCACGGGAGTCATAACAAAGCGGTCGCCCATAAAACAAAGAGAACCTGTGAGAATCCAGGGGAGCGTGAGAATATGTCGGCGCTTCGGCCATTCTCCATTTTTTAGCTTCTAGCGGCGGCATACCTACCGGGAAATTCCCGTAACCAATCATGTCGCCTCTTTCTTCACAATAAGCGGCCAAAGCCTGATAAACAGATATTGACGTGCTTCCCGGTATAAAAATATCCATCGCCAGGTCTGTCTTGTCCGCTGCAAAAAACCCAGTTTTGGAATATTGATCCCCGATCCAGTCTCCGTCGGTCCAACCAGTTAACCCGTCCGCCCCGCCAGTAAGATAAACCCCACCAGTGTCTACCGCCGGCCTGTTTGTAGGCGCAACATTTGTGGAATGAAGGTCTTCAACTGTAACAAGAGCGCCCCGCTGATTTATGTAATTTACAAAATACCGGTCACTCAGAGGGTCCATGCTCAGGTTCGGATAAACAGCGTTCAACTGGCTTTGTTTTTCAAAAACTATTGAAACATCAAACAAGGTTCCAGGTTGTAGAAAAGAATCGGAATGAAAAATTTTGACCGAATCGCCCCACACACCCGGATTGACGGCGGTATATCTCGCAGTAGGTTGAGCCTGTCCCGCTGTTCCTGAATGAGCATTGTTGTCAAATCCCAGCAATGTCGCTGCGGTTGAAGACGCCTGAATTTGAACAGACGAGCTTAGTCCGGTCAAAAGGGAAGTAATTGTAAAATACCCCAAGGTTGCGACAACGGTCGCCCCTGTCAGCCCGGCAAGGTCCGCAATAACCTGTCCCGATGTTCGTATTCCGGGAGTCAGCTTAAATGTTTGATCAGCGCCCCCGTCTATTGAAACAACCAGAGAATCCTGTCCCGGAATAGCGGCGTAAACGCTTTCCAGGAGGCCCAACACTGAATAGCAATCGGCTCCTATTGTTTTAATGGACAGGCTGTCAGCGGCGTTATTCGCCGCCAATTTAATTTTTCCATCTACAACGCTGGCGGTTAATCCAGATGTGGCGGCGTTAATCTGTCCGGCGACCTCAAGTCCTGTCAGGTTTTCCCCGGCCAAAGTGACTGTCTGGTCGGCCCCGGCCCCTACCGTAAGCAACATCTTGTCGGAAACGCCTAAACCGAAAGTGAAATTCTCAACTTCTGTCCCTGTAACTGAACCAGGAGTAGCGGCGATAATATTCCAGGCCCCGGTCCCTGAGACAACTTTTCCACTTGTCGGAACATCGCCCCTGTCATTGACCACAACAGAGGAACAAACAGCGGTTGAAGTATTCTGGTCTGTTACGTCCGTGCAATGGACCGCACGAATCGCAATGAATTTGGCCCCCTGAAGTAATCCCATTTTTAGGACCAATGGATCAGTTGAAAAGCTCCAGGTTGAACCAAAAATCCGTTCAAACTCGTCCCAACTGGCGATAAGAATAGGTTCCCATACAGGCCCCCGTTCACACTTGATAACGACAATCGTATAACCTTTGTTTATCTGATCGACGTAAATCGCCAAATCGCCCGTTGTAATAATTGCTCTAGCCGCGCCGGTTATAGCCATTTATACCGCCTCCTCAATAGCAATTTCTCGTGGGTTTGGAGGCTTAACGAGCGCTGCTTTTTTTACCCAATCCGGTATCAATTTTTTGGGAATGAAATTTGAGATATGGTCTGAACCTGTCCGGCTAAACGGCGCAAGAGACACATTGTCTCCGTCAGATAGCGTCAAATCTCGCTCAACTGGCAGTAGATTGATTATCCTGGCGGTCCCAGGGACAGGACCACCAACGGGCGGAGAAACAGGCTTTTCAGAAACAGTTATCCCATCAGCGCCCAATGGCTCATTCTTTTTCGACATGTAACACCCCCCAGATGTCTTTATTAATTATGTTGGATAGTTAAATACTTCTGGCTCGAAATTCATTCCAGCAATTGAACTAACCTGTCTTGATTCCAAACTTTCAACCCACAAGTCACAAATCATCATGGTTACAGACGTTTTAAATAGGGGCAAATCCAGTTCGTCAAAATTCGCTATGTCTTCATAAAAAAAGATCGGATATTGACCATTGACTTTGGGTGAATATTCCGGTGGAATAGCCTGTAAAAGCATTGACCACAACCATGACGCATGTTCAGGGTTTGTAGCCTGAGTCTGAAACTCATAGAGAAAATCAACCGGCGTAGGGTAGGGCTTCTCCGTGTAGCTCTCAGGTCCGGTAATTGTTCCCCCGCCAAATCTTTCCGGTAATTGAATCGTAATTTGTTTTTCACTTGGAATATAAACTTTGTGGCCGGGCCTTTTATCCTGTTCCCGAATAAAAAAACGAATCCGGGACACGCAAATATTCGGATATTTGACCTCTTTGTGGTCCCTCTCGGCTATATAGGGGTAAATCTTCAAAGGCTTATCGTCGAACTTAATTCCCCCTAAGCGAGAGTAAATATGTTGATCTAACGCGGTTATCACTTGATATTTACCAATTCTTCTTTACGCTCGCCAAAAGTTGATCGAAATTCATGTCCTGGCCAAAAGCTTTCAACAGGGCCTTGTGATATTCATAAACCACAACCATTTCCTGTTCCTTGGCGATAGGCTTAAATATCGGCCTGGCTCCTCTCGCTTTTCCGCTTTCATGTAATTCAACAACTTCGGCTATTGAACGTGGGCCGCCAGACTTAAATTTCTTTCCTTTTTTCCTGATCCGTTTACCGTTTTCCCCTTTAATTCCAACAATTCCAGACATATAACGGGGATACATGACTGTCTCGTTAATTCCAACAACCCCTCCAAACTCGAATGAGGGCTCCCCATATTTGAATTTTATTGCCCTATACATTCGGTGGGTCCGAAGCATGATCCGGGTATCAAGACCCATTCGTGCTTTCCACTTTTTGTAATCCCTGTTTAGAGGCGGAAAATTCTGGTTTAAAACATTTTGTTTGACTGCGTGATCAAGTTTCCGGCCCGCAATAATAGTATGAGTTTTCAATAGGTTAGGCAAACGACTGCCAGCGGAAGCAAACGTTCTCGTCAACTGGTCTAACCCTCGAATTTTTGCAGTAACCTTGAAACTCATACCTTTGAATTCTCACTTGACTCAAACCGACATGGGACAGGGTTTCCTGAACGAAGATTTGACGGCCTTGCGGCGCTCGTAGTGAAGGGAATCCCTGTCCCATCCCCGCCTGCCGTTTACTCGTTACTACACAGGCTCCCATGAAAACGAACTGCCGCTTTGTGTATGATTTAACTCAACTGCCCGTCTCAATCTGATTCTGACAATGTTGTGAATCCCAACAATCGGAACCAGCTTGGTTTGAATTTTGTCTTTTTCCGAAAAATCCCAGCGTTCCGATTCAATTAAAAAGTGATCGGCGGCGTTAATTGTGACACTTTTCGCTGTTAGTTCGGCCTTGGTAATTACAGCTTCCCGAATGTCCTGGTCCCTAATCCCGCCCTTATCAACTTTAATCCCCTGTTTGGCTTCGATTAGCGAGTCATACAACATGCATGTAATTTCAGTAGAAACCCCTGTAACGCTGCTAACGTGAGTGATCTTGTCGTCAGCCAAAAGAGTCACAGCGCCCTCAATAGCGTTTGCTATCTGTTCTTTTTGACTTGAACTAATAAACATCAGGTCTAAACGCCTTTACCCCGACAGCGGGGTATGCGGGAAGCTGTAACATTACATCGTCAGGGGCGGCTTCTTTTGCCGCCCGTTCCAGTTGGTCGTTTACTTCTGTCTGCAAATGAAGCAAAAACTTTTCCGCGGCTTGAAATTCAGCGTCAGCTACCCCACCTTTGGCTTTTTTAATCCCTTGAGCGAATTTGAGTAACAACCTTGGGATCATAGCTTTTAAGGCTAGTAGACTGACATAGACCTTTTGCTGGTCGGTTAAGGCGGCCCCTGTTAAGCTATGCAGGGCAGTGACAGCCTCAACCTGTCTGTTCACAGCTAAGGATATTGTCGGATCAAGGGCTATAACCGGGTCAAGTTGATCCATCGCCAGTTGCGTCGAATCAATACTCACTGGTTCGCCTTTGCTTCGAACGTGATTATCAGATTGATTAAATCAACCTTGTCCTGCTTGCGACCATAAGTTAACCCAAGGTCTTTACACAGTTTTCGGAGATCAGACACAGACAATCCATTGAACCGGTTTTCCAGATTGTTATCATTTGCCTGTGGTTCTTCTGTCGCCTGTGTCTGATGGTCCTCCTCTCCCCATTCCTGGGGAGAGGAACTACTAAAGGTTTCATCTTTGATGATCTTGACCAGGCCCCCACCGCTTATCCAGTCCCTGGTGCGTTTGCCCAAATTATCGGGCAGCGGTTTTTTCTGATCAAAACTCAGAGAGAAGCCAGTCTCCGGGTCCACAAAGAACCCGGATTCATTGCGAAGTTTTATAAAAACACTCACAGCTTACCTCTTGAACTAAGTTAAAGGGGTCATCCAGGTTGGGAACCCGTTAGCTGAAAAGGTGACGGACTTGTCAAGTATGATTCGAGCCATACGTTCCGTGGTCGCAAAACCGGACAGGATTGAAATGGCGGTTCCAGAAATCTGACGCATCACAATCCGGTCGGATTCGACCATCAAAGGTCTGAAGACCAGTTCGATCATCGCCTGAGCCGGGTCTATCATCAGGATCTGGTCGTCCCCGATATTGGAACTTATAAGATGTGGTAATGAAGTCGGGATAACCCAGTTCCGGCTCTCAAGAGCGATCGCAGCCTGTCCCAAACCTCCTGTCGTGGGTTTGAACTCAGACAGGGCAAGAAGGGTGTTAGCCATTTTCTCGTTGGTGACCAGCGTGCCCCAGTTCTGTGAAATCAGCCTGGAGCGGACCCAAAGATTCACGAAATCAGCGAAAGCGAGAGTTCCAGAGCTTGCGACACCGACAATCGGGCATGTGTCCGATCCATCCGTCTGATCACCCGACACCAAGGTGCTTATAGCGTCAGCGTAAAGCAACGCCCCAAGTTCAACTCCGACCCTCTGTAACCAGTGCTTCGCAATGGGCAGCTTGACCGACAGGATGAGTTCATCAGTCCACTCAAGGGCTCGAGCCTTCTTGCTCACCCTTACGGTCTTGTATCCCCAGGTGAATTTACTCGTTGGGATGGTTTCCGCTTCACCGATGGGCAATAACTTCGGGTTCTCGTAATCAATCCAGGGACTCGTCACGACCAGAGAATCAACATTCTCGGTGGCCGCGATAAGGTCCTTATAGTTGACGTTGAGTTCCATCCCCCTCACGACAAACTGTCGTATGATTTCAGGGGCAAGGTATTTGTAGTCGTTGGATAAACTGAGCAGATTGTCTAAAGATATCCTCTCCGGATCAACCCCGATGTCTGAAAACAAATCTCTCAATGTGAGAAGGTCGCCGTTGGCTTTCGTGAGCTTCAGCCTGGTCTGCATGAACTTTTCCAGGTCAATTTCCTTGCCTGGCACACCGTCTGATCCGCGATAAGCCTTTAGAGGCTCAATTACCTGCTCTTTGAACGTAAATTGCAGTCCTAGTTCCCCCGCCATTTATTTATTCCCCCCTATTCAGTTTTTACAAATTGGTTAGTATTCCAAGGTTTCGATTGCGCTCCCGGCTGAAGCGCCCTTGATTATCAGCCCCGCGACAGCGCTCGGATCGTGAGTGCTTGAACCCCCCAAGACAACTCCGGCTGTCAAACCTAAAACAGTATTTGCAGTATGTGTTTCAGCAGTGATTTCAAGAGACTGGTTGACATTCAGGGCGGTAAAAACAAGTTTACCGTCAGTGTTTACGGTAACAACAAAACCCGTCGCGGTAGCGTTTATCTCCCCCGCAACCTGGATCGCGGTCCTTGCCGCTCCCGCTGTTAGAGTAAAAGTCTGTTTTTCATCTCCGCCAATTTTGAGACCAACCACATCGCTCGTGTCGGCCACGATAGCGAAGGTCCCGGCGTTCGCCCCTGTTACGCTCGCGCATGAAGCTCCGGAATACGGATAAACCCTGTTAAGTGGTCCCCAGACAAAGGCGCCAGGAGTAACAGTAACCCCGGCCAAACGATCATCACGTCTCTCGCGGAAACGGGTCGCCACCGTGCACGCCGCCGCCCCTGGAATGTGAGCGCACACAACCCCAACTACATTAACCGAACCTATGTCGGTATTTTTAACAACCGCATTGTCCCCGGATATTTTAACGACATCTCCCTCTTCTGTGGTTGTCGGACACGCGAACGAAATTGCGAGAATATCCTGCACACCCTGATTCATTATTTGTCCCCCCCGAATAGTCGTGAAACACTGTCAACAATGTCTTTGCTTACTTCTGGTTCCTTGATGTCCACTTTTGGAATTTCTTCATCAGCGCTGGTTTTCATCGACCCAAACCTTTTGAGCGACAACGATTTGTATTCCTCAAGGGCTTCCTGAATGTAGGAAATGTCAGACGAGTTAGCGATTCGTAGCCTGATTTTCTTGTCATTGTCGCTAAGCTCTTCTTTGGTAGGATCAACCTTGGCCGCGTCAAACGCCTTCAACGCTTCGCATTTCTGAAACTCCAGGAACGCGACGCCATTCTCGGCGTTCGCAAGGTCAGTCGGCAAAACATCCAGGATTTCATCGATGGATTTCCCCGAATATTTCTTGACCCCAGAAAGTTCACAGGCCCTCAGAACACGGTCATAGATGCTTGAATACCCAAGCTGGGCCTTTTTTAGCTCTCCAATTTTTCCCATCAAATTGTTTTCCAGCATTTCAGGGATTGGGGCCCCATCAGACAATGCGACTTCAACCCCCAGGTCTTTGCAGACCGCTGAAAATAATTGCGTCAATTCGCTTCCCATAGTCCCCCCTTTTTCATTACTAATTGGTTCCTCTTCCCGAATATTGTTAAGCGCTACGCGCGGCCCCGCCATTGGATCAGCGCCAAGGCCAGACGGAACCAGGGCCATGTGCCTGACCGCGGTGATCTTTACCGGCAGCCACCTGACCAATTCCCCGTTTACAATTTTTCCCTGTTGTCTGATGAATTCCTGGGCCGACATCTTGGGGTGTGACGGCGCATAATCACCGTCAATTCCAATCGATCCGGCCCTTATAATTCCGGATTGCAACCCTTTTGCAGCCTTGGGATCGTATTCGGGGTCCACAACCAGCGTAGCGTTGATTCCCCCCTCCAGCTTTTCCGTATTGGCTTCCCAGAATGGACTTTCTACGCTCCCCGCAATGTCCTTGGAATCAACTGAGTGATTCCACATTATGTCAGGGTTTGATCCCTCAATAAGAGGAACAATGTCCCGGCTGATAGCGGCCGAGTTGTCATGACCAAAGTCTACACACTGAGGGTACGGAAAACTCGAACTGGGCCATAATTTTGCCCCACTGACAAGCCGCCATAAAACTCTTACTTTGCCGTCATCAGGAACAGCCGGCGGGGAAGGGCCGTTTGAGAAAGAAAGCTCAACTTCACTCTCCTTTTCCCCGGCTTTCTCCTGTATGCGTTCATTGAGTTCTTCGGTAGATTCCCCTTGATCGTAAGCGCTTCTCAGCCCCTTGCAATCGACAACACAGTCAAAGGTGTAAATTTTTTCACCTTTTCTGTTTACCCTGAACTTGAATTCTTCTTTCATCCCCCCGCTATCCTTTCATTTATCTTAAGGGCTTAACGCCTCAGATTCGTGTTTCTTGATGTCCAGATTCGCTCCAGTCCACAAGGAAGTAACGTGCGGAAACAAAACATATTTCCTGGAATCAGAAATGAACGAAGCTATAAAAGCGCCTGACTCAGCGTTACGTTGATCATGCCCCAAAATTTTTCTCGCCTCTTCCTTTGTGATTACCTCCTGAGCTAACTGTCCCAAGACCTTTTGTGAGTCCATATATCCGGCTTCAGCGTCTCGAAACGCGTCTATTGATCTGCTTGCGGTAAACTTGACTGAAACCCCTATTGTCCCCAAACCATTGAGCGCAAAGTTCAGCCTGTGTCCGTGCTCAATTACCCGTTTAACCCCGAGCTGAAACATTTTAATGCCCTGAATTAATTCTTCGTAAACGACCTTGGCGAAAGTTTCAGTCGAGTTAAAATTCCATCCGAAGGCTATGGGATCTCTTTGTAAGGCCGAGAACATTCCTTGCAAAATTATTTGAAGCACGTCTTTTGCGCCTTGAGCCCCTGCTGTAATATTGTTGAACTGGAATTCGATGTTGTCGTAACTGACGCAAATCCCGTCATCCATTTCCTTTGTGAAGGAATCTGCAACCTTGTTTAAATATTCCTGAGCCGAAGCGAGGTATTCCGCGTCTTCCTGTCCTGGTTTTCGTGGAGGTCTTTCAACTTTTGCGAGCAAAACCCCCAAGACTGAAAGTTTTTCAACCCAGGACCGGATTTTTTTCATGATGGTCGCGTGGTGAGCGCATGGTTCAATAGCCGCGATAGCTGGTGGGACAGGGTAG
Organism: Syntrophaceae bacterium; assembly: GCA_031292235.1. GTDB lineage: Bacteria > Desulfobacterota > Desulfomonilia > Desulfomonilales > Desulfomonilaceae > CAJBEZ01. The sequence goes on along the minus strand of JARLHM010000231.1, from coordinate 17,105 downwards.
GGGCTTCCGTCCCTGACAACGGTGGCGTGAAAAGATGTCTGAACAGGATTTAAAGGAACAAGCTGGTTCATCTGTTGTTGCATCAGGACCAGTTTTCCATCGGCCCCTAAACCCCATCGAACGCTCTTCATCGGGATGATATAGGCCCGGTCAATAAAGGAAAGCGTAGGGTCCGGGACCCATTCGACACAACACCCGCCAGACCTTGCCACCTGAGAAAGAAGGGCGTTGATTAGGCCGTCCAACCCCCCTGATAAGGGAAAGCATCTTGCGGCGAAGTCATTGGCGATATCTATCGCCAGATCAGCCTCAGCCTGACTGGAAGCCATTATTTCGAGATTATGGCCAACATTGCCTAAAGCTATGGTCGTGTGAACATATTTACTGACATAGGGGTCTAAGAGGGCAATATTATCAATCACCTGATACGTCTCGAATGGAAACTTCGCCGCCAGAACATTAAGGTTGTTTAGGTAGGCCCCTACCTGAGACGCGCCCCATTCATCGTCAGTAAATGATTTTCGAGAAGTTACCCTCGGATAGTCGGAAACCGGCTTATTCGCTTTTCCCCGCCCTAAATATGATTTGATTTTTTGAAACACTACGCCGTTCCGAATTTCCTAAAAACAGGGACAATCATCGGGGCCGCCGAACCGTAACCAAGCTCATAAGCGGCTATAAGACTCGAATTCATGGCCATACCGAAGTGATTTTCAATCCCTTGCCCCCCGATAAAAACCCGGCGCATTACGCCGGAATTTGTCATTTCTTCTTTTGCGATTAGTTGTTTACAATGATAGCGGGCGCGTTCCAGCGCTGTCAGATTGGTTCCCCGACACTCTTTTCGATTCGGGAACATCACAACGCCCTGTTCCATTTTATCAATCATGGAATCCAGGCTTGATGTTCGATCAACACTTACTGTAGGAACCTCTAAGGTTCCTGAAAGCAATTCCGTTCCCTTTTTCAGCTCTTTACCTTGAAAATATTGTATTGACGCTTGCTTGGGAAAACGTGAACAGAATTGCTTTGCAGGCCATTTATTCGGCATGGCGTCCACTACTGCGTAAGATACGCCAAACCGAATCATCAACTCGTCAAGCCTATTCCAGTTGTCGGTTTCTTCAAAATAGACCCATTTAAAGAAACTCCCTGAAATAATTCCAATTGCGATATGTAACTGGTCGCCCTGATCGACCCCCATGTAAGCCCCGGTTTCCCGATAAGAAAAACCATGATCCCCCTCAATAAAATCTAAAAGTTTTTCATCGACACGAGCGTTACCGCCGCCATACGGAAACCCTAAAATTGACACGGTAAAACGGGCAATTTTATTGTGACCGACCTTGTAATCTTCCCATTCTTTCATGATTCTTGTCGCGGTATTAGGAATATTGGGCGGCTTGATTTGTGTGTATAACTGGCTTAAATGATAACCCCGCTTATCTTGTCTTTCCGGGCGCAATGCGACCCATTCACCCTGGCTCATTTCCAGTTTTGATTGACAGTGTTTACAGCCCCGGTAGTGCGTTGCGCCATCGGGGAAAGTTCTTTTTTTGTTATTGGGAACGGGAATGAAATGTTCGGGAAATTCCAGTTCAAGACAATTATATTTTCCGCAGGACGGACAAATTAAATTCCAATATCGTTGATCTGTCTGTTTAAACTGTTTATCAATTCCATAACCAGGGAAACTCGGTTGACTAAGTGAAGCGAACCATTGAAGGTCTGAGTGCATCATTCGGTCAACGGCGTAGTCGATTAAAGTGTCCTTACATTCGTCGGTTTCGTCAGTGATAACCATGTCACAGTCGATGCTCTTAACCTGTGACAAAGTGAACAGGCCCCTCAGATAGAGCGCCCCCGGACCAATTTGCTTCAAACCCACATTGTTCGTGCTTCGAACGCGAGAGGCCAAATAAGGCGTCTCATCTAGCATTGTCTGGCATCTATCGTTCGAAAAGTCTGAAACCTGGCCGTCATTCTGAAAATAGTAAACGGCCTTTTTCCCCAGGTGTTCAGCCACATAAAGAGTCTTGATCAACATCGTGGTTGACATGGCGACCTGAGCGCCCTTCATGTAGATTTGCCACGGATGATCGTCGTCAATTATGTCGTTAAGATATTCATGGCCCTTGGTAGTGTATTTGGCCCCACGTAAAACGATTCCGGTTTTGTGTATCCATTCCCGAAGAGACATTCTTTTGAATCTCTTCAGGAACGTGTTCGTGGGGAGAACACCCCCCAAAAAATCTTTATTTATTGGATTCGCCTGTGATTCCAGGTCTTAACCCTCGTTCGCTATCAGCATTTTGTCGGCCACTTCGTCAACGATTTCAACCAGTTCACCGACAAGTTCGGGCCTTCCTACAAGCTGTCTCTGAAATTCTTTTCTGAATTCTTCGCGGACTCGTTCAATGACCATATTGTGATCCATTTCCATTTTTCGCTTGTTTAGGCTGAGATTGATGGACTTGATCAATACGTCGGCAACTCTTCCGTAATCGCCAATAGACTCGCATTTAGGCCGCTTCAAGGTGTTAAATGGAGCCCAAAAGAATTCCATCAACCCCTTTAAGGCTTGAGATTCAAACTCTTTAGCGACTTTGTTATTGGTTTTCTCGCTTGAAAGTTCTTTAGCGGCTTCGAGTTTTAATCGTTTAATGAGTTGCTTGTTCCAGTCTTTGATTCGTTCCCTGGAAACCTGATAACCGGCGTTGGTAAGAAAATCATAGATAGAAGAGTAGGGGCGCTCGGCCTGGAACCAATCGACAAGTTGCGCGCGTATTTTTTCCGGTAGCCGTTCAACATTATCGACAACCTTTAAAATACGCGCGGGCTTCCCCCCATTATTTCCGAGATCGGTAATTTGAATCTCCCCCCGAAAGCCTATACAGCTTTGCCGCGTAAATAATTATTTATGATGATATGATGTGTCAATTTAATATTAAAACAGCGGCGGCGATAAATGTAACTTATGGATATATATTAAAAACCTACATATACAAAAAGAATCTACTGATTACGGTAAGTTGTAATGAGTTTATCCAAGTTAGGTTACGTGGGCCATTTGGTGGGCCACGAGTTGAAGTGATTTAATACGATTCATGTAAATTGGTGAAATTATTAGAGGGCAAAAAATGGTAAAAAACAGGCCAGAAACAAAAATAGCCAGGAGCTATCCTGGCTAACTGGTTATTTTATTGTATTTTTTTTGGCACGCCCGGCAGGATTCGAACCTGCGACCTACGGATTAGAAGTCCGTTGCTCTATCCAACTGAGCTACGGGCGCTCATGACTACATCGTTAGTCTTCTTAAATGCGGAGAATGACCCCAAATGGTCTATTCGCCATTCAAACATATCAATCGTTTCGTTGTCAACCTTGTAGTGCGGGGGGTTACGTGGTGAGCTTTGTTTTGTGTTTATCGAAAACTGTGATCAATGGAATCGAAAGTCGAGTGCAAATGGTATCGAGGACCTTATGCCAGGTATCGTCTTTGGAATGGATCTCTTCTGTCCTTGGCGAATCATATACTACAGTTGTGACATCTTTGTGATGTCGCACGTAATCTCCTAGTTTATCTACGAGATCCCCATCCAGAGTATACATGTGATAGGTGATTCCCCTATCTCTCAGCAATCGCGTAAGTTCTAGAATCTTTTGAGCATAAGGTCCAGCGCTTTGAGCAATCATAGAATTCGTAGAATTTGATCCGGACGGCGTTGTTATAAGAACATCCACTATTGCGCCAATTCGCTTGCATAAATTCACGGTATACTCAATAGCGTTGGCGTTTGGCGTATCCCTCTCAATGACCAGCAAAACCGTGCGAAGTTTGGATTCCGGACTCAGAATTTCATGAGCGACATCAAATTCGCCAGCCTCAGCAAATGCAGCCGCGCTCATGGTCTTCCCAAAACTCCCCACTTGCTGATTGACGGGTCTGAAGACACCAAGATTTTCCGAGTCGAAAATCTCTGAAAGCTGGCCATGTTTCGTTTTTGAATTAACAAACTTTGTTCCAGTTTCAGACTTGTCCGATTCAGAAAACTTGATAGAGTTCAGCATGTCAGTTATCTTGTCTTTTACTCTTTTCATGTCGCCCTCCTAGTCGGTCTGTGCATATACAAAATACGTGCCAAAGCTATGCAAATCGGTTCACAAGCGCCTGCGAACGGTGAATGCTTGCATTATCGTCAACTGGGTACATTTGCATCGAATTGCAACACCATGTCGAATAATTCGTGGACACGGGCGTCGAATCAGGGAATAATGAGATTGTTGCAATTGTAAATTATATGTTGCAGGAAGCAACGATGGACGATGTTTGCTTTGAGTCGGATTGGGGCGTTAGAACGGACAATATCCGTTGAAAGCAGTAATAACAGACGGTTAGAAAGTTTTGAACAATTTGATCACCACTTGTGGAATGGAAACCTCTTTCGTGAGACGCGCTTTACATCGTCGCCATATATACTGTTGCATATTGCTACAACAAATATTATTAGCGTTATGGAGAAAATTCTCAGTAGACGCCAGAAAAGGTTAGCCCAATGTCCTTCGCTGTGAATAGCTTGAGACACAAAGTTATACTTGGAGTCGCCGCTGTTTTCTTATTCATGGCCGCCACTATTGTGGGCAGCTACTACTTTATGAAGTCGCTCGAAGAGAAGATCAGTTATCTTGAAGAGATAAGTAAGGTAGAAGAAGCGGCTTTAGAGATACGAAGATTTGAGAAGAATTATTTTCTTTATGGTGATGACCAGTCTTTGAAGACAACTCTTTATCATCTGGGTAGAGTCCAATCGCTTTTCGAGAAGAATCTAGCAAAGATCGAGGAATTAATAACACCTCAGCAAACTAAGGAATTTAGGGATTCTCTGATCAGCTATGAACAGTTGTTGAGTGAATGTTCTGATTTGCCGGGCAAGGGTCAATCTTTGGCGGCGCCTGAAACACGCCTTGAGTACGAGACCAAACTGAGGAAAACGGGGTCGTCGATCGTGAAGATTGCGGAAAACCTGGCAAAACGAAAACGCCAGTCAATCCGAGAAACCATGAGTGCGACACTAAAACTTTTGTTGCTAGGCCTGGTGGTCGCAGGATTTGGTTTTGTGGCGATAGGGAGCTTTTTGTTGGCCAAAGTTCATGGGTCCCTCAAGCTATTGGAAAAAAGCGCAGAAAACATAGCAAAAGGAGAGTTCGAGCCTATAGACAATCTTCCCCGGGAAAAGGAAATTCGGGAAATATTTACGTCCTTCAACAGCATGGCCTTGCGACTAAGGGAACGGGAGGAGCAGCTTGTCCAATCCAAAAAACTTGCTTCTCTTGGAACTATGCTCGCCGGTGTGGCGCATGAGATAAACAATCCTTTATCCAACATATCGTCATCGTGTGAGATCCTGCTCGAAGAACTTGATGAAGCGGACCTGGAATTCCAAAGGAGTCTTCTACGAAAAGTCCTGGAACAAGTGGAAAAGGCCAGATCCATCGTGCTTAACCTGCTTGAGTTTTCCCGTAGCAAAGAATTTACGCTTGAAAATCTGAGTTTGGAGACGGTACTGAACAAAACGTTGGGCCTAATCCAAGGACAGAAACCAGAGGGTGTTAGAGTGGTCACAAACGTAGATCCTAAACTTCGAATAATCGCCGATAGGCAAAGGATAGAACAAGCCTTCATGAACCTGATATCAAACGCCTATCAAGCCATTCAAGGTGAAGGAGAGGTAAGAATAAGGGCCTTTTCCTCGAACGACGGTCGGGTAAAAATACGCATAAGGGATTCTGGCAAGGGAATATCCCCAGATAACCTACCTCGGATATTTGACCCCTTTTTCACCACAAAGGATGTCGGGAAGGGTACAGGACTGGGACTATTTATTACTCATGACATAATTCTAAGGCACAAAGGGACGATTCGGGTGGAGAGCACGCCTGAAAAGGGAACTGTCTTTTTCATATCTCTTCCAGCGGCGGGGTCTTAAGAATGCACAATCCTCCTAAAATATTGATAATCGACGATGAAGAACTAGCGCTTTCAAATCTTGCCCATATTCTTCAAAAACAAGGCTATGAGATTGTGACTGCGGATACAGGCCCTAAAGGGTTGAATGCTATCCGAACGGACAATTTTGACGTTGTGCTCACGGATCTGAAGATGGAGAAGGTTGATGGCATGCAGATACTTGATGAGTGTCGTAAAAGGCACGGCGCTACAGAAGTGATAATGATCACTGGTTACGCTACAGTTGATTCAGCTATTGATGCCATGAAAAAGGGGGCGTATCACTACGTATCCAAACCGTATCGGATTGACGCTGTAAGGAAGATAGTCGCCGAGGCGCTGGAAAAGATAAGGCTGCGGGAAGAGAATCTTCATCTTAAACATGAACTCAAGAAGTTACAGGAAGTAGGGCAGATAAAAATTATCACCAAGGACGCGTCTATGGTTCGGATCCTGGAAACAGCCCGACAGATTGCTCCGACAGACTGTAATGTCCTGATCACAGGAGAATCAGGGACTGGAAAAGAATTGCTGGCCCACTTTGTGCATGAACACAGCCAGAGAAGTTCTTGTACAATGATGGCCGTTAATTGTGGGACCTTTAACGAAGAATTGCTCACCAATGAACTTTTTGGTCACGAGAAGGGAGCGTTTACAGGCGCTCACATAAGTAAGCCGGGTATTATAGAACTGGCTAACGGCGGCACGCTGTTCCTCGATGAGATAACCGAAATGTCCGTCAATATGCAGGCCAAGTTGCTAAGGGTAATTCAGGAAAGACAACTCATGCGGGTGGGAGGAATCTCGACTATAAATGTGGATGTGCGTTTTGTAGCTGCTACCAACAGAAACATCCAAGACGCCGTTATGTCCAACGAATTCAGGAAAGACCTTTACTATCGGCTCAACGTCGTAGCGCTTGAGTTGCCTCCATTGGCAGCCCGGAAGAACGACATTCCGCTATTAGCTCAATTCTTTCTGGAGAAACATGCGAAAATTATGCGTCGTGACATGCCTGTCCTATCAAAAGAAGTTCTCGATACATTGAAAGGTTATGATTTTCCGGGAAACGTGAGAGAATTGGAAAACATTGTCGAACGAGGCATAGCCCTTTCTACGGAGGGTGTTATTGACGAAAAGCACCTCCCGGATGACATCAGGGATTTCCAGATTACCACTTACAGGCGTAAAGACGGCGGTTTTCCGACCCTTGAGGAGCAGGAAGTTCGTTACATAAAGCAAGTCCTGGCGGAAAGTGGGGGAAACAAAACATTGGCGGCAGAGACTTTGGGGATAGACCGGGTTTCGCTTTGGCGGAAAATCAAACGTTTTGGACTAGAATAACAGGATTTTTGTTCAGAGATTTTTCCTTCTTTGAGAGGTGGGCATCACCGTGTTATGAGAACAGGACACGGCGCATGAACGATGACGCTTTCTGCGACGCTTCCCATTAACAGGCGTTTCAGTCCCGTGCGGCCATGTGAACCGATTATAATCAACCCAATTCTTTTTTCGACCGCTGTCTGATTTATCATATCAGCAGGGGCCCCTTCACGGAGAAGTGGTTCAATTTGAACACCATGCTGTATTGATTTGAATTGAACAGGTTCGAGGACTTCCCTCGCTTCCTTTAGCATGTTTTCGGCCACATTGGCGTCAAGCCCGTAAAGGTGTGATGGGATATCAGCTACCGATAGTACGACAATTCCTGATCCGTAAGATCGCTGCAACTGAAACGCTACAGCAGTCGCTCTTTCACTGGATTTGGACCCATCAACCGCTACTATAATTCGGTCAAGATCGACCTCGGAGTTCATGGGGACCGCCAGCACATATACGCTACTTAACCCTATCACCCTAGCGGCGGTACTGCCCATAATAGCGTTTCTAGCAGGATTTCCTCCCTGTATACCCACGACTATGAGGTCACAATTAAGCTCCTCTGCGGTCTCAACTATTTTTTCAGCGGGTTCTCCAATTTCAAGGATTGATCGGATATGGATATCGTTTAACGAGGCTATTCTTAACGCTTCTTCAAGCGCCTTTTTATGAGGCGCCAATATCATGTCGTTCACGTTTTCACGGACACCGACTAATCGTAGGTCCCCGGTATATGGGGGCGCCACCGACACTACTTTGATGACGCCCTTTTCCGCTCTTGCGATAGAAATAGCCTGGCGGAGCGCATGCAAACTTGAATGAGAGCCGTCAACTGCTGCAAGTATACGTTTAAACATGCTCGTATGATTCTGAGGTCTGAGCCGCGTATTCGGCTCTTCTGCCCTTCAACATGCTACCGATAATGATTACAGCGCCGACGGCCAGAGCCAAACACATAGTAGCGAAACTGACCATATCCAGAATGGACAATGTAAACTTATCGACGTCCATTAGTTGCAATTGATTCAAATACTGGGGCACAGCTAGCGCCCTACTGACCGCAACGATTAACATGATAGTCCCCATGACGATTTTAATCATGTTTTCTTTTACATATGTCGTTCCGATCGCCCCGAGCTGAACGCCCACAAGCGAGCCGGCGAGAATTATCAATGTGAGTCTGATGTCGACCATTCCGTGCATCGCCCACTTCACGGTTCCCCCAAAGCCCATGAGAAAGGCAATGACCAATTCGCTTGCTGACGAAATGAGACCAGAAGCGCCAACAACATAGATCATTCCTGGGACCCCGACAAAACCACCAACTGCTATAGTCGCGGCGAGCAAGCCGGTTGCGAACCCGACAGGAATAGTGAACCAAAGAGATATTGTGAGATCAGCAGTCTTAAAATGAATCATAGGTGGTAGATTAATGGATTGCAGACGTCTAGCCAACTTTGGAACAGGATCTCCGCCTTCTGAATTAGATGTTTTAAAAGCGTCATAAAAGACATAGCTACCGACTAACAAAAGGACAGCCACAAACGACAGGCTAACGTACAGGTTTGAACCCGCCTCGCCCCATTTGTTGAGAATCAATTCCTGAATTTTTATGCCTGCCTGCACACCCACCGTGGCGGAGGCGGCCATTACAATCCCTAGTTTTAGGTCGACCTGACCATATTTGTAACGTTTATAAGCGCCAACCATGGCTTTGGGGAACTTGTGGCACATATTGCTGGCCACGGCCACAGCCGCAGGAACACCAAGACTCATCATGGCCGGAGTCAACACAAAGGCCCCGCCGGAACCGATGAAGCCACTCACCAGACCACCAATGAAGCCGACTATGAACAAGAATGAAACATTCATCCATGTAAGATCTATAAATTTTGCAGCGTCGAGGGCATGGTCGATCATCTTCAACTCCTTTCAGTCAAACCCTATAATTAGCAAACTCTAAGCGCTCATTCTTAAACGGGCGCGAGGTTTCTGAATTGGTCGAGGCGCTGGAGCGGTCTTGCGTTTGGCCGCCTGCTTGGTTATGGCTTCAATGCCCAGCACAGACCACAAGTTGCTGGAAAATGCGCCATGCGCAAAAGAAAATATAAAAACGGTCGCAATGGGCAGAGCCGCATAAAACCCTCCCTTGGCGAACAGTTCGGTGATGGAGGAAGCGTGTGAGAAAACAGCGGCGTACAAAGCCGTTGTTATCGCTCCATACATCAACGTGCGAATCAAAATCTTTTTTTTCCTAATTTCAGTTTTTGCCGCCATTTGTATCTCCTAATAATCTTGATTGTACCAGCAAAAAAGGATCCCAACCTGTGTTAGGGCTGGGTAGCCAATTCTTTAAGTCCATATGGAGTCACTTCTTCCACAAATCTACTTTTTAGGCCCTGTAGGAAGGCTCTCTCAATCTTATTTTACGCCTATTCTTTTTCTCGGCCTCTCTCGCAACAGATCTCCTCTCAGACTCCTGGAGTATGTCGCGAGCCATCTGCCATTCGCCTTCCTCTGCGAAAGCCGCCGCAGCGGCCATCCTTTCCAATTTTTGGAGCCATGTTCTCATTTTTATCTCCTTCAGTCTGGCAAGTATCTTAATTTCCAGTTTAATCCTATCAAGTTCTGTGCCATTGTATAAAGGTAGTGTAATACCTTGAAATCACAGGCGCTATCCATTAATGTGCAATTTACAGAACTCGAGTCACGTGTTGCGTTTCGCAACTCTGCGGCTCGATATTGTGAATGGAACCAAATTTCCAGCCTAAAGAGCCATATTGTGATCTGTGTCTCGCTGTTGCGATGTGCAACGTAACTTTGCTCACGCAACAGCGGGATTGATGTCAGTCGCGTTTCAATAACGCGGTTATACCTTCTGAAAAACCGCCGTTGCGGCGCTAGTTGTTTCTGTCTATAATGATGTGACGCAAATAGAAATCGGCCTTAAGGAATATTAAGCCATGGGTTTTTTTAAGAAAAATCAAGAAGAACGCCCTTCCATCCCTCATGAACTAATTGAAATCAGAACGAACCTTGAATCCTCAAATCTGCCGGACCACGCTGTTTCCGCCGCATTCAAAGAGTTGGATAGGCTTGAAAAGACAGACCCATCCGCGGCCGAATATGCAATAGGATTAAACTATATAGAATACCTTCTGGCATTGCCGTGGAACACTTACACTGATGACAATCTCGATTTGAAACGGGCCCAAGCTATACTGGAGCGCGAACATTACGGGTTGAGACACGCAAAGGAGCGCGTTCTGGAATTCCTTGGCGTCCGCACTCTCCGGAACAAGCAGGGTTTCAGAATCCTGGTTGTTGATGATGAGCAGATGGCTAGGGACAACATAGAGCGTGTAATTGTCAAAGATGGACACATTGTTCAAACAGCTTCGAACGGTGTTGACGCGCTGGAAAAAGTCAAGCGCCAGGAGTTCGACCTTATAATTACAGACATGAAAATGGACCGGATGAACGGTATTGAACTAACGGAGAACATTAAAAAGGCGGCGCCCCGCACGGAAATAATGCTGGTGACAGGTTTCGCCACCGTTGATTCTGCTGTAGACGCCTTCACAAAGGGCGCTGCGTATTTTTTATCAAAACCCTACAAGCTTGATGAACTGAGGGCTGCGGTTAAAAGAATACTTGAGAAGAAGCGTCACGCCCAGATCACCAGGGGCCCGATACTGTGTTTCTCTGGACCTCCGGGCACAGGAAAAACCTCAATAGGTAAGGCCATAGCAGAGGCGATGGAAAGAAAATTCGCCAGAATTTCCATGGCCGGTCTCCGAGACGAAGCCGAATTGAGAGGACATCGCCGGACATATGTTGGGGCCATGCCAGGAAGAATTATCAGCGAAATTAGAAACCTCGGCCTAAAAAACCCGGTTTTCATGTTGGACGAGATCGACAAGATTGGACAAGATTTTAGGGGCGATCCGGCTTCAGTTTTGCTCGAGATTCTGGACCCTGAACAAAATCGGAATTTTCGAGACCATTATCTGGATGTTTCGTTTGATCTTTCTTCAGTAATGTTCATAGCTACAGCCAACGCTATTGAAAATTTGCCAGCAGCCCTTCTGGATCGGCTGGAAGTAATAACTTTCTCGGGTTATACTGAGCATGAGAAAACTAGAATTGCTCAAGACTATCTGATACGCAGACAATTGAATGATTGCGGCCTTGCCGCGAGCGAGGTAAGATTCGCTGATGACGCTGTGTCATTAATTATTAGGGACTATACAAGGGAAGCTGGCCTGCGAAATCTGGAACGTGAAATCGCGAACGTCTGTAGAAAACTAGCCCTCATTTATCTTCAAGATGGGCAGAAAAATCTCCCGGCCGAAGTTGACTCCGAGATGGTGTCGCGATTTCTTGGCCCCAGGCGCTTCCGACACGAGGCGGCGGAATCTGCGGATCAGGTAGGAGTGACCACTGGTCTGGTTTGGACGGAATTTGGCGGAGAGATTATCTTTGTGGAAGCTGCCCGAATGAAAGGCTCCCAGCAACTTATCCTGACGGGTTCATTAGGGGACATTTTAAGAGAATCCGCGCAGACAGCCCTGAGCTACATTCGAAGTAACGCTCGAAAATTCGGGGTTGATGAGAACTTCTTTTCTGAAACAGACCTGCACATTCATATCCCAGCGGGGGCCATACCAAAGGACGGCCCTTCCGCCGGCGTTACTATTGCGATTGCGCTCATATCTCTGTTGACGGATCGACCTGCGCGTCGAAGTGTAGCTCTGAGCGGTGAAATAACTTTGAGTGGGCGAATTCTGCCCGTGAGTGGAATTAGGGAAAAGACTCTGGCGGCCCAGAGAGCTGGCGTAAAAACGGTCGTTTTTCCGGATGCTAACAGGATGGATGTCGAAAGTCTTCCGGAACAGGTAAGAAGCGGGCTGGACTTTGTCCTTGCATCGGACATCATCAGTGTAGTGGACTTGGTCCTAGGCTCCGCGTGACTTTTTACCGAAAATTATGGTCCCGGAAACGCCGTTAATTCTCAATGCAATGTAGACATGATCACGATGTGAAATTATTGTAGTGTCTTGTCGCTCAAAGGTCTATAATCAGCTCAGAAAGGTGTTAACATATTAGCTCGAAGATATACTTTGTATTAGAGTAGTTGATCTTAAGGAAACCAAAGTTTTATTGGCCTACATGAAACAAGAGGACTAGTTATGGGCGCATCCGTCTTGTTGGGAATCACAGGTGGAATTGCGGCGTATAAGGCGCCCCTGTTGGTTCGTCTAATGGTAAAAGCCGGTATGAACGTCCACGTTGTCATGACCCGAGCGGCCACAGAGTTTGTAACCCCCCTGACTCTGTGCACACTTAGCGAGAATCCAGTAATTCTGGATATGTGGGGAGAGCGGGATCGCCCAACTGTTGAGCACATTTCTTTGGCCGACGCTACAAGAATTGCGGTCGTCGCCCCTGCGACAGCGAATTTCATCGGCAAACTGGCAAACGGGATTGCCGATGACATGCTTACTACTACACTCATGGCTTATAACAAGCCCACGATAATATGCCCTTCCATGAACGTGAACATGTACCGAAATCCAATTCTGCAAGCAAATCTGGAAAGACTCGTCACATATGGCTATCAAGTGATGGTCCCGGATTCGGGAGAGTTGGCTTGCGGTTGGACTGGGGAAGGGCGAATGCCTGAGCCGGAAGCGATTTTCCGTGAAGTGGAGCGCAGGCTCGGTCCCAGAGATTTTGATGGGTTGCGTGTCATGGTAACGGCTGGTCCGACTGAAGAACCCCTCGATCCCGTCAGGTTCCTTACAAACCGTTCATCAGGCAGAATGGGAGTGGCGATAGCTAAACGCGCCCTAGCCCGAGGGGCTGATGTCACACTGATCTCCGGTCCCCTAAAGGTAGCGGCGCCTCATGGGGTGAATCATATTCCAGTCCGAACCGCTTCGGAAATGATGGAAAAAGTCTTGGAACGGTTTCATGAATCGGACATGGTCGTAAAGGCTGCGGCTGTCGCTGATTTCAGACCTGAAACGGTTCATGGGGAAAAGATCAAAAAGGATGAATTTGGGACCACAATCAACCTTGTGCGTAATCCTGATATCCTCGCAACACTTGGAAGCCGGAAATGGCCGGATCAAATCCTGGTTGGATTTGCAGCGGAGACTTCGAACGCAATTCAAAATGCAAGGATCAAATTGAAGAACAAAAACGTGGATATGCTGGTCCTGAATGATGTCAGCAAGCCTGGCGCAGGATTTGATTGTGAAACGAACATTGTCCGACTATTGTTTCGTTCCGGAGATGAAGAGCAACTTTCTCTGATGTCCAAAGAAGATGTCGCTGATCAAATCCTGAGCCGTGCCTTGGACCTTCGACGGAGAGTCAATCATTGATTTGTTGAAAGGCGCGATCCTACGCATTGCACAGCGCTATTGCGTTAGCGCCGAGAGAAGAGACTGCAATGGCATTTTGTAGGGACCCTGCTTCAGAGCTTAGAGACTATCTCTGTTATCTTGTGGATATGGGATGGGACCAAGTCTTTGTCTCCAGAGTCGCTCAGAAAGACAGACCGATACCAAGCGCTAAATTGACGGCCATCAGGGAAGAAATAGGAGATTGCCGGCGGTGCCCCTTGAGTAGTGGCAGGAAAACCATTGTTTTTGGAGAAGGTTCGCCCGAAGCGAGATTGATGTTCGTGGGTGAAGGCCCTGGGGCGGACGAAGACAGGGAAGGGAGGCCTTTTGTAGGTAGGGCGGGGCAGTTGCTCAATCGTATGATCAATGCCATGGGACTCGATAGGTCACAAGTGTATATAGCCAATGTAGTGAAATGCCGCCCACCGGGCAATCGTGATCCAGAACCGGTCGAAATCCAAACATGTCTGCCTTTCCTACAGGCTCAAATAAATGTGATATCACCCGAAGTAATAGTTGGTTTAGGTAGAATAGCCGTCGGTTCGTTGCTTGGAAGAAAGATTTCTCTGACAAAAACGCGGGGAAGTTTCTATTATGTAAACGGGATTCCTTTCATGCCCACATATCATCCATCCTTCCTGCTTAGAAAGGAACCTGAGCGCAAATGGAAGGCCGAGGCATGGGAGGACCTCAAAAAGGTCATGGCTCAATTGGATTTGCCGGTTGACGGACGTGGAGACTCCAAATGATTGCTGAACGAATCCGTATGATCACCATTGCATTGGTTTGCTGCTGCTTTACGCTCATTATCTACCCACTTTTGGGTGAAGCCGGGAAAGAGGAAGAAAAACCAGTCGTGTTTCTATTAGATATTAATGGCACGATCAACCCCGCTTTATCCGATTATATCAACAAGGGTATCGAAAAGGCCGAGGCAAAAAAGGCCACTTGTGTAATTATCAGAATGGACACTCCCGGCGGAGTGTTGAGCACCACCAAGACAATAATAAAGGATATGGTCAACGCCAAACTGCCGGTAGTTGTCTATGTCGCTCCTAGTGGATCCAGCGCAGCATCAGCAGGCGCCCTAATTACCGTATGCGCCGACATAGCGGCCATGGCGCCGGGAACGAATATCGGGGCGGCTCATCCAGTAAGTGGTGGTGGCCAGGAAATTGATGCGACCATGTCTGAAAAGATCATGAATGACATGACGGCATATATTCGTGGGATAGTCATGAGCAAAGGCCGCAACGCGGAATGGCCCGAAAAGGCAATCAGGGAGAGTGTATCCATAACGGCCAAGGAAGCGCTTGACCTGAAAGTAATAGACCTGATGGCCGACTCTATCCCTGATCTATTACAAAAACTCAATGGCCGTAAAATCGAGAAAGAAAATCACGAATATTTATTGACAACAGAGGACGCTAAAATCGAACGAGTAATTCCAGGTTTGAGGTTTAAGATCCTGGATGTCATAGCAAATCCTAATATCGCCTATATCCTGATGATGGTGGGCGGTCTTGGTATCATGATGGAGTTGTTCAACCCCGGATTAATTTTCCCTGGGGTAGCCGGGGGTATCTGCCTGTTACTATCATTTTTCGCCTTACAGGTCCTTCCCGTAAACTATGTAGGGATCCTTCTTATAATACTGTCTATCATTCTTTTCATATTCGAAATCAAAGTGCAATCATTCGGATTGTTTTCAATAGGCGGTATAATTAGTTTAACTCTTGGATCAGTTATGCTTTTCGATTCCAGTGAATCGGCCATGCGTGTTTCCTGGTCCGTCATTGTTCCGACTGTGTTGGCTATTTCAGCCTTCTTTATATTTGTTCTGGGACTTGTGATTAGGGCCTGGATGCACAAGCCTCGTACCGGCCAGCAGGGGCTGGTAGGCGAAGTAGGGGTCGCCATGACGGACATAGACCCTACGGGTAAGGTGTTGGTGCACGGCGAATATTGGAACGCGAAGTCCGAAATCCGGATACCGAAGGGCGAAACTGTAACGGTAACAAAAGTGATGAATCTGGAAATCATTGTGGCAATGCATGGTGGTCTGTAACGAGACTTTTCATTACAATTATAAGGTAATTATAAGGCCCCTTTGTCTGGGCGCCCATTCTTAGGAGGATATCATGTATGGTCTGGGAATAGTCGTAATCTTGGGAATAGTCATTCTCTCAATGGCTATAAAGGTGCTGAACGAGTACGAGCGAGCGGTCATTTTTCGACTCGGACGAATAATAGACCACAAGGGACCTGGAATTATCTTCTTGATCCCAGTAGTTGACAGAATGGTAAGGGTAAGTCTCCGTACCGTAGTCATGGATGTTCCTTCTCAGGATGTCATAACTAGGGACAACGTATCGGTGAAGGTTAACGCGGTAATCTATTTTAGAGTCATGGACCCAACCAAGGCGGTAATCGACGTGGAGAACTACCTTTATGCGACATCCCAGTTGGCTCAGACCACGCTAAGAAGTGTTTGCGGGCAGTCTGAACTCGATGAATTACTGGCCTCTCGGGAAAAAGTGAACATGATACTTCAGGAGATCCTGGACAAACACACCGGTCCGTGGGGCATAAAAGTCAGCATGGTTGAGTTAAAATATATAGATTTGCCTCAGGAGATGCAGCGGGCTATCGCCCGACAGGCTGAGGCTGAAAGAGAAAGAAGGGCGAAAGTCATAAATGCGGAAGGTGAATTCCAGGCTGCTACCAAACTTTCCGAAGCAGCGGTTATAATAGCCAAGGAGCCTATCGCATTACAGCTAAGGTTCCTGCAAACTCTCGTTGAGGTGGCGGCTGAGAAGAATTCCACTACAGTCTTCCCTATACCGATTGATTTGTTTGAGCCATTTTTGAGAAAATTTAAAGAGAAGGACGAAAGCTGATTTGACTGGCCGCTTGGGCCGTACCTGAAAGGATAGTTCATGCCGGGTATACTTATTCGCTGGATAATCATTACGGTAACCGTTCTGCTCATTTCTAAACTCCACCTCGGTGTTACCGTGGACGACAAGGGATCGGTCCTGGTTTTCGCCGCCATACTTGGGGTCTTGAACGCATTTGTCAGGCCGGTGCTGATAATTCTCACCTTACCGTTAACTATTGTGACTTTGGGGTTCTTCATCCTGGTCATAAATGCGCTACTGTTCTGGTTTGTGGCGGGGCTCGATGTCGGTGTCCATGTGTCCGGGTTCTGGTCAGCATTCGCTGCGTCTCTGGTAGTGAGCCTTGTTTCGTGGTTTACCAGTTCGGCCATTTCAGGTGGAGGCGGAGAACGGACCGTCATTATG
>JARLHM010000230.1 GCA_031292235.1 Syntrophaceae bacterium | reverse complement strand
TACAATTTCAAGAAATCCCGAATCAGGGACTCACTCTTTGAAAAAAACCTCTCACGAGCGAATCCCCTAGCCAACAGCAGATACGAAACCGGGCCGTAGAGACTGTCGCCTAGGATGGGTTTCCAGGACTCCTCGGCTTTGGCCACATTGCCTTCGTCCAGCGCTCTTTTCCCTAACAGGAAGGCATGTTGAGCAGCTTGTTCCGGATCGGACGCCAATACTGGGCCAATCCCCAAGACTATTGAAGTGAACAAAAGGACGGTAAAAAAGAGCACCACTGGATATATAAAGGACACTCCCGACGGACTCGTCAGGAATCTTGTTCTGGTTCGACGCATTATACGACTGTCTTTCCTGAACATAATCAGCCGCTCTCTCAAATGTTACGAGATAACACTTAGCCTATTTTCATATTCGATCAGAAAACAGAGGATAAATAAGGTTGTCAAGTTCTAGGTAATTGAGTTACATTTATAACATTATATCATCATTATACTTTTCTGGCAATTGGTTTCACTGTTGCGCGAATATTCTCATATTGTTCCAATTAAACCCGCCTAATTGGATAGTCGACCTTTTTTTTCAATAATTCAACCATGCGGCGCTAAAGTCTGGATCGCGAAAAAAATGTTCAGAACAATTTTGACAAATTGAGTTATTCAACCTACAATTTTGTAGGTTTGAACTCTGTAATTTAGAATAAGGATCATTTGTATGGAAGTCAGGCGTAAGGCTCCTATTGTAAAAAGAGAAGTCCAGGAACTCCTTTTGCTTTTTGAAATCAGCCAAATCTTGGATCAGAGCATAGAATTGGGGGATGTAGTTGGTCCGGTTTTGGAGGCTATAGCCAGGCGGATGGGGATGATGCGCGGGACGATAACCCTGTTGAACCGGCAATCCGGTGAAATCATGATTGAGACAGCGCACGGGCTGTCGGAAGTTCAGAAGGAACGGGGCAGATACAGGCCTGGGGAAGGAATAACCGGCCAGGTGGTTAAAACTGGTAGACCGGCGATTGTGCCGCACATATCCGACGAACCTCTTTTTCTGGATCGAACTGGAGCGCGCAAGCGTTTGAAAAAAAATGACGTTTCTTTTATTTGTGTGCCCATCAAGATTGGGAATGAGGTTATCGGAGCGTTGAGCGCTGACCGGGTTTTTGAAGAGGGAGTTTCTTTTCAGGAGGACGTCCGGTTACTTGCCATCATCGCCTCGATGATCGCGCAGGCTGTTCGTTTGAGACAGGAAGCCCAGGAGGAGCGGCAGCGTCTCATGGAAGAGAACACACGCTTGCAGAGCGAGTTACGGGAAAGGTTCAGGCCTTCCAATATTGTAGGCAACTCAAAGGTCATGCGCGCTGTTTACGATTTAATATCCCAAGTTTCACCTAGCGAGGCTACCGTTTTGGTCAGGGGCGAAAGTGGGACCGGCAAAGAACTGGTCGCTCATGCCATCCATTATAACAGTCCACGAGCGGACAAACCTTTTGTGAAGGTCAATTGTGGGGCGCTTCCCGAGAGTGTTGTTGAAAGTGAGTTGTTCGGTCACGAACGTGGAGCGTTTACCGGCGCTATAGCTACACGGAAAGGCCGTTTCGAGCTAGCTCATAGTGGAACGATCTTTCTTGATGAAATTGGGGACTTATCACCGACTACTCAGATCAAACTGCTTAGAGTATTGCAGGAAAAGGAGTTTGAGCGTGTAGGAGGCTCTGCGACTCAAAAGACCGACGTTAGAATTATAACAGCGACGAACCGGGACCTTGAGCGTCTCATCACTGAAGGCGTGTTCAGGCACGACCTGTATTATAGACTAAATGTTTTTCCTATCCACATCCCGCCTCTTAGGGAAAGGAAGACAGACATATCTCTACTCGTTGACTATTTCATTGAAAAGTACAGCAGGGCCAATGATAAACCGGTCCTTAGGATTTCTACCCCCGCGATTGACATGCTGATGAGCTACCATTGGCCAGGAAATGTGAGGGAGCTTGAAAATTGCATCGAACGGGCGGTCCTTCTCAGTTCTGACCAGGTCATTCATTCTCACAACCTTCCACCAACGTTACAGACAGCGGAAGCCAGCGGCACGGCCCATATGGGAACTCTCGACTCCACGCTCAACACGGTAGAACGGGACTTGATTGTGGACGCCCTAAAGGCGGCCAGGGGCAACAAGGCGAGAGCGGCGCGGGCATTGGGGTTGACGGAGCGTATTATGGGCCTACGGGTTATGAAACATGGAATAGATGCGAAGCGGTTTCGTACCACAATGTAACAGCGGCAGAAGACAATCATACCTTTTTGTAGTTTTGCTATACTTTTTAATTAACGGGTTCGCTATTGAAGTTATCCTTAAGACAACAATTCCAGTAGATTAACTATTTAGATCGTGAATTTTGCGACTTTGGCGCCACGCTTGCTTAAATGGCAATCAAACTTAGTTTTGAGCGCTCGACAGTGATGACAGAAGCGTAGGCTTTAGACGGAACGAAAGATAACGGAGATAGTTGAAAGATGAATCAAGCGGACAATGCGTGGGTTCTGGCGTCTTCAGCGCTGGTTTTACTTATGACACCCGGTTTGGCGATGTTCTACGGTGGTATGACCAGATCGAAGAACGTTCTATCAACCATGATGCACAGCTTCTTTCTGATGGCGATGGCATCAATAATCTGGATGTTTTATGGATTCAGTCTAGCCTTTGCCCCTGACGCTGTCAGTGGGTGGTTGGGCGGTTCACATTACTTTTTTCTCAACAATATCGGCGCAGGGCTGTTTCCGGACCTTGTGGACCCCTCCAAGACGATGACCATTCCTGGGACCACTTTCATGATTTTTCAGTGTATGTTTGCGGTAATAACTCCGGCTTTGATTTCCGGCGCCTTTGCGGAAAGGATGAAATTCAGTTCGTTCGTATTATTCATGTTGTTGTGGATCACCTTTGTATATTGCCCTATAGCCCACTGGGTATGGGGTCCCGGCGGCTGGCTGTCGGGTATGGGAGCGCTTGATTTCGCAGGTGGAACTGTAGTTCACATAAATGCGGCGGCGGCGGCCTTGGCTTGCGCCCTTGTCATTGGGAAACGAAAAGGTTACGGCCACACGGCAATGATCCCGCATAACCTCACATTGACGCTACTCGGGGCCGGTTTGTTGTGGGTAGGTTGGTTCGGTTTCAACGCAGGTAGCGCGCTGGCAGCCAGTGAAGGCGCTGCGATGGCCTTTGTGGTGACACATATGGCGACTGCTGCTGCGGCTATGTCATGGATGTTTGCGGAATGGATCATCAAAGGTAAACCTACTACACTCGGTTTAGCTTCCGGCGCGGTGGCCGGCCTGGTAGCAATTACTCCGGCTTCCGGGTTTGTCGGGCCTATCTCTTCCGTAATACTGGGCGCCGTAGCCGGTGTTCTATGTTACCTGGCGGTACTCGCCAAGAGTTCTCTCGGTTATGACGACGCCCTGGATGTAGTCGGCGTACACGGTGTCGGTGGGGTCTGGGGCGCACTCGCCACAGGGCTGTTTGCTTCCAAGCTCATAAACCCGACCGGGAATGACGGCCTATTTTTCGGTAATCCCGGCCAGCTTTGGATCCAGTTTGTGGCGGTGGTCGCAACCATAGTGTACTCCCTTGTGGTAACCACTATCATCCTTTACATAGTTAAAGCAGTAGTCGGTCTTAAAGTTTCCGAGGAAGAGGAAGTTGTCGGTTGCGACACATCCGAACATGGTGAAACCGCCTACAATATTTAGAGGTTGCGTTTCGTTGGGGCTGCTGTGTTGAATGAAACAGTTCGGCAGTCCAAAACTTCTATCCGCTTAACTATCTCACTGAAAGGTGACATGCATGAAAAAAGTTGAAGTGATTATAAAGCCATTTAAGCTGGACGACGTAAAAGACGCCCTCCATTCCATAGGCGTCCAGGGAATGACAGTAACGGAAGTCAAGGGATTCGGTAGACAGAAAGGACACAAGGAGATTTATAGAGGGGCTGAATATTTGGTGGACTTTCTTCCCAAGATCAAGATCGAAATGGTAGTACAGGCTTCCATAGTGGACCAAGTCATAGAAAAGGTCATTGCCGCCGCCAGGACAGGAACTATCGGCGATGGAAAGATTTTCGTTTTCCCTGTCGAAACTGTAGTGAGGATAAGAACCGGCGAGCGAGATGTGGACGCCATTTAGACTAACACAGAGAGAAAGCCGCCCGATGAACTGGCTTTCTCTCACAACTCTTTGTTGAAGCTCAATTACCTACATAATTGTAATGCCAGAGGGGCCTTTATTACTTTTTAGTAGGTTTGACATGTGTTTTTTTAGGATCCGGATTTGGCTTAATTTATATTGTTCTTTGATATCAGCATGTTCCAAGACAGTCGTTTGATGCTTGATGTGTTGGCACGCCACTTGCTTAAATGCCAAAATTGTAAATTCGGTTTGCCATTCCGGATTAACAATCAGGCCTTTCAAGTGGGTGGAAATACACGCCGGCGGACCTCCTCTTTTAAGGCTTGAGAAATTTTGGGAGGAGGATTTCTTTATGAACGCTGCCGACACGGCTTTTGTCATGATCAGCGCTGCTTTGGTTTTACTTATGACACCTGGTCTCGCCATATTTTATGGTGGTTTGACCAGACCCAAAAATGTGCTTTCAACAATGATGCACAGCTTCTTGCTAATGGGCTTGGGATCTCTAATCTGGCTGATATATGGTTACAGCCTGTCGTTCGGGCCGGATGTCGGAGGATTTGTCGGAAACCTCTCTCACTTTATGGGGCACGGGGTCGGGTCGGAAGTTAAAGAAGGTCTTACCATTCCTCATTCGGTGTTCTTCGCATTTCAGGGAATGTTTGTGATCATCACCCCTGCCCTAATTTCCGGGGCATTTGCGGAGAGAATGAAATTCGGTCCATTTGTAGTTTTTACGGTTTTATGGATGACCTTTGTTTACTCCCCGATCTGTCACTGGGTCTGGGGTGGTGGCTGGCTCTCGAAGTTGGGGATCCTGGATTTTGCCGGCGGCTTGGTGGTTCACCTCAATTGCGGAGTCGCAGCGCTGGTTGCGGCCCTAGTGGTCGGCAAAAGAAAAGGATACGGGACAAGGGCGTTTATTCCTCATAACCTGACTCTCACTTTACTGGGCGTGGGTTTGCTTTGGTTCGGATGGTTCGGCTTTAACGCTGGTAGCCGCCTAGCCGCTGACGGCGTGGCTGGAAACGCTTTCATCGTTACTCACATGGCTGCGGCCACAGGCTCGATGACATGGATATTGGCCGAATGGATTTTAAGAGGCAAACCCACTACATTGGGGTTAGCTTCAGGAGCAATAGCTGGTCTAGGGTCGATTACGCCCGCATGCGGTTATGTAGGTCTTGACGCCGCTCTAATTATAGGAGGGGTCGCTGGAATAATTTGTTACCTGGCTGTGCTGGCGAAAGACAAGTTGGGTTACGACGATTCACTAGACGTCGTAGGCATACACGGTGTGGGCGGGATCTGGGGAACTTTTTGCACTGGCATTTTCGCGTCAAAACTTATTAACCCACAAGGTGGAAATGGTTTATTATTCGGAGATTCCCATCAGTTACTTGTTCAACTCATTGGGATCGCGGCCGTATTTGTGTATAGCGCCGTAATTACAGCCGTCTTGCTTTATGCTATCAAGGCGGTCATGGGTTTGCGAGTAACAGAGGATGAGGAAGAACTTGGCGTAGACACTAGCGCTCATGGAGAAGTCGGATATAATCTGTAAAGCGCTCAGATAACCGAGGCGTGACGAGTTCACATAGTGGAATTGGTTTGAAAGGGGAAGCCGGGAAAAATGAATAAAGTTGAAGCGATTGTAAAACCGTTCAAGCTCGACGATGTCAAAGAAGCTTTACATTCCCTCGGTGTGCAGGGAATGACGGTTACGGAAGTTAAAGGCTTTGGACGTCAGAAGGGTCACAAAGAAATATACCGCGGCGCGGAATATTTGGTGGATTTCCTTCCCAAAATCAAAGTAGAGGTTGTGGTGAGGACGTCTCTTGTAAATCAGGTCATCGAGAAAATTATCGCGGCTGCGCGCACAGGCAGCATTGGCGATGGAAAAATCTTTGTCACCCCGGTAGAGACGGTCGTTAGGATCAGAACTGGAGAACGTGACGAGGACGCTCTGTAGGGCTAAACTTAACATCACGTGTATATATTTCTTCGCCGATATTAGTTTGCCGCTTGCGCTGCGTTTCGGCGCAGGTTTAGCAGCCATGACGGCCACTGGATTCACACTATGGCGGGCCGTGTCTGTCATAGCTTTTCTGAGTTTTAGATCAACTGATAAACACGGTCAAATGCTTGACCGTTTGTTTAGTGTACAGAACGAAAAAAGGAGTAACGAATGGAACCTAAAGCGGTTTTGGAATTCGCCAAAGAGAACAATGCGGTAATGGTGGATTTAAAATTTATGGATTTCCCTGGAATGTGGCAGCATTTTAGCGTGCCTATGCACGAACTTGAGGAAGATT
>JARLHM010000044.1 GCA_031292235.1 Syntrophaceae bacterium | reverse complement strand
GGGCAGGTCCCCCTGAGCAAAATTGTCACAATTTGCGGGCCTACCAGCCATGCAGCTCTGACAAGGGGATGAAATACCGCGGGCTTCGCATGAAAGTGTCGGATTGATGACCACCCGGTCGCCAGGTTTGAATAATTCAACATTTTTCCCTGTTTCCAGGATCTCGCCCACTATTTCGTGTCCAATGACGCAGGGGAATGAAGTAAATGGACTGGCTGTGGGAGAGTCATGCAGCCGGATAAGGTTAAGATCGCTTCCGCAGAATCCGCACGCCAAGATTTTTATCTTTACCCACTCAGGCCCCCTGATTTTAGGTTCCGGTATTTCCGTCAACCGGACGGTCCGCAAGGGACCTTTGTAAAATACTCGATCGCCGAACACAGCTCCAAGGCTTTTTGCCGCTATGAATTTTGCCGTATTGACATTAAAAGCGAGAGCTTTCATGTCACTTCCTCCATTTGATAAAGGCTATTGCGCAAGCGTGGTTCAAAGATACCAACAGTTGAAAGAAAAGACTACACTTCTAGCGTTAGGCTGGTTTGAAGTTGACATCATATTTAGAAAAATGCGATAGTAACGGCAAGCGTTTCGGACCTCGGAAGTTTTCTCCCCCCCACTTCTGAGTGAGCCGAAATGCTTTATTTTTGTTCCTTGCTCCCGTCTACCTTGATAACTTTCCCCTCCTTCACATACAGGTCCAGTCCACACTGCGTCAGGGGATCACAGATGGCGTAGGCTGACCATGAAAGGCTGGAACGTTTCAAGCGATCCGAACCGTCTGCAGCAACCTTTATGGGAATAAAAATCTTGGGATGTATTTCAGCGCTTGACGTAATCTCTAACGGCTTTTGCCACAAAATCAGAGAAAGACTCATCTCCTCTTTTCATGTCAATCTCTTCAATAAGACTGACAGAGAGAGTGACAGCCTTTATCCTGGTGATCTTCTCGAGACCTTCCATTCCTGTGACTGACGGCGCTTCCGCTCCTTTGTCTCTGACACTCTCCGTCAACTCCAAGACCCGCTCCGACTCATCCACAAAACTCTGGAGAAGCAACCGAAATTCCTCATCAGTCAAGGAAAGATGACTGAACCCCACTCTGTATTGGTTTCCGGATTCAACCCTCTTCGCATAGTCAATCCGGGCGTGACAGGTTATCCTGCCTGGCCGGTCTTGCAAAACAACCCTTAGTTTGACGTATCGACCCTCTTCGACGCTCACGGGTGAAAACACTTCGATCCCATATTGATCCGCTAGTGGGGAGTTTATGATCGGCGGAGTTGCGGCATAACGGCAATAGGCCTGGCCATTTACATGTTTGTATTCCATTTTTCCTCTCCTTGATCAGAATTTATTTCACCGTTCCTTGCAAAAATACGAATGGCTGCGCTGGTTCGAACTTGCTTGCCGCGCTCCCGGAATAAGTTTTGCCACCAACCAATGTGAGCTTCTTGACTGGAGCGCCTTCCTTTAGGTCCAACTCCCCCAACGGTACCCAAAACACTGTAGGGCTGGTCGCAGAATCAAAATAGTAGACCTTGTTTTTGTGGTCCGAGAACGTGCGCCAGTACGTCGAGGCAATGTTTGGCTGACCCGGTGTGGTAATACCCAGCGGCACTGAAACACCACGAATCACTCCAAAGACACTAGCCACAGCCTGGAGCATGTCGGTGGTCTTAGGGATAGCGTTAATGTAAAACGACGCTCGAGCGAAGCGGTCCGATGCACGGCTGGTACCCGGCAAAAAGGTCTCACCGCCGATCTCCTGCCAATACTCGTTTAGGGCCAATTGCTTGTCAAACACCGGGGAGTTGGTCATCACCTGATAGTTTCTAGCGTGATGAATGAACAGCTTTCCACTGATGTATTCGAAGATGGCCGAGTCACCTGTTGGATCCGAAATCGCTAGATGCCCCTTCGCAGGACTACCATTGGGAAGCGTAGGCGCAATCACTACGAACGGGTCCTCGCGCAAGGCTTTTACAGTCTCAGCGACGGTAGCATAGTTGTCGAGAACATACTGCGCCCATGCGGCAATCGAGATTGTCGGACGCTTGCCATCCGGCTTGCCGTATTCAGATTCGTCGAGATAAAGAACGTTTGCGACAAGCCCCTTTTCGTTCATGCCATCGACGGTGCTGGCATTATAGAAAGAACAAACCACACTGCCATACTTTGACACCCACTTGATCGAGGTAGCACCGGACGCTCCATCGCGTTTCATGCCAGCCGGAAACGCCCAGAGGTCCGTTCCAGTGTTTTCCTCCCAATCCATTGAGCGGCCAGTTATGATCGTGCCTTCCGGGCCAAGGTACACAGCGCGGGTACATGCGTCCACCTGCGGCGCCATGGAAAGAGCCGCGACCAGGGCCGTCATTACAACGAAAAGTGGCCATGTGATAATTTTTCGCTTCATCCTGCTTTTCCTCTCTCGGTTGTTTAGGTTGACCCGCTTTTCAGACAGCAAAGTCGTATTCACTGCAATAAATACTTGATGGAAAAATGAACGGAGAATATTATCAGGACTTAAGAGTAACCTTTTTGAAGCCACAAGCGTCTTACTTGATAGCGACTATTTTGTCATCTTAATCCTGGAGGTCAACAATATAATAAAAACCATTGTTTCAGTCAGTAAAAAATTTGGTAACATCAATACCATAACGATTTAGTTCCGCACAAATACTGTCAGACGCCACCATCACCGACTCTCGAACTCAAAAAAGGAGAAAACAAATGGCTGAAACAATCATGATGATTCACGGCATGTGGGGAGGTCCGTGGCATTGGGAAAATTACAAGGGTTTCTTCGAAGCCAGGGGCTATCGCTGCGTTACTCCCACACTGAGATTTCACGACATCAATCCTCACTCAGAGCCTGACCCCAGGCTTGGAACGACAAGCCTTCTGGATTACGCTGAAGACCTTGAAAATGAAATCCGTGATCTTAAAAGTCACGGGCTAACGGCCCCGCCCATAATAATGGGGCATTCTATGGGAGGCCTGCTGGCCCAAATCCTGGCAAGTCGAGGGCTCCCAAAAGCAGCGGTCCTTCTAACCCCAGCTCCTTGCGCTCCGAATACCACAGTTCTGGAATGGTCCGTTACCAAATCTTTTTGGAGCGCGATGCTAAACTGGGGGGCCGTTGATTCTTCAGGTAAAATCCGATGGGGCGTCAGGAAAACATTTCCATTGAGAAGCCGGTTCGGGAGCAAACCTTACATGCCTACGTTTGGTGAAGCCGTCTATTCGATGATGGCTTTGCTCTCTCCAGATGAACAGAGACAGGCTTACGACAAATTTGTCTACGAATCCGGCAGGGCGGCATGGGAAATCGGGTTCTGGTTCCTTGATCTGTTCCGGCGTAAGGCTGCCTGGATCGATCCATCAAAGGTTAATTGTCCTGTATTGGTGGTGTCCGGATCACTGGACCGCATCACACCAGCCTCCAGTGTGAGAAAAGTGGCTGCTAAATTTAAAGCTGTCCCGACACCGGATGCGCCTCGCCATTACAAGGAATTTCCGAACCACACCCATTGGGTCCTTGCAGAGCCGGCATGGGAAGAAGTAGCGCAATATGTCAATGATTGGTTAGATGTTGTTTTAAAATGACAGTCGACATCATCACGCCACTACTCGGCGCGAACCGATGTTTATTACCCGGTAAACTGGGCCCAAGTATGGACTCGGTTTACGTTTTTTCTGTTATCGTGAACATTCCCTAATCTCGTATCCTTGGTAAGGTTCCCGATGCGACGCGGCAGTATTGGGCTGTACGGAGATTCCATTAATTGTGGACCCGAAAGATTGTCCGTTACCACCCTGGATTCCACTCGTTTGCTCGCAAAAGCGTCCCTCAGGAAAATCTTGGAAGACGGGTAAGCCTTATCTGCCAAAATTCGGTTTAACACTAATCTATAACGCCCTTCTTTTTTCAGTGGGTTTGGATTTTGCCCCTTCCATTCGCTGCGGCCCTGAAGGCCCTGACACCAGAAGCTCTTTTTTCTCGAAGCCACGCTGAAAAACGATCTTTCCATCATCACCGTAAAGGAGGATAGAAACTCTAGCTAAACCGGCCCCAGATCTTATATCCCCGTAAGGCAACTCAACTCTGGAATTATACTTGAACGAAATATTCTCGCCTTGTTTAAAATTGGAAGGCAGATCACCCTCGCCAAGCCTTGTCTTGTCAGGATAAACATAGATCTTGGTTTCACCGCGTTTATCCTTCATTTCCACAAAAACAAAGAGATAGCCCGAAAAAAGTACATCGGAATGGTCCTTTATAAGACGAAAACTCAATGTTCCGGACTTCGCTCCGGTGGGTTTTACTGTGACATCCTGCGCATTGAAATTTACGATCGGACCTGCAGGTTGGTCATGCTGAGGCGCTACGGTTTGGGATCTTGCCGAGGACTCAGGGTTCCCGGTCCCGTTGTGGTCTAAAGCGGCTGTCACGTTTGACGTCTGGTTTTCCTGAGTACTCTCTTGAGGTTGACGTAAACCGGCGGACAGGTCTCCTTCAAGTTTTTCCGAGGACTGTAGTAATTTCGTCGAATGATCAGCTTCGGCTTCCTGATATGTCGAACCGGAGCGCTGCCCTCCTGACCCGGCCGAGCCTGAATAGTCCTTCGACGGCCCCGAGAATGAGGTTTCCTGGTCCTGGGTCTTTGATTGCACAGAGGCAATATCAGCTACGCCTTTTTTGTAGCCACCGGCCATAATGGATGTGTGTCCCACAAGCCCCCTAAATACCGAATAGACCCCAAAGACCGACAAACATACAATTATCACTGACCCTACAAGCCCTAAGCGAAACCTCTTTCCTGTGAGATTGAATTGTCTAGGTCCTCGCCGCTCATTGATCAGCACGACGGAGAACCCGGGATTATTCACAGCCTTGTGAGAGGGAATAACGGGCATATCCTTATAAGGTTTTCCACTATTACGATTGGTTTTGGACCCCCTTATTCTTTCCAGGAACCCGGACCATAGAATTGCGATCTTTGTCATGGCTAGTGTCTCCTTGAAAGGACTCAATAAACTTAAGGATAATTTAGTCATTTTCCCTCTTGCCCTGAATTGCTTATAATTATAGCAATATGGTCAGCTTTTGTTAAAGCTTTTTATACGTGTTTCAAGAAAGTCATCTGATTTGACTCTCTTAAAACTAGAACTGGCATGATACATTTTAAAGAACCTGTCAAGATTCTTTTGATATTTTATGAATTAAATACGCGATTAAATGTCGCGTCCACCCACCTGAGAGCATGATCCATGTCAAATGCCGACTCGATTTCATCCTTTGTGAGTATTTCTGACAGTTCCGGATCAGCTAATAGAGTGTCTTTGAAGTTTAATCCATTCTCCCACGCCTTCATCGCGTTTCTCTGTGTCAGAAAATAAGCGCGTTCCCTGGTGAGTCCCTTGTCCACGAGTTTTATCAGAATGGATTCAGAAAATATGAGCCCCCTGCTGGAATCAAGGTTACGGGCCATATGGTCCTCAAAAATTCGCATGTTTTTTATGACCGTGGTCATCCTCGCAAGCATGAAATCCACAATAATTGTAGCGTCTGGGCCAATTATCCGCTCCACGGAGGAATGTGAAATATCTCTCTCATGCCATAAAGGAATATTCTCCATTGCCGATAGTGAATATCCTCGAACAACTCTCGCCAAACCACACAGATTCTCGGTCAGCACTGGGTTCCTCTTGTGAGGCATCGCAGAAGATCCCTTTTGACCAGGGTGGAAGAATTCTTCGACTTCACTGACTTCTGACCGCTGCAAATGCCTGATTTCAGTTGCTATCTTCTCAATGCTCGACGCTACCAAGGCCAGGACGCTAAAATATTCGGCGTGCCGGTCTCTCTGAATTACCTGATTAGAAGCCGGGGTAGGTTTTAGACCTAAATTCCCCAGGATTTCAGCCTCCATTTCCGGGTCCAAATGGGCGTAAGTACCTACAGCCCCGGAAATTTTCCCAACCGATATCGTTTCCAGCGCAGCGTCCCAGCGTTTCAAATTCCTGGACATTTCCGAATAGAAGATAGCAAGCTTGAGTCCAAAAGTAGTTGGCTCCGCGTGGATTCCGTGTGACCTACCCACTACCGCCACCCTTTTGGTTTCAAACGCGCGTTCCTTCAGGGCATCCATGAGTTCCACAAGGCCTACCCTTATTAGTGAGCCAGCCTGCTTCATAAGTAAAGACAGGGCTGTATCAACCACATCGTATGATGTAAGGCCACGGTGTATGAATCGTGATTCTTCACCCACAAATTCTGCTACCGACGTTGTAAATGCTATGACGTCATGGCGAGTTGTTTTCTCAATTTCATTTATACGATCAACATTGAAAGAAGCGCGTTCTCTTATAAGCTTCATGCTCAATTCAGGGATTACGCCCCGTTTTGTCCACGCTTCGCACACTGCAAGCTCAATATCCAGCCACTTTTGGAATCGATTTTCCGGTTTCCAGATATCTTCCATCTGTTTACGTGAGTACCGACTTATCAATATTGCTTTCCTTTCTTTTTATCTGCAGGCCGCCCCATTAGGACGCACCCTCTCGAGGTTACCATGCTACACTTTTGCAGACCAAGTGTAAATGTCGCCTAAATATTGCTCGGATCGTGTTTTACGATCAGTAGCGTCATCTCAGCAACTTGGTGGTTTTGAAGGTTACCGGTTGCAAAAGGACTTTATAGTTATTATTTAAGACATAAGACATGTTCGCTGGGAGGAGATTTAAAATGGCGCATCCTGGAATTAAAGTTGACAAAGCTCAAAAGATGGTTCGGGAGTTGGAAAGGGTTACGCCGTATATGATTGAAGGGCTTTATGGGAATTTCCTTAGACGCTTCATGGATTGCGAAAGATCGCGATGGACAAAAGATCTCTCCATATATTTGGGCAATTTCAATTTAGATTGCCGGGAATTAGGAGATGAGGTGGCTGATGTTCTTTGGGAGCGTTTTGAAAGAAGAATTTCTTGTTAACAATCTTCGGCTGTAAATCTGGTTTACTCAAACAGGCCAATTTATGGGTTTTACTAAAAACAAGGGCGAGTGTTCTTAGACGCCTCGCCCTTGTTATCTCTGATTAAATCATCTCTCTACAAATCAATCAGGATTGAGCGGCCTCCGCAGGTGGAGCGCTAACACATTTTGGCTTCGTGGCTGTCATGACATTCCTACCAGCCGATTTTGCCCATGTGATAGCAATCGTTCTGTATCCCAAGTGGGCAAATTTAGAGAAAGGTATGTACAACAGTAAAGTGAGAACGAACCATAGGTGGAACGCATAAATGACATACGCTCCGGCGGCCCATCCTGCAAATCTCGACAGTTCAGTCAGTATGCCTGTCAGGCCGGTAGCGCATATGATCAGAAGGAAAAACCAGTCAAAATATGAACTTCCACCTGCCTGGTCTGGGACGTTCAGTCTTCGGAACAACATTATTCCGAGCCCGACCGCAAACGCAATAGCGCTTATGTTCCCTAAGATCTTGATTGGGATAGTTCCCGGTCCATTCTGGGAAGGCGGCAGCAGCCCCAGCATGTCAACGTTGAAAGCGACAATGGCAGTGGTAACCGCCAGGCCGATCATGCCCCAAAAAGTTAGCAAGTGAGCGGTATATCGAATATTGTTCGCTTCACACTCCTTGAACGTGGTGTGCGGCAGAATCTCGGAGAACGCCTCCAGAAGACTTGGGACAAATCCCTTCCTCGCTGTTCCCACCAGTATGGGATTATTTGTCTCAAGATCGTTCCAGTAAGACTTTAGGCTCATGACCAGCGAGACTATTGAAAACACAAGAGCCGCTGTGAATATTATCTGAATCAAAGGGAGATAGATGAAACCTTCCTTGGGATGAAGATGGTGGGCCGAATATTTTACCGCGCCCTCGGGGAAGCTGAATCCGCTGATCATGAGAATCAACAGCACGATTACAGCAGGAATGCCAAGCGCTAGCACGAACATAGATGATTCCCCGACCAGTTTACCAAAGAAGCCGGGCCACGCGTTGTTCTGAATCACCATTTTTCGTACTGCCTTGAGAGCGTCCCCAGGGTTCGCTCCTCGCGGACACTGTGTCGAACAATCGTTGCACTGGTGGCACAACCAAATATCGGGGTCGTTCAGGAGTTTATCCTTTTGGCCCCATTGTGCCCATATCATTTCCTTGCGAGGGAATGGATTATTGTCAGGCGCTACTTTGCACGCGACCGAACATGTTGCGCACTGGTAACACTTCTTCAGGTCACCACCGCCAGCGGCGATAAGGTCCTTTGTAAACTGAAGATCAGGTTCAGTGACTATGTCTCTTGCCATGATGAACCTCCTTAAAAACCTTTGTATGGATTGGGGTCAAATTCAGAAAGCTTTTCGATGAAGTCGTCAACCAGCTTGGGTATCATGGCGTACTCGTCAATTGCGAGCTGATGCACGCGGATTCTTTCTGATTCCAGGACCAAACGCTGGAGGGTCTCACTGATTTTTCCCATCCGGTATTCAGCCAGTTCACTGCCTTTCACGAAATGACATTGATAATCGTCACCATACTTGCAGCCAATCAGCATGATTCCGTCAATACCCTTGGAAAGAGCGTCCGCAATCCATACCATGTTGATGTTTCCGAGGCAGCGCAGGGGAATAAATCTTACATAAGGGCTATAATTCAATCTATGGATACCCGCCATATCTATTGCGGGAAGAGCGTCATTCTCGCAAATAAATACAACAACACGCGGTTTCTCCGCGTACTCGTCCGGGACTTCAATCGCCTTTACCATCGAGCCGATCATATCTACTGAGTGGTCTCTAAACGAGATGATCCGCTCCGGACAGGACCCCATGCAGATAGCGCAACGTCTACAACGGGACGGATTGGGCAACGGCGTGCCGTCCGGCTTCTCATCGTAAGCGCCAAATGGGCATTCTTCGGTGCATCGCTTGCACTGAGTGCATCTTTGGACGAAGATCTGCGGGAATGATTCGTCCCCGGCTCTAGGATGGACCGCTTTACCCTGAGAAACAAGTTCGGCGCACTGAATCGCCTTGAGAGCGGCGCCCATGGCATCTGTTTCGCAACTTAAGATGTCCATCGGCCCACGGACACAACCCGCGGTGTAAATACCCGTCCGTTGAGTTTCGTAAGGAAAGCATATGAAATGGGAATCATTGAACCCATAAAGGTTTTCCGGTAGGAACGGGCCTTGACGGTATTTAAGGTTAAGGACAGCGGAATCCTTTGTCACCGGAACCATACCAGTGGAAAGCACGACAAGGTCGGCTTTAACCTTAAGGTCCTCTCCAAGAAGCGTGTCCTTCATCTCCACTGTTAGGCCTGAACTACCGTTAGTTATCGATACAGGAGAACCCTTGGACATGAAAACCCCCGGGTCATCCTGGAGAGAGCGGTAAAACTTTTCATACTGACCTGGCGCCCTCATGTTTTCATAAAAAATAAAGGCTTTGCCGTTGGGGTTTGTCTTTCGCAGGTAGTGCGCCTGTTTTAGGGCGACTAGCGAACCAACCGCAGAGTTGTATAGCCACGGATGCGCTATCTGATCATCGACCATTTCTACAAACGCGACAGTGTTAACTTCTTTTCCGTCTGATGGCCTTACCAGCTTGCCCTTGGAAGCCAGTTCCTCCATTTGAACGTTTGTTATAATGTCCGGATGTGATCCATAGCCGAATTTCTCCAGCTCCGATGGGACTTCTGGTCGCCATCCGGCCGCAAGCACTATCGCTCCCACCATTACCTTTTCGTGGTCAAAGTCCAGAGTCTCAGGCATAGGCGGCAGTTTGGCGGCTTCTTCCTGGGAAGTCTGGGCCGGCTCAGGTTCTTCAGTTCCCTTGTTTTCCTTGGCCTTTTTCTCCGCCAACCACTGGTTCTGAACAGAATCCAGCTCCTCGATCCATGGCCCATCAGGCCTTATTACAACTTCAAACATGCCCGGCGCGCCAGATATGCCGAACACCCTGGAACCCAGGAATACCTTGATCTTGTCGCTAGTCTCGACCGCCTTGATTTTTTCCTGCACCGGCGGATCAACCAATTGATCATACGGTGGCTTTCCTGTGAAAACTTTGGAAAACTTGTTCAGCCACCCTCCAAGCTTCTGTTCCTTTTCCACAAGATAAACCTGATAACCTGCGCCTGCTGCGCCTAGAGCGGCCGTAATACCTGTAATCCCGCCGCCGATAACTAGAAGCGCCTTTTCGTTCGGGTCAGTATATGCAGGTCTGTCTTCATACTTTCCCGCCTTGGTTATCCCCATCCGCATG
This sequence comes from Syntrophaceae bacterium, assembly GCA_031292235.1. Classification (GTDB taxonomy): domain Bacteria; phylum Desulfobacterota; class Desulfomonilia; order Desulfomonilales; family Desulfomonilaceae; genus CAJBEZ01. The sequence continues at coordinate 27,774 of JARLHM010000044.1, read as the reverse complement.
TAGTCTTCGGCCAGCATCTGGGTGTCTTCATCATTGGCAGGTTGGCACCACACTACATGTTCCCTGAGGTTTACTCTTTCAGTAATAACGTTCTCAAACGTAAATTCCTGCTGAAATACTCTTGGAGACGGGCCTGCGATAACGACGGCGGTAAGGTTTTCCGTGGCTATATCATTTCTAATGATCGCCAGTTTTTCTGGGGCGCTCCAGTACGGTTCGGCCCTGCATACAATAGCCTTGAATTCTGAAGTGGCCACGGAAGAAAGAGCGTCGATGTCCAGGGCTTCGCCTATTCCATAGCCAGTATCAATGTATACTCCAATTTTGTGATCCATGGACTTACCTCCCCACCGTATCCTGGAGGGCCTTTAAGGCAGCCCCAGTTGAATCTTGCAGGCACGTCCCAACATCCATTGGCCGCTTGGAAACTCCTGCCGCATGAATTCCGGTATCTGAAACTATAAAGCCGTAGTCGTCATATTCCACTCCGGGCACCGGCGCCTTCTCGATGCTTGTGGTCGGCTGCATACCTGTAGCGAGGACCACCATGTCAAAGGTACTGCGAATCCTGGCACCGGAAAGAATATCTTCTCCCTCGACTATTATGTCCTTTGTCACAGGGTCTTCATACACATTGACAATTTTACCTTTGGTCAGGTGTATTTTCTCATCGTTACGAACCCTGTCAAAGAAATATTCAAATCGCCCGTAAGCTCTAAGGTCGATATAGAAGATGTGCGCCTCAGCGTCCGGATTGTAGTCCCGCAGGTAGGTAGCCTGTTTCAATGAGGCGAGACAGCAAATGGACGAGCAATAGGGCAAATGATTTTCGTCTCTGGAGCCCGCGCATTGCACGAAGGCCAAATTGTAAACTTTCTTGCCATCCGATGGCCTTACAATCTCACCACAAGTAGGGCCGTTCTTGGCAGCTAGTCTTTCCATCATCACATTTGTGATGACGTTCGGGTATTTTCCAAACCCGAGTCTGTCCAGTTTGGTAGCGTCATATGGGACCCATCCGGTAGCCCAAACGATTGATGAAATCTGAACTGTCAGAATTTCCGGCTTGGCTTCCAGATCAAGCCTGATCCCCTTGGATTCAAGGGAATCTACGAAGCTATTGAAGCCGACAGATCCTACGCTCCTTTTAAGAGCTTCAGCGTCAGCGACCAGGTTCATGGGGTAAGCCATTTCGTACGGTAAACGTACGGCTTTGGTCATGTCCATCCCGTAGTTAAATTCATTTGGAATGTCAACCGGGCAGTCTTCAACACATTTTGAAGTGCTCGAATGGTCTTCAACACATCTCGGCAATATTTTTATTGTTGCAGTGTAAGCCCCGGGGGCGCCTGAGACATTTTCGACACTAGCAAGCGTGTACACAGTGATATCCGTGTTTTTCCTGATTCTCCTGAAATTGATTTCAAGACCACAATTAGGAGGGCAAAGCTTCGGAAAATATTTATTCATCCGGGCTACTCGGCCCCCAAGGTAGGGTAGCCTTTCAACCAGGATCACTTTGCAACCAGCCTCCGCAGCTTCCACCGCAGCCGTGATACCACTTATACCGCCCCCTACGACCAAAACGGTCCTTTCTCCAGCCATGCTTCCTCCCAATAAAAAGGTTCTGAGGGAGCATTTGCTCCCTCAGTCTGCTTCCTCTTGCATTCGAGGGACCCCGGAGGCGGATACCACCTCCGGGATTTCTAAGGTAAGTTAAGAGGTTAGTTGACGATAGAGATAACGGGTACCTTCTTCATTTCCCAAGCGCCGTTTTTGTAGGTAGCGTTGACGAAGACCTTCCAGTTAGCTTCGTCGATGGTTGGGAAGTCATTGCGGAAGTAGTAGCCCGGCCAGCGGGTTTCTTCACGGAACAGGATCGAGCGAACATGAACTTCAGCCTGATACATTCTCTGAATGTTCTCATGGCAACGCATAAGTTCGTGTAGGTCCTCTGCCGCCAGTTTCGCGGAGTCTTCCTTCAGCCAATTCAACAGTTCAAGGGCTCTCTCTAGTTTAGCCTTGTTGGTTTTGAAGCCTGAGGTCACGCCAGCGGCATATTCGTCCATGATTTTCTGGAGGCGGAACATGAACATTTTAGGTTTCATGAACTCGGGGTTGATGTTCGGGTCACTTGACTTGGCTCCGAATTCCACAAACAGATCCATGGGATTGAGGATCTGTTTCTTCATAGCTTCAACTTTAGCCGCATCCACATTCGGCTGGGTATTGTTATCGACTACGAAACGGACCATCGACTTGCCGGCCGCTCGTCCTTCGGCGTGTGAACCGGAAGAGAACTTATGGCTGGATGCGCCGGTGGCGTCGCCCGCACAGAATAGACCCTTAACCGTGGACATATATTCATAGCCCCAGAAGTACTCTTTCGGAGCGAGGTCTTTAGGACCACTGACCCATGCGCCGGAAGCGCCTGAGTGAGAACCAATGAAGTACGGCTCGGCCGCTGCGATCTCAGAAGCTTTCTCTTCGGGCTGGACATTGGTTCCGGCCCAGAGAATAGCCTGGGAGATTGTCATATCCAGGAAGTCTTCCCAAGCTTCATTCTCGAGTTCTTTCATTTTCTTTTTGTAAGCTTTTGGGTCGCCCTTAAGTTCATTAGCTATCTTTTGAATAGCCTCTTCCGTTCTCATGTAGATTGGGCCCTTGCCTTCAAACTCATCGAGCATGCCAAGGTAGTTACGGAGGTTAGCTGGGATCGGCTTCACTTTTCCGTATTCGCCCCATTTTGCAAGTTCATCCTTACGTTCAACCATGTACTCGCCACCAAACGCGTTAGTGGCCCTGGACTTGAACAGGAGGAACCACGCGCCAACCGGTCCGTAACCATCTTTGAAACGGACAGGGATGAAACGCACTTCCTGGCAGGTCTGCTCAGCGCCTGCGATCAATGTGAAATAAAGGCTGGAGCCGGAGTTCCAAGGCGGATACCAGGCCCGGCCAAGGCCTTCACCAGTGCTTCTCGGTTTGAAAACGTGAACAGCGCCGCCCATTGCGGCTAGGACTGCTTTGGCCTTGAATACATAGAATTTGTTCTCACGGGTGCTGAAACCAACCGCGCCCGCGATTCTTTCGCCGTCCATCAACGGATCGGTGATGAAAACGCGCTCGAAATACTCATGGCCGTACTTGGTTAGGGCGTTCTTCGCGGCTTCGGCCACGATCACCTTATAGGATTCGCCGTTGATCATAAGCTGCCAGCGGCCTTCATGAACATACTTTCCGTCTGCGTCCAACCAGATGGGGAGGCCCCATTTTTCGAACAGATGGACAGAGGAATCAACGTGACGAGCGATATCATAAACGAGGTCTTCACGGGCGATGCCCATGAGATCGTTACGGACGTAACGGACATAGTCTTCAACAGTGTTATTGCCGCTGTTGATGTCAACATACTGGTTGATGGCAGACAGGCCCATGGCCACGGCGCCGGATCTATCCATAGCCGCTTTATCAACCAATGTTACCTTCAAATTATTTTTCGCCGCCCAATATGCGGCTTCAACAGCGGCTCCGCAGGCCGCCATACCACCACCACAAAGGAGAATGTCAGTGGTTACTTCTACATTTTCAAAATTGGCCATTATTAGCTTCCTCCTAAGGAATTACTTCTTAACCGTGGGTAGCGCGGCGAGCTTCAGAGCAGCCGGCTCGTTGTACAGGCACTGGCTCGCCAGGTCCGTTGTCACTTCACCGAAACCGCCATCAGGAACGGCTGTTCCTTCCTGGGTCTTCCGGATCGGGAACTTAAACCTTTTGAGCGAACCATTACGGAACTTAACAGTCCACATAATGTCTTCCGAACCTCTTAGCGGTACAACTGAAGCGCCCATGGGCACGAAGTCCGCGTAACCACGCACATCAATCGCCTGCTGGGGACAAATTTTAACGCAATTGTAACATTCCCAGCACATTTCAGGCGCGCGGTTCCACGCTTTCATTGTCTCTTTGTTAAGAACCATCAAATCATTCGGGCAGATGTACATACAAGCAGTCTTATCCTGCCCCTTGCATCCATCACATTTTTCCATAATTACAAAACTTGGCATGAACTATCCTCCTGGCGTGATAAATCTTTCTCTGATCTTACAACTAAAGTTTAATGTCAAAAATTTCGACTCAAACGAATAGACGGGCTCCTCCTTTCTCAAGGTAGTCATCCATTCCTGGAAGATCATTTCCCAAGCTAAAGGCGCTTTGTCCCCGAGACCCCTCTTTACCCTCCGTTCATGAGAACGGCCGAACCCCGAACATAAACATCGGCGCCAACGGCCACCGGATTATGCTTAGTCTCTGAGAAAAATCGGTACTGTGTGGAACTTCCGAGAAAAAGTTTGACCATTTCAACTCGACGTGGATCTAATTAGCGCTGAAATACTAAATTGGATATCCAGCTAGGCCTTGGATGACCTAAGCAATAATGAATTGGTCAATTGAATCAAATCCTATTCCTTTTGTCAAGAGAATTTTTGGACAATAGTTTTCCAAAAGTCCGTAAAAAACAATTGTTTATTTTGCTTGAGGGATGCCGGTTAATATATTACTATAAATGTTTTGTTATTCGCTAACTCGAAAGGATCATCCAGGATGGCGACTGTCTCCAGAAACGACCCCTGCCCTTGCGGTAGCGGGAAAAAATTTAAGCATTGTTGTTTACCAAATCAGTCGGTTGACCAAAGAGCCCCTCTCTCTAATTCCACACAGGGAAAAATAGCCCAGGCTTACAAGCTTATGTCAGAAAAAATGTGGGACGAAGCAATCTGCGACTTCAAAGACTGTCTCAATGACAATCCCAGATCCTGTGAAATACTACAGGCCATAGCCAGTTGCTATGACGGGGCTGAAGATTATCTTAGAGCGGCGGAATATTATGAAAAAGCGCTAGTCGACCCAGATGAGTCAAAGAAACCCCACATTCAGTATCGATTAGGTGTTTCCCGGGCGTGCGCAGGCAGAATTGAAAAGGCCCGTGAATCATTTGAGCAAGCTTTGGAGCTTTTTCAAAATGCTCAAGAAAAGGATGCCGTCAAGAAAATCCTGGAAGAATTGTCCGCCATTGAGGCAGGAGCAAAGAACCCGCAATCATTTTTAGCCCAAGTACAACTCCAGCGGGCTTTCTCCGATTTCGAAGATGAAGATTATCAACAGGCGGCGGCAAGGCTCGAAAAAGTCGCGGCTCTAGACCCTGAAAATTCGGCGGTCTTTTATAACCTCGGCGTGGCATACACCTTCTTGAAAAGGGAAGACGCCGCCCTATCATGTTTTGAAAAAACCGTTCAGTTGGACCCGGACTATGTAACCGCTTACTACAACATGGGACAGATTTGTCTAATAGTTAAGCGTGACTTCTCCCGTGCGTTAAATTGTTTCGATAGAGCTATAGCATTCAGGGAGAACTACATCGGGGCGCATCATCAAAAAGGGGTCGCCTATGAGATGCTGGGTGATATGGACAAAGCCCTGGAGTGCTGGCGGAAAGCTCTAGATCTCGACCCCGGAAACAAACAGGCATTGGAAAATATCGAGCGGGTTCAGAACAAACCTAGCTAATCATAAATGTTGGAAAGGACCATAAATGAAATTTCGAGCCGAATCAGGCGAAAATCAAGAGAGAATAATGACGTGGGACGACACCTTTTGCTTCAAGTGCCACTCTGGCATAGACTGTTTTAATTCGTGTTGTAGGGACGTAACAATTTTCTTGGACTCGTTGGATGTCATTCGATTGCGAAAAGCGCTCAAGATGTCCTCAACTGATTTTATTGAAACTTATACACACAGAGTGTTGTCTCAAAAAAGTGGTTTGCCTGCGGTCGTCCTTAAAATGAACAAGGATGAAGACAAGAAATGCCCGTTTGTGAACGATGCAGGATGTGGAGTATACGAGAGCCGACCATATTCGTGTCGTCTTTACCCACTCGATACCGAACAGGGAGTGGAGTATTCCTTTATCGTCAAGCAAGACACCTGTCACGGTCTCAAGGAATCAACAGAGTTGACGGTTGAAGACTGGCGCAGGGACCAGGGCCTCCGAGATTACGACGATATAGATCACAACCTGAAAGATGTCATGCACGCGGACGAGCTATGGGAAGAAAAAATCGCCGACCCTCGGATGCAGGACATGATCCTGATGGCTCTGTATGATGTGGACCGCTTTAGAGAATTTGTTTTCAATTCCAGTTTTCTTCAGAAATTCCAGATTGATGATGATATTGTAAAAAAAATACGGGATGATGATGTCACGATGTTGTATTTCGCCGCCCAATGGCTCCGATTCGCCCTGTTCGGGAAAAAGGGTTTTTTGAAAATCGATAAGGATTTTCTCGAAAAGAAGAAACATGAAGTCTTGAGTAAAGGAAAACCTGAGAAATGAGAATTTTTTCAGTCGTCTTCGCTGTCTTTTTGCTTTTTTGCTTTTTGCAACCACAGTCTGTCTTTGCTGATTCAACGGACAAGCACATAAAGAATCTCAAAAGTGACGATCCGGCTGTCCGGGCAAAGGCGGCTTTTGACCTTGGTTGCTCCTGAAACAAACCAGCGAGGGCGGTCCCGCCTCTCTTGGAAGCCTTGAAAGATCCTGATCCAATGGTTCGTAGCGCCGCTGCCGAGGCTTTGGGGTTTTTCCCAAACCACAGCGATGATGTAAAGAAGGCCCTGATAGCGGTCCTAAACGATCCTGACGTGTCTCCCAGGCGTGCGGCGGTCCTTGCCCTGGGTCGTGTTGGTGAAAGAGAACATTCTGTCGAGGAATTGGTCAAGAAGTATCTGGATGATCCAGACAAACAGACTCAAATGAATGCTACCATCGCTATGGCGCTTCTGGGAACCTGGAATGACACAGAAATTCCCGTTCTGGCTGAAGCCCTCGGGAACAAGAATGAATCCACGGCCAAGGGCGCAAGCAAAGCGCTAGCCATGATAGGGGAGCAAAAACCTGAAAAGGTGATACCCGTTCTCGTCGAAGCGCTCGACTCAAAGACACCGGTTGCCGCTGTTCATGCACTGCCGGCGCTTAAAAAACTCAAGAAACACGCTGGTGAGGCATTACCCAAAATCATAGCCATGTATGAGAAGTCCGATGAGGACACCCGGTCAGACATACTTGACGCTGTAAGCGCAATAGATGAATCTGGAGATTTTGCCGTTCCTATTTGTCTAAAGGCCCTAAAAGAGAATAACCCGCTTGACAGGAGGGAGGCGCTGATAGCCTTGATGCGCTTTCGTACAAAAGCCCCTGCGTTTCTTGACTCCCTTATAGAAGAACTAAAAGACAAGGATATTGAAAACCGTCTCCTGGCTTTAGGACTCATCAGGGGACTTGGGACAGATCTAGGTAAGGCGGCTCCGGAGCTCATCCCGTTGTTAACCGATTCAGACATGCGAGTGAGGAATTCCGCAATATCTACGCTCGGCTCAATTAAATTTCCACCAGCCGAAGTTATAGAAGCCCTGCAAAAGGCCCTAAACGACAAGGACTATAGAACCAGGATAGCCGCAGTTAACGCTTTGCGAGTCATTGGCAAATCAGAACCCGAAAGGATTACGCCAATTTTGGAACAGGCGCTAAGCGCTGAATCCTATGATCCTGTAAAACGTCTAATAACCGCCGCATTGGAAGAATTGAAAAACACGAGCGTGGCTACAAAACCATAAATATCGGGGCGCTTCGATTCTTGATTTTTCAATCCGGAAAATTTAATTTATTGTCAAATAAAATTGTCAACGGCATTTTATTTACCAGATATCTTTATGAGGACTGCTTTATGTCAAGAATGATAACTGAAATTATCGATGACGAACCCTATGAATATATCCCGCTGGGTGAACATGTAGTAAAAGCTAAAGGCGTCTGCGGAGGCCGTCCTACGTTCAAATATACTCGTATTCTGATTGCTGGGACACGAGACAGAATTGACGCCGGAGAGGACATTGACGAAATTGTTGCGGGCTATAGGGGGCGTGTGTCAAAGAATGCGATACTTGAGGCAAGGAGAATTTGGAGCAATTTCTCTAAGCGTGCGGCCTATAAATGATTTGAGACCCAACACCACTGTAAAAGATGACGCCATCCCGCAGCTTCTTCAAGCAACAAAAAAATACCCTTTATTTATAACGATTAATGTAAAAGATTTTTGGCAAGAAGTTGCCATTAACAACCCGTTTTGTGTGGTTTGCTTTAAGATTTCAGATAAACAGGCATCAATAATCCCCAAACTACTAAAGTTTCTTTTTCGAGAATTGGATTTCAGCGAAAAGAAACACAGAACAGGTCATGTCTTTCGAATAACAGATGATGGGAATGTTCGTTATTACACGTATGACGATTTAAAAATACGGTCACTCACCATCTAAGAGCCGCCATGGCAATTCTGGTGGTTTTGGGGTGGTTTTTTATTTGGTATAATTGAGAGCCGGATATCGTGGCCAAAAATGGGCCCCGCATCAATCATCATCATTATCATCCAATACCCAGCCCTGGAAATTATTGTGTCCATCAAAGGTGGCTCCACTATCTTTATCTAGCCATCCATCAGGCATATTATTCCTGATATCACCCAGGTTTTCACTAAAACGTGGAAAATATAATCTATCTTAGTGGAACAAGCAATATGATATTACTAGATTTATTGGTAGTGGCTGATTTTTGAGCACAACTCATTGAGTGATCTTGGTGGGGGTCGAAAATAAAGTGACCGAAGAGATCACCTTTACGCCTGTGTGACCGCTTCAGGAACCAGAGTTCGGCTAGTTCAACATACCTCACAAATTAGTGTCCTTTTTGAAGCCGTAAAGGCGCCTCAAGGCAGAGAACCCTATATGCTTGGGTTTGCCAGCCACCCAAGCGAAGATTAAAAGACTCCGGGTGCCTTGCTATAAGGAAACAATTCCATAGATTTGACCCCACATACCTCCAACTCATTCCATTATATAAACTCTTGCCGGGACAAGTGTCCGATTCATTGATACCCGTAATCGCGCCATTTCCGCCATGCAAGCTGTCATTTAGAACGCCGTGAGAAAGCGATTTATTCTGGAATAGATATCTCCTCGCCGTGCTTCGTTGAGATGACATGCGGGTCCCGTTCATTATGGCACGGATATAGCAAGGGTCAGGCATGCATACCATCTTAAGCCGTTTGGGCATTATGTTGTGGCACTCCGTATGCAGCGTGTGTGGTGGCAGAGCGGTCGTTGATATTCCCGGACTCTATTCCACTGAAACTGAAACATTATACTGGAAGTTAGACATTAGAGTATGATAAAATAAAAGCGTAATATTATAGGTTAAACTTTCTGTACTGTTTTTATAGTATAGGAGGATATTGCCATGTTATGTGGATGTATTGAATGTCATAGAATTTGGTGTGGAATTGAGGAATTTAATTCATTAGATTTATCAGACTTAAATCTAGATTCTAGTACGGATATTAGTCATGGGATTTGTCCAGAGTGTTTCCAACGCCACAAGGACAGGGTCCACCAACACCAGAAGAATAACGGATACTCCGAATGTTACGATAGAAATGATAATTGCAATAATAATAAATGCTTGTTCAAGCCGGCATGTGGTAATTCTGCCATCAATAGTTGGAGGTCTAGTATTGTCTTACTAAATGCCAGTAATTTAGCTTTCGATTAAGTCATATGTCAAGGTCCTTAACTTCCTGAGACCTCTCCTTGATAAACACGAATCTCTTGCGGACATCTTTACCCATTAGGGTGTCAAATGCCTGACGGGTCTCGGATTCATCATCGATTCTTAATTTAAGGATACTTCTGGTAGCTGGGTCCATAGTTGTGGATTTAAGTGTAGGAGCGTCCATTTCTCCCAATCCTTTGAATCGCTGGATGTCAACATTCTTGCCGTTTCTACGTTTTATAAGGGCATCCTTTTCCGCGTCCGTAAATACATATTTTACCTGACTGTTTTTGCCGGACCCGAAACTAATCCTGTAAAGTGGGGGCATGGCCAGATAAATGTGTCCCCTGTGAACCAGTTCGGGAAGGAAACGATAGAAAAAGGCTAGCAGTAGAGTAGATATATGATGACCATCAACATCAGCGTCAGTGTTTATAATTATCTTGCCGTATCTCAGTTTAGAGTAATCGAAGTTCTTTCCAATACCTGTTCCGACGCTTTGAATGAGGCTTGTGACTTCTCTATTATTCTTTAGCTTCTCCACCGAGGCTTGTTCGACATTGAGAATCTTTCCCCTTATCGGCAGAATGGCCTGAAATCTACGGTCCCGAGCCTGTTTCGAAGACCCTCCGGCGCTATCACCCTCTACAATGAAAAGCTCGGTTTTGTCACGAGAGTTCAATGAACAGTCAGCCAACTTCCCAGGTAATGTAAGTCTTGTTGTGGCGGCTTTACGACTAACCTCATCTCTAGCCGCTCTTGACGCCACTCTGGCCTGGGCGGCAAGTGTCACCCTCGAAGTTATGGCTGCGGCCTGTGAGGGATTCTGGTGGAGCCATGTTTCAAACGCAGCTTTGAAAGCAGGTTCAATCTGTTGGGCTTCCGGACTATTCAACCTGTCTTTCGTTTGCCCCTGAAATTCAAGGTTCCCATGAAGATATACCGACAAGATCGCAAAGAGCCCTTCCTTAATATCTTCACCGGATACCCCCTTGACTCCTTTGGGAAGCCCGTTACGTTTCTCAATATATGAACGGATCACTCTGGTAAACGCGTTTCGGAATGCGTTTTCATGGGTGCCGCCGGCAGGAGTGGGAATGGAGTTCACAAACGAGAGAATCTTTCCGGAGGTCTCTGCTGTCCATGCGAGCGCTACTTCGAAACGAAAATCATTCTGATGCCTGCAATAGAATGGCTGCGCTCCTACAGGCTCATGCCCATCAATCATTTTATTGAGAAAATCTTTTATGCCTTCAGGATAATGGAACGTCCTAACTGTGCCATCTTTCTTATCTTTAAGATTGATCTTGAGGCCTGCAATTAGAAATGACTTTATCTCAAGCCTCTCCCGAATCGTTTCAGTGGAAAATTGGAGAGGGCCAAAAATTTCCTGGTCTGGGACAAAACTTATTTTGGTTCCGGTCCCTCGTGCTGGCGCCTTCCTAACCAGTGGGGTCACAGGCTTGCCCCGTTCGAATTCCTGAACATGCAGAAAGCCGTTGCGTTTTACCCCCACAACCATTCTTGAGCTAAGGGCGTTTACTACCGACGCTCCCACACCGTGCAATCCTCCAGCCACCTTATAGGTGTCATCGTCGAACTTGCCTCCGGCGTGCAAATTACAAAAGATGGTTTCAATGGTATTCTTTCCGGTGGTAGGATGAACTTCAATCGGCATTCCCCGACCTCGGTCCTCAACCGTAACGCTGTTATCCTCGCCAAGCATGACATCAATTGAATCACAATGCGCATTGAGGGCCTCGTCCACACTATTATCAACAATTTCCCAAACGAGTTGATGCAGTCCTCCTGCGCCGGTATCTCCTATGTACATTCCAGGGCGTTTCCGAACAGCCTCTAAACCTTTTAATACCTGAATATCATCTACAGTGTAAGAATCGCCCATGGACTACCTTATTCCTTTCAAACACTACGCTCTATTCCTACAATACTGGTGGAAACCTTTTTCCCGCGTCCACCTCTTGCCGACACACGAATTTCTCCAACCGGGATCACCTTAGTCTCCCCGTTGTTTTGAATCAAGCTGATTGAATCATCTTTCCCGACAACCTCAAGACCTACCACCTCCGCCTGTTCCCGGATTTTCATAGAAACTACTCCCCGTGCAGGTCCAGACATTATCGGGACATGGTCCAATCTAAACATCAGGATGTGGCCTTCAGATTCAGCGACAAGCGCAAATTTCGCTTCAGCGTTTTTAACCGCTACCACCTCGTCATCGGCTTCAAGGTTGACCAACTTGCGTCCCAACCGTTTTGTGGGTTCTTTCAGCGACTCCAAATCAAATCTGAATCCTTTTGCTTTTCTAGTTATGAGAACAGCGATAGCGTCTCTCTTTTTAGCAGCCGCATTTTCAAGCTCTTCAGACCGACTGTCTACAAACAAAGAGGGTTGATCAATAGGCGCATTGGGTTCGTCATTGAATTCGAATTCATCGTGGGGGCCAATGTCGTCCGAAACTGAATCCTGCGTTGGTTCGGGCGCCATCAGCGCCACGGCTATCTCGCCATCATCGAGGCGAAGCATTGAACCCAAAGGCTCTCCGAAACCTCCAGTGGCCGGAACGTCAAGAGACCTGACTGAATAGATTTTGCCTCTGTTTGTAAACACAGTGACTGTGCGTAAAGTGTTGGTCCTTACAATCCCAAGGAGTGAGTCACCTTCCCGGAACTTCAGGTTGGCGACATTTTCGACTTCGGATTTGATACGTCTTATCCACCCCTGCCTGGAAAGGATTACAGTAGTGTCTTCCTGATCTACAAATGTCTGAACGTCGTAATCCAGGGCCTCCGCTTCTGATTCCGGCACGATCCGTGAACGTCTGGGATCAGTAAAACCGTCGGCGATCTTCTCCAACTCCCTGTCGATTATTTTCCATATGCGAGCGGGGCTGGAGAGGTCTCTTTCTATTTCTTTGGCCTGTTTCCGTTTTAAAGCCAACTCGTCAAGCACCCTACCGATTTCAATACCTACAATTTTATAAAGACGTGTTTCCAGGATAGCGTCCACCTGTTCATCATCAAGTGTAAAATTGTCTTTTAGCCCTGAAGCGGCCTCAGCCCTGCTTCTGGATGAACGAATTATTGCGATGGCTTTGTCCAGATCATCAAACAGGATTTCAAACCCCTCGAGTATGTGAATCCGTTTTCGCAGAATTTCCAGTAAATGGTTAAGTCGCCGAACAGTCTTATGGTACCTGAACTCCAGGAAGTACTTAATTATCTTGTCGAGCGATAGCCGATCCGGAGATCCCTGAGGATTGATAGCGATGAAATTCATGGGGAAATTAATTTGGAGTTCCGTGTGTCGGTAAAGGAAAGCGACTATTGATTCAGGTTTTATATCCGTACCTCTGATTTCAAGGACTACCCTGATATCCTCTGCGCTTTCGTCCCGCACATCGAAAACATTTCTCAAACGCTTTTCACGGATCAAAACAGCTATTCGTTCAACGAGCTTCGCTTTATTTACTGAATAGGGGAGCGCAGTTATAACAAGTAACGTTTTGCCTCTGCCCTGTTGCTCAATTTTATAGGTCCCCCGGACACGAATTGAACCATGACCTGACTCGTAAATCTCTCTCAACCTCTCATGGGATTCTATGATCTCTGCGCCGGTCGGAAAATCGGGTCCATTTATATATTCCATCAGGCCATTTACATCTAAATCGGGATTCTTTATCGCCGCTCTGCACGCGGCTACGATTTCTCCCAAATTATGAGGCGGAAAAGAGCAACTCATGCCCACAGCAATACCGGACGAACCATTTAACAATAAATTGGGGACAGCGGCAGGCAAGACATCTGGTTCTTCCCCTATTCCATCGTACGTTGGTCTGAAATCGGTCGTACCCTCATCTATGTCCTGCAACAACAGACCTGAGAATCGGCTTAACCGTGTTTCCGTATAACGCATCGCGGCTGGGGAATCGCCATCAATGGAGCCAAAGTTTCCAGTGCCTTCAATCAAGGGGTAACGAAGGCTGAAATCCTGGGCCATGCGTACCAGGGCGTCGTATGCCGCCTGGTCCCCGTGAGGGTGATATTTACCTATAACCTCACCAACAATTGCGGCTGATTTTCTCATTTTGGAAGAGTCGCCCAATTTCATGCCATGCATAGCATAGAGAATTCTTCTGTGTACTGGTTTGAGGCCATCCCGCACATCAGGTAAAGCTCGAGACACAATCGTAGAGAGGGCGTAAGCCAAGTAGCGCTTTTCAACTTCGTCCTTCAGGGAAGTTTCATAGATTTTGTCATTAGGAAGGGAAGCGGGGTCGCTCAAATTATTCGTTTCTCCTCTTGGTTTTGTCTGTCCAAATTCGTGCATGAAATCGAAATCACGGTTATTTTCACCAAGTATATGATGGGGTCTATCAAATGCAGGTTACCGGTTGGTATCCGAACATCTCGTGAGCCTCTTCGAGAAAATTTTCCGAGGGATCGCAGTTCATGGATGTAAGATTTACTATTGTCTCAGTACGGTTAGGTATCACAATGTGGAGCTTAACAGGGATCTTGCCCCTGTGTTTTTCCAAGATCCTTTTGAGTTGTTGTATTTGGATGGGATCAATTCCGGTGGTCGAAATATTTATTTGTAACTCTTTGCTGAAATATCTCGGAGAATCTTTAAGCTTGTGGATTTCGTTGACAAGTATCTTAGGGGATTCCGGGTCGCCGTCCCGTGTGCCGGCAAGAATCAGAGGTTCGCCAGTATTGATAGTGTCTCTGCTTGCAGCGTAAACGTCCGAGAATATGGTTCCTTCAACGATTCCTTCCAGGTCCTCGATAGTCACAAACGCCATCCTATCGCCCTTACGGGTATTTATTTCTTTTACTTTCTTCACAATTCCAGCCAAACGAATAGATGAGTTGTTTGGGAAATTCGCAAGTTGTGAAGTTGTGGCGTTCGTGAATTTTTTGGTGAACTCTTCGTAGTTAAGTAACGGATGACCACTTAGATAGAAACCCATCAATTCTTTCTCAAATCCAAGGCGGGTCATTTCATCCCATTCAGGGGCGTCGGGGATAGACGTGTCCGTAAGGTTCCCAAATTCACCTGGTGAACAATCAGTTGTGAACAGATTGAATTGACCATCGATCCGTTCCTTTTGGAAACTGGCCGCCTGTTCCAAGAGTGTATCCAGAGCGTCGGACATTGCTCGCCTACTAGGCCCAATACCATCGAAGGCCCCACATTTTATGAGACTATCGATTACCTTCTTGTTGACTTTGCGCAAGTCAACCCTTCTTGTGAAGTCCTGCAAACTACAGAAGGGACCGGTATCTTCCCGTGTTTCAATTATTGAGCTGACAGCGTTTTCTCCCACGTTCTTGACTGCGCTCAAACCAAATACGATTCGACCTTCGGAGACGTGGAAGTCTTCAAACGATTCGTTAACTTGAGGCGGTAAGATGTGTATCCCCATGTCTCGACATTCTTGAAGATAAACTGTTATTTTGTCCGAGTTGCCAGATTCAAGACTAAGCTGAGCGGCCATGAACTCAGCAGGATAATGCGTCTTCAGATAGGCTGTCTGGTAAGTTACCATCGCATAAGCGGCCGAATGGGACTTGTTAAAACCATATCCCGCAAATTTTTCCATTAAATCAAATATATATGAAGCTTTATCAGGATCTATCTTATTCTTGAGGGCGCCCTTTTCAAACCGGTTCTTTTGCTCGGCCATTTCCGCAAGCTTCTTTTTCCCCATTGCCCGTCGCAGGAGGTCCGCTTCACCAAGGGTATAGTTGGCCAGAGCAGTCGCAATACTCATAACTTGTTCCTGGTAAACGATAACCCCGTAGGTTTCTTTCAGTATCGGCTCTAACTCCGGCAATGGATATTCAATAGGGATCCTACCGTGTTTCCGATTTATAAAGTCGTCCACCATGCCGGATTCCAAAGGACCGGGCCTATAGAGCGCCAATATTGCTATAAGGTCCTCGAACACGGTGGGTTTGAATTTTGTCAGGACATCCCTCATGCCTGAAGATTCGAGCTGGAAAACGCCAAGTGTTTCGCCGCGGGATAAGCGTTCAAACGTCATCTGGTCATCAAGTGGGACAGAGTTCAGATCAAGTTTGGATCCTTTGGTTTTCTGTATCAGTCGCAGGGTTCGATCAATTACGGACAAAGTCTTTAACCCAAGGAAGTCAAACTTTACCAATCCAATCTTCTCAATCCAGGTCATGTCAAACTGGGTTAGCGTTTCATCGTTGTTTCCCCTGTAGAGCGGCAGTCTTTCTACAAGAGGACTGTCAGAGATCACTATTCCGGCGGCGTGTGTAGACGCGTGCCTTGAAAGTCCTTCCAGAGATTTGGCGGTATTGATCAGGTCACCGACCATGTCCGATTTTTCCATCATCTCTTTTAATCTTGGTTCTTCTTTGAGGGCCCTTTCCAAAGTCATCTTTAAAGCGTCCGGAATAAGTTTAGCGATTTGATCGGCCTCGGAATATGGAAATCCGAGCACCCTCGCCACATCTCGAACGACGGCCTTGGCCTGCATTCGACCAAATGTAATTATTTGAGCTACATTTTCTTTCCCATATTTGTTTGAGACATACTCAATTACCTTCTCTCTACCCTCCGTGCAGAAGTCGACGTCTATATCCGGCATGCTCTTGCGTTCAGGGTTGAGAAACCGTTCAAAAAGCAATTTGTACTTTATAGGGTCAATATCGGTGATCCCGAGCGAGTATGCCGCTAGGGAACCCGCGGCTGAACCTCGTCCGGGTCCTACAGGGATGTCGTTCCTGCGAGCAAAATTGATAAAATCGGCCACGATCAGGAAATATCCCGAGAAACCCATCTCTTGAATGAGGTTGATTTCGTGTTCCAGGCGTTCGGAATATTTCTCGGCTTCCTTTTCGGTCAAACATCCAGAAGACAATTCCTTCCGCATACGATGCTGAAGACCTTCCCTAGCGTCTTTGGAAAAACGTTCCCTTAGTGTCTCACCCGTGCCCAAATCGAATCTGGGCATATGAATCTTCCCGAATTCGAGCAAAAGCGAACATCTTTCCGCTATTACACGGGTATTCTTGACCGCTTCCGGCGAATCTCTAAAATCGCTCGCCATGCGTTCAGGTGATTTGAAGAAAAACTGGTCCGAGTCAAAACTCATTCTCGATGCATCTTCTAGTTGTTTCCCGGTTTGAATGCACAACAATATTTCGTGGGCCCGGTGGTCCTTCTGATCAAGATAATGGCAATCGTTGGTGGCTACTAAATTGATGTCGAGCTTCTTGGACAGTTCTAACAAAGCCCTGTTGAATTTTCGCTGCTCCTCCAGACCGTTTTCCTGAAGTTCGAGATAATATCGGTCCTGAGAAAAGACGTCGCGAAACCAGGAAGCGGTTTTTACAAGCTTGTTTTCATGGCCCGCAAGAGCTAGATCGGCCAATTCGCTGGAAAGGCACCCACTTAGACAGATAAGGCCCTCGTTATATTTCTCCAGCAGAGATTTGTCTATGCGGGGCTTGTAATAGAATCCTTCAAAATAACCGAGTGTGACCAG
Source organism: Syntrophaceae bacterium (assembly GCA_031292235.1). Taxonomy (GTDB): domain Bacteria; phylum Desulfobacterota; class Desulfomonilia; order Desulfomonilales; family Desulfomonilaceae; genus CAJBEZ01. The sequence continues at coordinate 10,570 of JARLHM010000044.1, read as the reverse complement.
CCTGCATAGGTTCCGATATCCCTTTTCGTTCTCGCAAAGCAAAATTAAATGATAAGATTTTTGCTCCCCATTTCTCGAAGACTTTTCGAACCGATCACCTGGCGCAACGTAGACTTCGCACCCAATTATAGGCTTCAAACCACCAGCCTGGACCGAACTGTAGAAATCCATAGCTCCAAACAAATTCCCATGGTCCGTCATGGCGACAGAGGACATCTTGTATTCCTTGGCGCGGGCAATCAAATCAGGGATTCGAATTGCGCCGTCTAATAAGGAATATTGAGTATGAAGATGCAGATGAACAAAATCGGCCCCAGTCATGGCAATTCCTCATCTTATATGTCTGTTGATTCTGTAACCCCTTTTAGAGGAGCGTAAACATATCACCGGCGCTTGGGCGCCGCAATCTGTTTTTATTAATTTCCAAAGGACATGGCAAGTTGTGGGATGAAGTCATGGCGTTATAGGTATTATGAATATATAGCTTCATATTTTCATTAAGATATTGACTTTTATTAACAGTATATATTAGAATCAACACGAACCAATTGCTGTAACTGCTTTTAGGTAAATGTGGTTTATCAGTTATTCACTGAAGTTAAACCAAAAATACATTCTTGATTTATCGAAAGACTTAGGATGCGGTCAGACAACTTTCTGGAATCGTCTATCACGGGAATACTTGAAACCACTCAGGACTGGCTCGCTGAATTCGGTGGAATACTAATGTTTCTGGGATCATTTATTTATTGGACGTCTAAACCGCCATACCGCGTTCGGGAGATATTCAGACAGATGGATTTTGTTGGCGTCCAATCTGGAATGTTAATAGTCATGACAGGGGCGTTCACGGGAATGGTCAGCGCCCTACAGGGATATAACGGCATGAGCCGTTACGGGGCGGGATCGCTGGTTGGGGCCACGACCGCTTTGGCGTTGGCAAGAGAATTAGGTCCCGTATTGACTGGTCTCATGGTTGTCGGAAGGGTCGGATCGGCAATGACAGCGGAGCTTGGCAGCATGCGTAACACGCAGCAGATTGACGCCATTTCCAGTATGGCGGTAGCGCCGATTCAATACCTTGTATCTCCCCGTATTATCGCTACAACTCTAACGCTGCCTTTTCTATCGGTGGTTTTTGGATTTTCCGGAATGGTTGGAGCCTATATCATATCAACGGAATACCTGCACATTGACGCGGGCGCTTTCATGTCAGGCATTAAGGACTACATGACGCCTAACGACGTTACACAAGGCCTTATCAAAGCTTTTGTTTTTGGCTTTATTCTGTCTCTGGTGGCGTGTTTCAAAGGCTATAACGCCAGCGGAGGGTCGCGAGGTGTTGGGGTAGCCACGACTAAATCAGTTGTGCTATCATCGGTACTAATTCTGTTCTCAGATTATGTCATGACGACAATTATGTTTTGATTCGGGAACACCACAATTTTTGTGAGTAAGTATGATCCAAGTTGATAATGTTCAGAAAAGATTTGCTGAGCAGGAAGTACTCCGAGGCGTAAGCTTCGAAGTCAAACAAGGGTCTATAACGACGCTTATAGGAAGGTCGGGAGCAGGTAAATCCCTGCTGTTACGTCACTTGATCGGTCTGGATCAACCGGACTCCGGCAGAATACTGATTGACGGCACAGATATCGTTGGAATGCGGACATCTGAGCTTAACGGAATCAGAAGACGCTTCGGGGTATTGTTCCAGGACGGCGCTCTTTTTGATTCGATGTCCGTTAGGGACAATGTGGCGTTCCCTTTGAGAGAACACACTAAACTCAGCGAAAAAGAAATATTGGATAAGGCTGCGCAAAAACTTGAATTGGTAGGACTTTTAAGTCATGGGAGCAAATATCCGTCTGAGCTTTCCGGCGGCATGAGAAAACGAGTTGGCCTGGCAAGAGCACTAGCGCTCGGCCCAGACCTCGTATTCTTTGATGAGCCTACCAGTGGCCTTGATCCCATAACTCGAGGAGCGATCTACCGGCTCATCGAGAGCACTCATATTGACGGAGAGATTACCTACTTTCTCGTTAGTCATGACATCACGGGAGTCATGGCTATTTCGGATGAAGTCATAATGTTACATCAAGGAAGAATCGTCGCGCAAGGAACGCCAGAGGGTTTCAGGACCAACCCGGATCCAGTAGTCCAGCAGTTTTTATTAGGATCTCCAGACGGCCCAATCGCGATCGATTGAGAAAGGCAAACAGATTATGGACAAGTTTCCCATTCAAGCTAGGGTCGGTTTGTTCTTTTTAGTCGCTGTAGCGATCCTTGCTTATGTGTGGTTCAAGGTCCTGGACTACAGTTTCAGGGAAGGTTTTAATCTTAAAGCCAGTTTCACGTCTGTTGAAGGGTTGGCGCAAGGTAGCCAGGTACAGATCGCAGGCATAAAGGTCGGTCAGGTTAAAGATATAACTTTTGACCAGGAAACCGGAAAAGCGACAGTGTCAATGATCATTAACGACGCTTATAAGAATATGATCCCTGAAGGTTCTCGGGTCCTCGTAAAAACGAAAGGATTACTTGGTGACAAATACCTTGTGATAGAGCCAGGGAAACCAAATGCTCGGAAACTCAAACCCGGAGAAGAAATCAAGTCGGTGTTCGAACCAGTGGACACGCAGAAAATGTTTGAAAGTCTGGCGCTTGTTTCACAAGACCTGCAGGCGATTACTTCAGTGACCAAGAAACAACTGGTCGACGAGAAAGGCTCGGAAAAAGTAGATCACATCATTAACAATACCGATGTCCTCATGAAAGAGGCTAAAGATATTATGACCAAGAACAAGGACAAGATAAATCAGACCATAGACAACACGGACTCGGCTACTAAAGGCATGAATGAAATTGTTTCACTGAACAAAAACAAGGTTAACCAATTGGTCACCAATTTTGAATCATTTTCCAAGGGCATCGACAAGACTGGGGTCAAGTTCGACAAACTGGCCAATGATCTGGACGCCCTTACTACGGATGTCCGTTCAGGCCGAGGTACCTTGGGCAAGCTTGTAAGTGATGAATCTCTATATCGGGACGCTCACGCCCTGGTTCGAGACGTCAGGGGAATATCCAATAGAATTCAGTATGGTCCCGGGACTGTAGGGAAATTGATCAACGATCCGGAAATGTATTTTGAGGCTCGTCGCGCAATCCGGAACATGAACAAAACAGCGGAGGACGTTTCGGAAGTCACACCTATAAGCACCTTAGCGATAATCCTCGGGTCGATCTTCAGATAAGGAGCCCCATGGGCCTTCCCGCCACTAAACGTAAGGCCTTAACTAAGGAGCCTGCGAGACCTGATGAACGACCTTTCTCCGATCTCACGCAGGGGAGGACAGAGCGCTCTATCTTTGTCCGTTCACTGGGGACTTTTCTTCGGATCATTTACTCAATCTTACCTGCGGTCCTGGTCATTGGCGCCACATCTTCAGCTCATGGCGCAATTTATGATTATATAAAGTTTACCAGGCCGAGTGGTTTTTTTGCGGTCGATCCTGATTCTATAATCAGGTCCATGGACCCGACCGCGGATCGACGAACCTGGCGCGTGGGCAAGACTTGGGGCTTTCCTCCGTTTTTTATGAGATCGAAAGTTCCGGGTCTCTTTGAAAGACTCGACATTCTCTATCCTTTGGCGTTCAAAGAAGATTCAAAATTTAACAAGAAGATTAAGATTATTCCACTATTCGAAAGTCGGTGGTCAAAAATACCTCCCTTTGACTATTACACTAGATTCCTGACCATGTACAAAGGTCGATCCGACATGGGCCAGGATTATTCAGGTTTTTTCCCTTTCTATGGTTATAGCTATCGAAGATTCGGCGTAGATCGAAACATGTTTTTCCTGTTTCCCCTTTATTACGAAAGTGAAGATGACGAGGCCAAGACGTACAGGTTTTTATGGCCACTGATTACCTATGCCAATAGTCAACACAGGTCTACATTAAAGGTTTGGCCTCTATTTGGAAGGGATCACATCCGAAATGACTATAATAACAGGTTCCTTTTATGGCCATTTTTTCAAATTACCGACAAATACATGGGACAGGAGCAGTGGACTTCGTTAAAGGCCCTGCCATTTCCCCTTTATGTCTGCCGCCAGACCAATTACGATTACAACCTTGATCTTTTGTGGCCACTATTTGCTTACTACAAGCATTACGCCTCAGGGCATCAGCGGTATTCTTTCAGACCTTTGTTCACCTACGGATATGGTGGAGGGATAGAAGAATTCAGCTTTCTTTTTTATTCATCCAAAAAGGATAGGCGCTCAGGGACCTCATCTTCAAGCACTGATGACTATATATCCCTGGCCACGGATGAAATCGTGACAGAGCGAAAATTCTTTTTCATGAGCGCAATACAAAAACGTTACAGAAAAGGACTACTTGTCTACGCCAAATATCGTTTCTGGCCTTTTGCTGAATACACATGGGACGCCGCTAAGGGAAGCCACTGGAAAGTGCCCGAAATTATACCGGTAAAGAATGATTGGTGGGATTTGAATTTGGGCAGGTTCCTCAGAATAGTCGATCTTAGAGATACACCCATAACTAGAGAATTGAGTCTGTTCTTTGGGTTGAGCAGACAGAATCAAATCAAGACTTTACCTCAAATTGCAGCCCCGCCTACATCCGGTGATGATAACTGGACGGAATTAATCCAGGGATCTTTCAGAAAAAACTAATTCATTTAAGCAGTAGAAATTAAAAGAGCTGACTGGTGTCTATACCAGTCAGCTCATGCTGTTTTCAGGCCCTATAAGATAAGCTTATAGAAAGGGCTGGGTTTATATTGTTGGCCGCTATTTGTGCTCTCCGTGCTCCTCTTTAGCGCCATAGCCGAAGATCATGGCCTTAAAATTCTCACCAATTGTTTCTCCAGTTGTGGCTAAATACAGGTGCGCTATCAAGAAGGCGGCGAAAAGACCTCCTAGAATGTAGTGAATTAGGGCCAAAACCCATAGGCCTCCAATAGCTTTAATGAATCCTCCGAAAGTCTCCGGATACATGTAAAGGATACCGCTAATTAGCAGAAGAGGCATTAACAGCAACTGAAATTTCAGATATGCGATTTTCTGCAGAGGATTAAATTTGTTATCCTCTGTGGGCGCATAAGGATGCGGTTCATGCTTGAATATTCCGTACCCGTAAAATTTCGCCTGTTTGATCATTCCACCAGGTATGTCTCCCTTTTTGGGCATGTAGTGTTTGATGCGACCACTGAGTATCGCGTACAGAAACCACAAGGCCCATGTTATGACAGCAGCCCAACCGAACCAGTTGTGAACATTAACCGCCCAATTGAAGCGCCCGTGGAAAGATTCAGGCCAATGAATAATGGCGCCGGTGATTATAAGCATTATTATACATAGGGCTTGGAACCAGTGCCAGATGCGCTCAAATATCGGATGAAGATATATCTTTTCACTGGCCCCGTGATGAAAACCTTTTCTCCTCGTCAGAATTCTAAGTCCACCGTGGAAAACTGGCAAGGCGAAGGTCCCTAAAACAACGAGTACGATAAGCAAATCTAGAATGGGAATGCGGTTGGCTCCAACGACATAGCCGAACCTCTTGAAAAGGTCCGCATTGATAAAATGAGTTTGCAGAATATATGTCATCAGATTAGTTGGAGTTGGTTTTGTCTTTGACAATACGGAAAACTTGGAGTGGCAATTTTCACAACTCACCATCTTCAGTTTTACCGCAGGAATGTTGTGCACTCCGGGTTTGGCGCCCTGATGACAAGTGAGGCACCCAATGTTCATATGCATTTTAGGCTGGTTCAGGCCTTTGTGTTGTTTCAGGGTATTCATGCCATAAGCCGTGTGGCAATTTAAACAAACCTTGCCCTTGAATTCTTTGTCATATGTCGATTGCGCCTGACCGTAATGAACATTATGACATCCTACGCATGGTGGAGCTTTGGGACCAGCCTTTTTTCCATCAGCGCCGGCCTGAATGACACCAGAAACCGAAGACGCTGAATTCTCTGCCTTTTTCCCGTGAGCGCTTGTCTGCATACTTTCCACAGCGTCTTCGTGACATTCCTTGCAATCGACTGGCGCCAGACGTTGATTATGGGGTACATCCGGAATGTCCTTGTGGCAGTTTACACACATCAAATCCTTATGAATGCTATCTCCGAACTTCTTCTCATCAATGGATAGATTAAGTTCCCCAAATACGTAAGGAGGTTTCACCCTGGGTGGGACGGGCTTATCCCCGACATTTACCTGATCTGCAAGGTCTTCCTTGCTCATATTAAGAATGTCCGGATTGTGACATCCTAAGCATGTTTGATTGTCGACTTCCTTGGGTTCCGGCGCAGGGGATGGTTTTGCCTCCGCCGGCTGAGCGTTATTTTCGGTGTTTTCCGTCGGGACCGCATCGGCCGCAAAACCTGACCGATCAGGACCTATGAAAAACAACCCACAGAGCCCTACAAATAATGCGGTAATAAGCGGTATGGCGGACTTTTTTAACAGTTTATTGCCTGAAATCATCTTTCAACTCCTTGACTTACCGTGCGCTATATTTGAATTCAATGGGGAATTGGTCGGCCGTAAAAAACAGACGGTATTATTACATCTATATTCAGAGGTTGGTCAAGAACATTCACAAAAACAAAAAGGGCCTCTTCATTTAGAAGAAACCCTTTCAAAGAGACAAAATCGATTAGACGTTAATTCGGAAGAACCGGTCTGCCTATTTCTTTTTCTGGTGACATTTGGCGCAAGTCACGGGGCCAGTCGGTTTGTTTTCATTCTTGAATTTTTTGTGACAGGTCTGGCACTTGTCATGATAAGCCTTTTCGAGTTTTACGATCTTTCCGTCGGCTTCCAGTTTATGGCAAGTTGCGCATTTCTTTACTTCTTGGCCTTCCTGCCATACGTTCTTTCCATCTTTGTACTCATGGTGACAGTCTGTACATTTCAAGGCTTTGTGTTTGGCATGTGGGAAAAGAACCGGACCTTGCTTGAAATTCTTGAAAACGTCCCCGGAATGAATGCTGATGTCCCCTTCAGGGGCCTTGTTGGCGGCAAAAGCAAGCCCAACCATCAATGTAGCTGAAAAAACTACTAAAAGGCAAAAAGCGATCTTTTCTCTAATCTGCATATCTGAGCCTCCCAATACTAATGAAAAACAGCATCGATAGACCACCGAAAGTAGCGGCCTTATTTCTCCATAATTGGTGTACTTTAGTTTAGCACTGTTTAAGACCTCTTACAAACAATTTTTTGTGGGGTCACGCCAAGCTTTTGCACTTCGCTTATGACTCTCTCGACCATATCGTCAACACGAGATTCGATCTCCCTACTCAATTCGAGACCAAATGGGGTTATGTCCAAAGGTTCTACTCCGATCACAACCACTGATTTGGGTCCATTTTCGAGTAGCGCACACAAGTTTAACGCTTCCACGAGGTCGCTATCATGCGCTGACTGTTTAAACCTGAGGCCTTTAGGTAAGTCCGCCCTTTCAAGTCTATAGAGGCTACCAGGCTCTCCACCACCCAGGACAGCGTCAACAACTATAAGATGGTCGGATTCCTGAATCGTCGCCAATAGCCACAATCCCTGTGTTCCTCCGTCCACTAGACTCACGTTCTCGGGGAATGTGTAGCCTTTCTTCAGTTCTTGGACCACACGTACGCCTACTCCCTCATCTCGAAGTAATATGTTCCCTACTCCTAGGATTGTTATTCGATCTGTCATTTTTTTCTGGAGAAAAATCCTTTTTTCTTGGCTGTGACCTGCGACCCTTCGATCTCCGCCAGGCGTCTAAGCAAATCTTCCTGCTCCTGATTAAGCTCTTTGGGGGTTTGAATATAAACAACGGTTATTAGGTCTCCACGCCCCCGACCACGCAGGTGAGGAATACCTTTACCTGTTAATCTAAAATCCTGACCCGCCTGAGTGCCTTTTGGGATTTGAATCTTCTCAGCGCCCTCGAGGGTTTGAACTTCGATCTGTCCGCCTAGGGCAGCCAATGCGAAACTTATCGGAGTCAGGACGACGACATTGTCGTCCTCTCTTTTAAATACCTCGTGTGGCTTAACATTTATGTAAACATAGAGATCACCTGGCGGAGCGCCGGCGTCTCCAGATTCTCCCTCTCCGTTCAAACGCAAACGTGATCCGCTTTCTACACCTGGAGGGATCTTTAAAGAAAGTTTTTTGGAAATTAGCACCCTACCAACGCCACGACATTTCTCGCAAGGATCGGTGACAACGGTCCCAGCGCCTTGACAGGTAGGACAAGTGGTACTGATTGCGAAAAAACCCTGAGATCTCGTCACCTGCCCTCTTCCCCCGCAAGTCGAGCATACCGACGGAGGAGAGCCTCCACGCGTTCCCTGCCCATGACAGGATTCACATGATTCATGTTTGGATATTTCAATCTCAGTTTCTCTGCCGAAAGCGGCGTCCATAAAGTCAATATTGAGATCCAGACGAAGGTCCGCGCCTCTTCTGACGCGGTTCATTCGAGAACCGCCTCCGAAACCAAAGAATTCTTCAAAGATATCCCCGAACGAAGAGAAAATGTCGTCAAAATTTCTAAATCCAGTGAATCCTTGTTGCTGGAGCCCCGAATGCCCGAAACGGTCATAAATTTTTCGTTTCTCGACGTCGCTCAGGACTTCGTAGGCTTCCGCAGCTTCCTTGAACTTCTCCTCAGCGTCCTTATCACCTTTATTTCGGTCAGGGTGATATTGCAACGCCTGTTTACGGTAGGCCTTCTTGATCTCATCCGCCCCTGCACTTTTGCCTACACCGAGAACCTCATAATAGTCTCTTTTTGTCATAGTTCCAACTCAGATATAATTAAGTAATCGCCTCATTGGCATGACCAATGTACGACCAATCTGTACATATGTGCACACTTGGATGAATTGTCACCCTCATGCCGACATTTTTTCGTCCTGCCCTTCCTGTTCGTCGTTCGGTTTGTCTGCACAAGGGGTTATTTCTCCTTGTTTGATTAGCATGTTGATGACACACGCGCCCCTGTATTGACAATAAATGTTAGGGCTGTGACAACACGCGCATTCCTCGCACATGTGGTTTCCATCTTTTTGGCAAAAATAATTCCCCGGACGATCCGGATGTCTGTAACACTTATCCATAGCTATGACAACCTCCTCTTACGCAATCTTTCAAAGGGAAGCCAAAACAGAAATCCGCTTTTAGACGCCGTTCTTTACAACTTTCTCAGGTCAAGATAAAGCTTCTCAATTTCATGACGAGCTACCGTCAAGTTTGCATGCAACGTCGGGTCCACGTCTTCCAGGTTCGCCCATCTTCTAAAACAGGTCCGAATAGTCGATAATTTCAATTGTAAGCCATGGGTAGGATTATAGAATTTAGCTTGAATTCAAATTTCTTCTCAGTGAACTGACTAGGATCGTGACCGTGGTAACTTCTTTCTATAAAAGTTACCTTGTTTTCTAAATCAATCAATAAAACCGTAGACGAACGAGTGCCATAGATGGAACTTGTGATAAATATTGGGGCAAGAATCCGCTCCCACTCCAAGCCTACTCCTGTATCTGGAAGAAATTCATCGTCGGGACGTTTTTTATCAGTAAGAATCTCAAAAATCGCTTCCGGCCAAATCTCCTCATCCTTGGAAATGAGCTGACGGAGAGTGTCCCGGCCCATTTTCACTTTAGGCCAGGGAGTATCCAACAAATGATTGCTTAATCCGTATGTTCCCGCTGTCAGACTTTGGAATTTTCCCGATTGGCTTGACATAAAATGGATTTGATCTTGATTTCCAAATAATAAGCTAAAATCATTGTAATTATGTGCTGTGGTCACAAGCCTTTGATAATATTTAAGAGGCTTATCCCGACATTTCAGAAAATCGCTAACCAAATGGCCCCTAGAGAGCGCACTGTTTTTTCTGTTGGAAGGATTACGGAAATTTGTGAGCGCTGCTATTCGCCCGGTTTTGGTAATACCTAACCATGTTCCACCATGTTTCATGTCTCTGCCGGCCAGCACGTTGAGTTCATCCTCCCAGAAATCCGCGGGCGCAGTGGGTCTATCATAAAACTCATCCCGGTTAGCGGCCAAAACCAGCCGGTAGCGAGAGTGACTGTTAAATGAAAGTAAAATCAAGCACATGACGTATCTTGACTTGGAGGTAGACGAAAAATAACAACTGGTTCATTAGGATGGAACATCTTTGAAAATCTAAACGAAACCGTTCTCTCTCTTCTCGCGGCCTATAGTGGATGTGGGTGTAGACCCATAGTTGTGGCCGGGAAGAACAATCGTGTCATCAGGAAGTGTGAACAGCCTATTCCTGATCGAATTTTGGAGCACCTGGTAAGAACCTCCAGGAAGGTCGGTCCTGCCAACTCCCCCTACAAAAAGAGTGTCTCCTGTGATCACGTGTCCGGGAAAATAAAGGCATATTCCACCCAGAGTATGCCCAGGGGTATGAATCACTCTTACCGATTCCTTTCCGAAAGTTATCAGGTCATGATCCTTGAGTAGAACAGTTGGAGGCGGGGAAGGCTCAGCTCCAAACATGGCGAGCAT
>JARLHM010000229.1 GCA_031292235.1 Syntrophaceae bacterium | reverse complement strand
GCTTGAGTTATGCGCTCGGTCGTTTTTTTGGATTTCCTATCGTTGACAGGTATGGCCATCTTGTTAGGGTAACCTCAGACAGGTTGAACAAGCTCAATTGCTGGTACGACCGATTCGGAAAATGGGGACTTCTTTTTGGATATTTCGTCGCTGGCGTACGGCATTGGACAGCTTTTTTCGCCGGAGTATCAAAATTACGGCTGCCAGTGTTCGCCCTATTTGCATACACTGGGGGCTTACTCTGGTCCATTACCATGATTTCAATGGGTTATATCTTGGGTGAACAGTGGGCTATTATAGCAGAGTATTCCATTTACCAAGTCTTGATCTTCCTCATAATCGGATTGGCTTTTGTCGCCGCCTACATTATTAATAGGAGGCGGATGAAGCAGGTGTGCGCCGTGCCTGTTTCCTGGCCGTCTAGGCAAATCAGACCATAATTTCAATGAAACTCGCAGTTCTGTTAATTGTCAATGCGGCGCTTTTGGGTCTTTTCGTTCATATTTTGCGGAAACCGAGCCTCCTGACCAATTACGTAAATGGCAGGTTCTGGCTCACCTGGCTCGGCGTGGGCGTGATTACGCTGATGGACGAGTTGACCTCGGTTTTTTACGCTCCAGCCGAAGCGTATCGGTTTATCGGTCCTGCTGCTATATTCTTTATCGCTCTTACTTCTATTGTCATCCGCTATTTTAGTTCCCGTTTAGTAGAAATTTCGGAAATCTTAGAGAGCCAGAAACTGTTCGGGGGCGGCGTTTACTCTTTTTCGTATTTGGTGTTGGGGCCGATGGTGTCATTCGTTGCGGTCTCTTCAATCATGGTGGATTACATCCTGACGGCCTGTATATCGGCCATAAGCGCCATAGAAAACGCAACATCATTTGTCGAAATGCCGCATCTATGGAAGATTGCTACAGCGATGGTTATTGTTTGGGGCATCGCAGGCCTGAACATTATAGGGATCAGGGATAATGTGCGCTTCACTTTCGGGGTCTTCGTTCTTGCGGCCTTTGTTTTTCTTAATTTAATCGCGTCCGGTGTCTTGGGACTGGACCATGACTCATTAACTCGTTTGCAGGCTTCCATTTCCGGCGCGGCGAAGCATTTAGATAGTGGATCCTGGACCCAGGGTTATGGTGTCTTTATAGCCTCGGTAGCCAGTTGTGTACTAGCCTACTCCGGTGTGGAATCGGTCCTTCAAACAGCAGGGTTTGTCCGTTCTTGGCGCGAAATCGCAAAAGCCTATAAGTTTCTTGCTCTCACCGTGGGCATTGTTACGCCTATTGTGGCAGCGTTGGCTTTATCCGCTCCCATCAACTTCGCGGAGCATGAAGGGGACCTTATTACACACTATGCCACCATGTTAAATGGGGCCCCTTTCGGGATCACTGTGGCCGTATTGGCTAGTATTACCCTTATAATGGCTGTGAATACCGCCTTTGTAGCTTCAAGCGAACTGATGGAGCGCGTGGCCGAACGATACGGCTTTTCATGGCTTATCGCAACAAACCGCAGGCAATCTTTGTACCGAATTCATATTGTAAACGCCATTTCATTCTCGTCTATAATTTTAGTGACAGGCGGGAGTCAAATGATCCTGGCGGACATGTACGCCCTTGGGCTGCTCGCATGTTTCACCATAAATACCGGATCGCTGGTGATTTACCGGTATTTTATGGGCGCAAAAGGAGTGATTAATTACTACACCAACCGTTTGGGGACTATCGCTCTCTTTTTCATTTTCCTGAGCTGTTTCATTTTCCTGGCATGGATGAAACCACATGGGACCGAATTGTGGGCGATTGTGACAGGTGTGGTGCTTACCGGCGGACTCGTGGTCGCGAGAACAAGGGCGCCTGAAATCAAGGCGGTAGCGCAAACCGACAGTCACATGGACATGGTCCTTTTCCTTGCCGAATCTACTGAAAATGAAATCCATATGATTTTTCGCAGGCCCCGGGAAGAAGCCATGCAAGCGCCTAAAAACAGCGAGGTTTATGTCACTTTCTACAATCCCCGTCAGGGCGCTCCGACAAAATTGGCTCCAAATCATTTTCGCTTTGCGACGAGTAAGAGGACCCTATATCAGCAAATGGTCGGCCTGTTAAAGGTAGTGGAATATGAATTGGCGGACAGGAAGGTAGTAATCCATTATGGCTGGCCTTTGTCTTCCTGGTTGGACCGCATGTCCATTGGTGTAATGGTATTCAATATCATGCGCCTGCCTAAGGTGTTCCCCCGTTTTGACTTTCACATCGATTATTCGAATCCTGAACCGGACGAAAACCCCAAGGAAACCGCCTAATACGATCTCGCTTTCACCTGCGTAATGTAATATGAGGATGCCCTAACTAGTTGGAGTAGCAATAGTCTATCTCAGGGAAGTAAATCCTGAATTCGGATCCCTTCCCTGGTTCGCTCTTACAGGTTACGTGACCGCCTTGCTTTTCTACGATCCCCTGTACAACTGAAAGACCGAGACCGGTTCCTCTTGTTGAGCCTCTTTGCTTTGTGGAGAAGAAAGGTTCAAATATTCGAGCCAGCGTTTTTTCGTTCATCCCTGGACCGGTATCCGACAACGATAGCATCACATATTTGCCGGGTTTGACTCCAGGATGCGATCTGCAATGTTCATCTGCCAGCGCCATTGTTTTCGTTGCTATCTTAAGGCGCCCACCGTTCGGCATGGCTTCTGAAGAGTTAATGGCGAGGTTCATGATCACCTGATCTATTTGGTTGGGATCGGCATTTATCATTACAGGCCCATGTGTCAAATCGACATCAATTTTCACAATTTCTGGAAGAGTTCGAGATATTACCGGAATCAGCTCTCTGATCTGATGGTTGAGATCCATATTTACCGGGAATATCGGGGACTGTTGACCAAACGCCAGCAGCTTCTTGACAAGGTCAGCCCCTCCCTTACCAGCTTGAATTATGTTTTGAAGGTCTTTGTAACCCGGATCATCCTTTTTCTTATCTTCTAAAAGGAGCTGGGAATAGCCGAGGATAATCTGAAGCATGTTGTTGAAGTCATGGGCTATCCCTCCTACGAGAGTCCCTAGGGCTTCCATTTTTTGGGCTCTTAGTTTTTTGCTGTTCTTTGGTTTTGTCTTGATCTTGCATGTAAGTTTTTCCTATCAATCCTTGTCCAGGATCTCACGAACAGTTTGGAGAAGCTGCCTTACGTTGTACGGTTTTTGCACGAATCCCTTTGCGCCGCCCTCCGTGGCCCTACTTGTTGGTTCACCCTCAGAATAACCACTCGCTATGACAACCTTTACATTGGGGTCGATCCGGAGAATCTCGGCTATACATTGCCTGCCATCCATTTCAGGCATGATCAGGTCCAGTATGACCAGTGATATACTCCCACCATGCGATTGGTATATTTCCAATGCCTCTTTTCCATTAGAGGCTGTGATTACATGGTACCCATATTGGTTTAGAATCCTAGCGCCCAATTCCCTGAGAAGATCCTCATCATCTACCAGCAGAACAGTCTCCGTCCCACCTGGAATAACCGTCTCAAAGGTTGGAGCTTGCAAGTCTCGCTCCCTCTGAATTGCAGGCAGGTAAATTTTGAACGTGGTTCCATGGCCCAGTTCGCTGTAACACATTATGTGCCCGTCATGCTGTTTCACAATACCATACACCGTAGCGAGCCCCAGTCCTGTTCCTTTACCCGTTTCCTTAGTGGTGAAGAACGGTTCAAATATGTGAGACAGCGTTTTCTTGTCCATCCCTTTACCGGTATCCGAAACAGTTAACAAGACATAACTTCCAGATTTGGCGTCAAGATGTGCGCTGCAATATTCTTCGTCCAACTGTATGTTTTCAGTCTCAATGGTCAATATTCCGCCATCCGGCATTGCGTCCCTTGCGTTTACCCCGAGATTCATCAAGACTTGGCCTATCTGGGACGAATCCCCGTGAATTGATTCCAGGGCGCCACTGAGATGTAAATCGATTCTTATGGTCTTTGGAATCGTGCGAGACAAGAGGCTTCGAATAGAGGTTATTTCCTGATTCAGGTCGACAGGAACATACTTTGTCTCAACCTTTCGGCTGAAAGTCAGCAAGCTCTTAACCAGATCAGCCCCCCGCTTTCCCGCCTGACATATTTTCTGTAGATCAGCGTAGTCAGGATCTTCTGCCTTTTTGTGTTGGAGTATGAGTTCGGAATATCCCAATACCACCTGGAGAAGGTTGTTGAAATCGTGAGCAAT
>JARLHM010000228.1 GCA_031292235.1 Syntrophaceae bacterium | reverse complement strand
TCGGGTTTCGTTCCATCCAAACCGAAATTGACCTGAACGCCAAGGCGGCACAGTTCTTTACAATAATTCATGTCCGCCAGCTTCAGACCATTTGTAAATAATTGAACCTGAAAACCGTGAGATTTCGCCAGACGCACAATTTCCAGAAAGTCATCATGAACGGTGGGTTCCCCACCGAAAAAGCAGATATTCGGTCTGGGGTCCCAATCTTCAAACTCCCGGAAGATCTTTTCGAAATATTCCAGCGGCGGTTTGTAGGCAAATCCCATTGCATCGACATAAGCAAGGCAGATTGGACATCTCTGATTGCACAGATTTGTGACGTCAATGGCCACAGTGGTAGGACGAGTATGCAATTTGTGATCACACGACTTGCAATTCAATGAACAATCTGAAGGGCCTGAAGGTTCCTGGTATTCCGCTACTTCGCGCTTCCATCGCCATTTGCGGGCGTCTTTTGTAACAAGAGAAGATGTACGGCCACAGTCTTTACAGAATTTTACCAGGTACACGCAATTATTCTTGATCTCATACCTAGCGTCTGTAGGCGTCCCACACTTCTCACATAGACCTAATTTCATCATTTACTCCGAGAGGCGTTTGAGTAACCATGGTTAAAACTATATACCAACACATTGTAACATGTTTTCAGCACATACTCGCATTTTGAAAAAGGGGAACATTTTCGGATTGGACTCATATCAAACATTCTTTCATTGTCAAGGCAAAAGTCATGCTGTTAAAATAAAAAACCTTGTTCCCGAGACCAGGGACCATTCCGAGTCATCTTATATGCATCAAGAACTTATTGGTCTTATAGGCGAATAAATTTTATGTCCCCTAAATTGGCATTCTTCAAGCAAACGACAAATGGACACGACGCGGACCTGGTAGGGTCCGTTTTGATCCTCGCCGGAGAAGCGTCCGGAGATTATCATGCCGCCGCTCTTGTTCAAGAAGTGCGGCGCCGATTCCCGAAAATTAGTTTTACCGGTATTGGCGGTGAAAAATTGGAAGCAGCGGGAATGAGATTGTTGTTTCACTACAGAGATATCAACACCATTGGATTTAGCGGGGGATTCGGTAAACTCAAAAGTGTCCTCGCCGCTTACATTTTTATGAAGTCAGAGTTGCGTAGCGGTAAATACGACGTTTTTATTCCCGTCGATTTCCCTGATGTGAATATCCGTTTATGTAATGTCGCCAAGAAGGCCGGTGTTAAAGTTTGCTACTACATCAGTCCTCAAATATGGGCATGGCGTAGACGTCGGATCCATAAGATCGCTGCGGTAGTCGACAGGATGATGACCATATTCCCGTTTGAGGAGAAACTGTATTCCGACGTCGGCGTTCAGGCCAATTTTGTGGGCCACACCATGGTACGTGACATTCCTGAAGAAGTTGACAAATCCGCATTAAAACTGGAACTTGGCATTCGAAATCAAGGATCAGTAGTGACTCTCGCTCCTGGTAGCCGTCATTCGGAGATTACTCGAGTCCTTCCAGCCATGTGTTCCGCCGCTGAGTTACATCTAAAGGCTTTTCCAGAAACTCAATTTGTGGTCCCTCTTGCTGGCCCTCACCTCAGACAACTTATCCAAAATATCCTCGATGATTCGCGCTTCAATGCAAGGGTAATCCCTGCAGAAGCTTCTAAGATAATGGCCGTTTCGGACTATGGTCTGGTTACGTCAGGTACCGCTACTTTACAGGCGGCGCTCTCCAGAATGCCTCACGCAGTTGTATATATACTCGACAAATTTTCTTGGATCCTGGCTACCAAATTTTTGATGCCGCTCGTGATGGAACCCGACATTCATGTTGCTATCGCAAACATGTTATGCATTAAGGGCCAGGCAGGACCAGACAACCCTATCGAAATCATGATCAAAGAGGGCTATAGAGTCCCATGTTTGGGATGTGGACGACCTCTGTTGGTCCCTGAAGTCCTGCAACACTTTGCCACGCCGGAAAATTTGGCGTCATGGCTAGAAAGATTCAGGAGAGATTCGAATCTCAGGGCCGCAATGCAAAAGGCCTTTGTCCGACTTAGAGAAATGCTCGAGCCATTACCCTCTAACCCTTCTCCGTCTGACGCTCTCTTAGCCTTGATTTTGGAAAAACGAGGGAAAACAACAAAATTGGAGTTTTAGGCTCCAAGATTGTTTGCACAAAAAGGAAAGGCCCAAATGTATGGTAGGAACATTTGGGCCCCTCAATGCGTTTAGAGTAGGTAGGTCTTGTAAAGATCAGACAGTGGTGTGCGTACGGGGTTCCGAAAAAAATTATTTATTTAATTTTTTTTCAGGTTTACTGATGGAAATAATAGGCGCCAACGCGGCTGGGAGTTCACTTATGTGATTGAGCACCCTTCGGGGCTTGTGTAAAGCAAGTTCTTCAGCGGAGAAAAATGGTCCGGCTACGGCATAAGCGTCAATTCCCGCCGCTTTTGCGCCTTGTATGTCAATAGGCGCGTCACCTACGTAGATTGTGTTTTCTACTTTGGCGCCGACTGATCTGATAAATTCTAAAAACATGTCAGCAGCCGGTTTTGCCTTGAATCCATCTTCGGCCCCCAGAATTGTTTTCATTTTGTGAGCAAACCCAAGATGATCCGCAAGTATGCGCGCATACCGACCGCGCTTATTTGAAACGATCCCCTGTTTGAGTGAGCCATTCAACTTTATGAGGGTCTCCATGGCTCCTGGGATCATAGACGTCTTTTCGAGAAAGATCGTGTCATAGTAATCCCTAAAGACCTTGATTCCGAGTTCGGAGTGTTCAGGCCTTAAATGGGATTTCACAAAATCAATCAACGAAACCGACGTCTTCCTGAGGACTTCCTGAACGGTCATTATCGGATAACCAAGTTCATTGAACATGTAATTGAAGGCTTCGGCTATAGCGTCTATTGAATCTATAAGCGTACCATCCAAATCAAAAGCGACCGCCTCAATATTCCGAGTCAACATCAGCGGAGCTTCATAAAATCCGTTGATTCTGATTGCTGGGATTTTATTTGCGACACAATATAGAAAAAGATCACCAAGCGCCAATACCATGTCCGCTTCCGACGCCGCATGTCTGTCCGACTCACCATCTCCAATCAGTACAATCTTGTCGTATTGCCGCCTGAAGTTTCGAAGCGCTCTCAACTTGCAGGTACCACAGATTTGACAGTCCGGGTTACAGTGTCCGGACCTGATCTCAATCCTTCCGCTGTCCTCGATAATCAGACTGTTTGAAATTATATCAAGTCCGGAAATTCCATGTTTCTCGAAGAGAGTTTTGATTGTCTCATCAAAACCATCTGAGATAATTTTTACATCGATATTTGAGTTTCTAGCCCACTCCAGGAATTTTGGGAAATATGGATCAAGTTCTGAATGCTCAAGCACAAAACGCTCAAAATCCAACCGGGTCAAACGCATCAGAGGCGCCACGGCTTCGTAAACTGCTTTAGACCCTATATCGCCCCTGAGATAACGCTTTACATGATAGCGCCATTGTGGGTCGGAAATGTGGCTCCGAATTAGCCTGTTTACGGTATCCTTGATTGAGACGGTACCGTCAAAATCGCAAAGGACAAGGGTCGTTCCTGAACCCTGCCACTCTTTGAAGAAATCACCCTCGGCATTATATGGATGTGACATTGCTCTTCAGTTATCTCATTACAAAATTGAGGCCAATGCATTGTGACACCAGCCCTGAGTTATTTGATATCAATTATCTCGCATTCCCTAACCCCATTTGGAGCGCGAACTTCAACTACATCGCCCACCTCTCTCCCTATCAACGCCTTACCAACAGGAGAATCTACGGATATAATTCCATTGGCGATGTCTGCTTCATCTTGGCCCAACAATTGATAATTTTTCGTTTCATCGGAATCAAGGTCTTGAATTGTCACATGAACTCCAAAGACCACTCTGTCAGGCGTAGGACGATTACTTATATCTATGACTTCTGAAGAAGAAATCCTGTCTTGCAGGTCTCTGATTCTGGTTTCGATTAATGCCTGCTTTTCCTTCGCATACGTGTACTCCGCGTTTTCAGATAGATCGCCGTGTCCCAACGCTATTTCGATTTCTTTTATGACAGATGGTCTTTCGACCCTAATTAATCTATCCATCTCTTCGTTCAATCTTTTTAAACCCTTACTTGAGATGGGCCGCCTGTTAAAACTCATGACTACCATCCTCTTTTTAAGACAGAGTGTTCACTTGACTATCGGTAGAGAACATTGATAGAACCTCAAACCCAATGAGTCAAGCTAGAAACTTTGACCAAATTTGATTTCTACTTTTGTTCACTCGCTGTTAGGTCGGAGACTTTATGCAACCCGAGACAATAAATTCGAAGCGATTCCTGAAGTGTGTCTGCGGCAAGAGTGGCGCAATGAAGGTCTTCCTCCGGCATGCCACCAACAGCTTCCCTTATCGATAGATAATCAATGTCCGCGACTTCTTCAGGGGTTTTGCCCAGCGCCATACGGGTGGCGGCACCGCCGCATTCACTGCTGAATTTACAGCCATCAGTCCAGTAACTGGCGTCAGCCACTTTTCCCCTACTAAATTTTAGCGAAATCTTCATAGAATCTCCACAGTTACCCTTGGCGATAGCCACTGCGTCAGGTTCATCCATAGTCCCAAAAGTCGGATTGAACTTATTCAAAGCGAAGATCCAAGTCCCCAACATTACTGTCAATACAGCGGCGCAAGCGCCAATAGTGGGCCAAGGAGCGCCGGAGAAAAAAGCTGTAATATCCATGTTCTCAAACACCGATCCCAATTATTTCGGTTCCAACAGACGCTCCCCGGATCGCTCAACTCCATATCCTCCCAGCGAGGCGACCCGAGTTCTGAATGATTGACTACCGATTATTTCCAGAAGTTTTATAATCTTCTCATCTTCTAAATATTTCTGTGGAACAATAAAATCATATTGTTCAGTAGCCAGTGGAATAAAATCCAACCCCAAAGCGTTTGCCGCTGCAAGTACCCCCATTCCAACATCAGCGACTCCAGAGAGTACCGATACAGCAACCGATGTGTGGGTATATTCTTCCATCTCGTAACCTTTTATATCCGAAGCGTCAATCCCTATCTTGTTAAGGTAATAATCGAGTAGGACCCGTGTTCCAGCCCCTTTCTGACGATTGACAAAGGTCACGTCATTTCTGGTCAGGTCATGGAATCCGAGAATATTTTTGGGGTTACCCGTTTTCACCATAAAACCTTGTTCACGCATCACTCCGTGGAATACTCCAACAGGGACATCCGGAATGAACTTCTTGATGTAGGCCCAGTTGTAAATTCCTGTGTCTTCATCAAGCAGGTGGCTTGTGGCGACATGTGCGGTATCATTTTTTAGCGCCAGCAATCCCGACAGACTACCTACATTACTCGATGAAACATACACGCCATGTTTCACAAGTTCATCAGCGAGGCAATCTATTGTCAAATCGTGGCTCCCTATTATCACAAGGGTGTTTTCTATTTGTTGAGGTTGATTCAGCAGGGTCACTTCAACCATAGATCCTTGCTCAATGCCTTCGCTGTTTAAGGGAATTTTAATTATCCCGTCAGCGCGAGTGAGTGTCGTGATCGACCCCGCGCCTCTTGGTAATGGAGCCGCGACAGTCCTACCACCCACTTTACCCAATTTGACCCTGAAAAACTCCTCTCTTCCTAACTTTGAGGGGACCTTTCGCGCTGAAAATGCGGAGATAATCGGCTTGTTATACTCAGGGATCCCCAGCATCCATGAAATAACAGGTAATCCAAATATCTCAAATGAAAATACGGCGGACACAGGGTAGCCCGGTGTGCCAATTACCGGCTTTCCTTTGACTATTCCCAGAATAGTCGGTTTGCCTGGCATCATAGCGACACCGTGAACAAGGACCTCTCCAAGCTCGGCAATTATCGACGCGGTGTAATCCTCACTACCCGCCGATGAGCCCGCATTTACCACAACAATGTCGTTTCCGGATTCTACACCTGATTTTACGGCTTTTCGAATCAGGGCATAGTCGTCGGGAACGATATCGGCCCTGACGGGCACGCCGCCAGCCTGAGCGACTAGTTCGGCAAGTATGTGCGTGTTAAACTCTATTGATTGCGCAAAATCCGGAGGTTGATTCTCCAACTGCTTAGCCGAAAAAAGTTCTGAGCCGGTTGGGATTAATAATACCCTGGGTTTTCGAACAACCCCGATTTTGGTCACTCCACCACACAATAAGGCGCCTATGTCATACGCTGATATAATACGCCGGCTCGGCAATATCATTTCGGACTGAACAAAATCTTCTCCGACACGACGAACATTTTCCCACGGAACCAACGCCTTCTCAATTTCAAAAGTTTCGTCATTCACAAAGTTAACGTGTTCAATCATGATGACGGCATTTGTCCCCGCCGGTATTGGTCGTCCGGTGTTCACGGGCCATGTGCTTTCACCTATTACAAAACCAAGAGCGGTGTCAGGCGCCGCTCCAAATGTGATGGACGCGTTAACAGCAAAGCCATCCATGGCCGCAGTATGAAAACTCGGTGACGACAACTTGGCGTAAATAGGCCCAGACGTGACCCTGCCAAACGATTTAACTGTGCGAATCTGTTCCGATCCCGGAGAGTTTTTCCTGCCCAGACGCGCCAAAAAGATTTCCAGGGCCTCCGCCGGCGGTTTCATCTCCAGAAAAATACTCCTTCTCAAAATCATCTCCCATCCAATTGGAAAATAGATAAACTGTAACTGTCCGACCTTTGTAATATCCTTCGCAACCCACCGGTATTTTCAGATAAGCATGAGATCTCGGCATGGCTGAGACCATGCCGGATTTCGCCATAAAAGGGGTCGCCAGGTATTCATCTCCAACTCGGGATAATTTCACTCGAACAAAATCAAGTCGCCCTTCCTTTGAAGCAACGTTGCGCGTCAGACTCGCTCTTATTTGCGGCCTCAGGAAAGGCTGGAGCGAACCCTCACCGGCAAGACGTCGTATAATCGGTACAACCAATTGATCAAAACAAACTAGAGCTGAGATCGGGTGTCCGGGCAAACCTACAACAGGCTTTGAATCGATTAGCCCTAAAATTAGAGGTTTACCAGGCGACATCGAGACCCCGTGCGCAAGGATTTTCGAGTCCGGAGCGTCTGAAATCGCTTGAATCACATAGTCTCTGCTTCCCATGGAACTGCCACCCGATATTATTACAACGTCCGATTGTTCCAGACCGGATCTTATTAGAGACGATACTGACTTTAGAGTGTCCGCCGCCAACCCCACCCATATTGGCTGGGCAAAAACCTCCCGGATACCAGCAAAAAGAGAATGTCGATTAACGTCCCTCACACATCCAGGCGGAGGCGTTTGATTTGCAGGAACAATTTCATCTCCGGAACTTATAAGGGCGACTTTTGGGGAACGATGAACCTTGACTTTTGTTGTTCCAAGTGACGCAAGCAGCCCTAGGTCTTGCGGTCTAAGTCTCAAGCCGGCGTTGAGCAAAACCTCTCCCCTTCGATAGTCTTCACCTCTCCTGACCATATTGTCGAAAGGCGCTACAGCTTTAAGGACCTCCAGAGCGTTCCCCCCCAATTCCTCGGCATATTCGATCATTACCACTGAGTCAGCGTTAGCCGGCAATACCCCTCCAGTCCAGATTTTAACGGCCTCTCCACGCTTCAGTTTCATTTTGGGAAACTCACCCATGGAAACTTCTCCAACGACATTGAAAAGCGATGGAGAACTCTCTGTAGACCCGAAACTGTCAATAGACCTAACAGCATAACCATCCATCGTTGCGCGGTCAAAGGCAGGCGAGTCTTGGTCGGCCTTTATGGATTCCGCCAAAACCCTGAAAAGGGCGCCATCGAGTTCAGCAAACTCAGCCCCAAGCGGTTTTATAATTTGCAATCCAGCTTTTGCCTCATCAAGAGACACAACTCGAAAAAACGGCTTCAACATAATAGTAATTCTCAGTTTTGAAGGTTTTAGGAATGATTCGAAAATAAGTATATCAATTGGACCCTTCAGTGTCAAAATTACCCAGCTTTTTAAACTGCGATGGCATATAATTGACAATCAAAAGATCGCGGTCCTCAAGACTTAACCGCAATTTGGCTACGATGGTTCAATCTAGCGTTCAAGTTGCTAAGCAATTAAAAAGGTGTGAATTTTAGCAATGAATATCTGGGTCGTTCGCCCTGGGGCATTAGGCGACACGCTGCTAACCCTTCCTCTCCTTTATTCGATTCGAGAAAACAACCCCTCACATCGTGTCACACTCATTGGTTCCAGGGCCTACAGAGAGATCATTCCACGCGAATTCGGGTTCAATGCCGTTGATGAGCCGGACTCTCTGTGGATGTTTCAACCCGAACAGTATATGGAAAAACCCATATTAAAACCATGTGATATCGCATACGTGATACTCAAGGACCCAAATGGCGTCATTTCTAGACTTCGCTGTGCTGGCGTTCAAGAGATCTTCGACGCGTCTCCGGTCCCCTATCCAGGCTTGAACATTGTTGAAAGTCTCCATTCACAACTAGGACTTGCTGTTCCTCCAAGACGCCCAATCTTGAAGGGTCCCGGCGGCCAGGGACTTAGGAACGTCGCCTGGTTCCATCCAGGCAGCGGCGGACGGAAGAAACTGGCGCCTTTAAAGTTGTTCAGGAAAATGTCGATGGCGCTAAGGGAAAGGACCGGGTGCAATATTGTCATAACACTGGGAGAGGCAGATATGGAAATCAAGACCCATGAGGATTGGGGCCTCTGGTTGGAGCAGAGTCGAGCAGAAATTCTGGAATACCGGCCGTTGGCGGAAATATGCGCTAAACTTTCAAGCGCAAGGTTTTTCGTAGGTAATGATTCTGGAATGAGCCATTTAGCGGCGCATTTGGGAGTTTTCTCGGTATTGTTTTTCATCAGCACTGACCCGGTTCAGTGGAAACCTTGGGTGTGTCCGAGTCAAACTCTGGTCTTAGATTACCGTACAATAGATTTGAGAGGGAGGATACGGACCTCGGCAGACGAAGTAACAAACAC
>JARLHM010000227.1 GCA_031292235.1 Syntrophaceae bacterium | reverse complement strand
TCGGACTCATTTATTGAAGTTAAAACCGAACAAGTTTTCAGGAACGACAATGATTACTCTCTCGATGCGGTGTATGTTTTTCCTTTAGCTTTTCAAGGACCCTACAATGTAGTGGAAGCCCTGATAAACGGAGAGAATGGGACTTTCGATATTCTGAAGCCTGATGAAGTTTTCCCTCTTCTGAAAAAGATCATATGCCAGACTGAGGACCCGGCCCCACTTGCAATTTGTGGTTCACACGCAGTTATCTGTCCGGGGATCAAGCTGGGCATTAGAGAGAGCAAATCTTTCCGAATCACGTATAGGGTCCCATTTTTTGCGCCAAAAGACGAAATAATGGATATGAACATCCCAATGGTCGGTGAGCGTTATGCCAGAAACCCGATTGGGCAATATGAGGTCCTTGTTAGATTTAAAATGTCGCGCGCTGTGAGGACTTCGATTTCTCCGTCAAATGATATCCGTATTGACAACGAGTCGGTCGGTCGAAGAATTGTAGCCTGCAAAGAAAGGGGGCTACGTGCCCCTGTTGATTTCAGGCTTATTACAACTTTTGGAGGTCCAGATTTAAACTTACGGACTCTCTTTTACAGGTCTGATGAAAGTAAGGGTTATTTCATGGCCATAGTGGAGCCTCCAGCAATAAAAAAGTCGGATGAACCTCCACTAGCTGATTTGGTTATGTTACTCGATTGCTCAAGTAGCATTGATCCGCGAGATCTCGAATTGGCCAAGAAGGCAGTGACTCTTCTTATCGAAAAGTTGCGCCCAAAAGATCGATTCGAAGTGATCAGTTTCGCATCCAGGCAGAGAAAGATGTTTGGATCCTTGGTGGAGGCCCAGCCCCAAAACGTATCCTCCGCAGTAAAATTCGTAGAAGCTTCCGGGTCAAGTGGAGGAACTGACCTGTATAACACCATTTTGGACGCGTGCGACACCCTTGGATCGAGAAAACGTTCGACTATGATTCTTCTGGTAACCGATGGAAAAACTACTATCGGTAAGACAACTCCTGAAGCGTTGATAGATATGGTAAAGCGCTACAATAGGGGCAAGACCAGGATATTCACAATAGCCATGGGCCCATCTCCGGACGTGGCCACCCTCGATCAGATAGCCAGGATAACGGGCGGAGCGATGCTGCAAGCCCCGGACGCCAGGGATTTTAACTCCTCCGTTTCTCGATGGCTTTCCAATATTATCTCACCTCAGGTAACCGAGCTTGCCATCAACCTCAAAGGGGTGACCACCGAAGGTTTCATTCCAGAACCGGCGCCTGATATTATCGGTCAGGAAAGTATCGCTGTCTTTGGCAGATACGGCATAGAAGCCACGGGCAGGGAGCCTGTGGGTCTCAAAGGGAAAATAGGAGGTAAGGTCCGAGAGTTAGTTAAGAAAGTTGATGTGCCGACGGAAGAAACCTCTTTCGACTTTATTCCTGCTCTATGGGCCATGCGTAAAATGGCCGGTATGCTTGATCTTGAGAGAACAAAGGGAGAAGGCCGGACGCGCGAAGCGCAAATTAAACGATTGAGTTCCAAGTTTGGCTTCACGGTTTATGATATCTCCCCGAAGTTTGGGGAACTCTTTGCGGGCTCACTATGGAAATATAAGACTTCTTTTGTCCCTTCGGATGTTACCCAGAGTCGATTTAAGAGGGTTGGATCTATGCTGTTCAGATACGACGATGGCTGTTGGGCTCAATTGTTCTCAAAAACATCGACATCCATAAAAGAGATTAAATTTATGAGCCAACAATACTTCGATATGGTCTTTAATAATGACAAGCTCGGGAATGTTTTAGCGTTGGGGCCGGAGGTGTCATTTATGAACAATGGGGTCTGTCTCAAAGTAGTTAACCCCCCGGCACAGGAAATACCCGAACCCACTGGCCACAAAGACTGATGTCGTAGTTTCAGATTATTGGGGGTCTCATGATCAAAGAAATTCCCTGCCTGGCCGCATTCGCCAGGGCAGGCTGTTCATCTTCAAGTCCTACAATTTGTCGTAGATGGTCCGCAGTTCTCAATAACATCATGGCAAGATCGCCCTGGTCGGCGGATAGATTTTCGATCAATGCGTCCCACTCAACCTGACCGGCCCACAAAAAGGTTGCAGCGCAAGGCCAGAAAGAAATTGGAGGAAAATCAAAACCTTTATCTATCATATAATTTACCAGCGGTTTCAACCTCTGTATGATATTCCGAAATTGTTTCCAAAGCTTTCGGGTATCATTCCATAACTCGCGACTCATTTGAATCTCCCGGTCCTTGTCGACGACGAAAGGCGCAATCAATGACGCCAGGCTGGTAGGGTCCAGGTTCGAAAGGTCTCCACTTCTTATTAGTTCGGCTATTAACAAAGGTTGATCCAACCTCAGTTTTGCAGCCCACTTACCATCAGAGGTAGGGACCCCATCCTTGTCAAGGTAGCCTAACTCCTCCAGCAGACCCGTGTGAATGTAAAACTGTTCAATTAGTTTCGTTTTCACCTTCTTTGCGCGTGCCTGATTCAGGGAATATGACGCAAAAGAGAGTTCCAACAGTTTTATTACTCCGGCGGGATCGTGGGATAACAGTAGGTTCAAGACCATCGAGAAATTTATAGCTATCTGTGAACGCAACGGTTCAGGGCTGGAGGTCAAAAGCTCCTGCGCCACCGAGATATCGAAGAATTTTCCAGGGACCATAACTGTAAAACCGGCCTTGTCTTTGCCGCGCCGTCCAGCTCGACCCGTCATCTGGTGAAAGTCGGTAGCGGTCATGTCCACAAAGGACCTTCCATCAAATCGGTCTGTCTGTAGAATCACAACGGTTCGAGCAGGGAAATTGACCCCTGCTGCGACCGTTGATGTCGAGAAAATAGCTTCGAGGCGACCTGCCTGCATCATATTCTCAACCAACAGACGCCAGGCGGGTAAATGCCCGGCGTGGTGCGCTCCAACTCTACATGTCAGCAGTCTATCTATGTGTCTCTGAGTCCGCAGGTCGGGATTAGCTTCCAGATAGGCGTCAAGTTCTCTATCGAAGCCGTCCTCATGTGGCTTCAAAGGCGCTGGACGCAGGGAACCCAAAGCCTTGTCGCAGTCTGATCTTGACTTCATAAAGATTATTGCTGGCAAGAGATTGAAATGTCTCAGGACGTCCAAGATTCGGTTGAAATCCGGTGGTTCGTTAGATGGAGACCTTTTTTGTTTTTTTTGACTTTTCGCAAGGAGAGCCACTTGAGGGAAAAGACGTTTTCCTCTAAGAAATGGCGTAAGTTCTCCGGATGGAGCCAGAAAGAGCGCATTAAGCGGAACTGGCCTTTCTACCGTAAGAACCACCTTACACGGCGAATTCCGAATATTTTCCAGCCAATTGGCAACTTCCGTAGCATTTGATATGGTGGCCGATAGAAGCAGAATTCTGACTCGAGGCGGAAGATATATCAGGACTTCTTCCCATACCACGCCACGATCAGGGTCTCCTAGATAATGAGCCTCATCCAGTATTACAAGGTCCACGTCAATATCCAAACCGGACTCCATCGAATCGTAGAGCTGATTTCTGAGAATTTCAGTTGTTCCCACTATTAATGGGGCATCAGAATTTTCTTTACGATCTCCGGTCAGGATTCCAACGTTCTCCGTCCCGAATGTAGCTCCGAACTCCTCATTTTTAGAGTTTGACAGCGCTTTGAGAGGAGTGGCGTACCAAACCTTGAGGCCTTTGGAGAGGCAATTTCTTGCGGCCTCAACAGCGATCCATGTTTTGCCTGATCCTGTGGGGGCGCTTACCAAAACATCCTTAACCAGAATGTTTTCAAGGGCCTTTTTCTGAAAAGGGTCGGGAACAAAAGGGGTCTGTTCAGGCACCCCTATGTTGGACAGTAATAGCTCTGCTTCGCCGTGTATATGTGGATGAAACGAACCAACTTCTCTGGGATGCGTGTCCTGTTTCCTTGCCGGCTTGAACGTAAGTTTTCTAGGAAGGTTAGGTCTTGTTTTACGCTGTTGAGAGTTCATACCTTACTGCTAATAATTTAAAATGACATTCAAATCTGACATTGAAACATTAAAGTATATTTGGAGGTCGTTCACATAAACATTCGAACATGGTGTTTAGAAAGTGATTAAATATTGATTATACGTTATTAAACGCCGTTTCCAGATCGTAAATGATATCTTCTTCATCCTCTATACCAATAGACAACCTGATCATTTCGTTGGGGATCCCCGCAAGAAGACGCTGTTCATCCGAAAGTTGGGAATGTGTAGTGCTTGCTGGATGAATTACAAGACTTTTGGCGTCACCAACATTAGCCAGATGGGAAAACAGCTTTAGACCGCCTATAAATTTCTTTGCAGCCTTTGTTCCCCCACTGATCCCAAAAACTACAACTCCGCCTGACAGGCCGTCTCTAAAATATTTTTGAGTGAGTTCGAAAGAGGGGCTGGATTCCAGACCCGGATATTTTACCCAGTCAACTTTAGGGTGTTTCTCAAGATAATGGGCTACAGCGAGGGAGTTTGAGCAATGACGCCTCATTCTTAGCGACAAAGTCTCCAAACCCTGGAGAAAAATCCATGAGTTGTCCGGACTGATGCAAGCGCCCATGTTTCTAAGAGGCGCTAATCTCATCCTCAAGATGTAGGCCATCTCGCTCATGTCCCCAAGATCATGGGCGAACCTCAACCCGTGATAAGATGGTTCCGGTTCATTAAACAACCTGAATTTAGGATCAGTCCAATCAAATTTGCCAGCGTCAACTACCACGCCGCCGATAGCGGTCCCGTGGCCGCCAATCCATTTAGTCAATGAATGAACCACAATGTCAGCCCCGTATTCAATGGGCTTAAAAAGGTACGGGGTCGTGAAAGTGGAATCGACTATTAATGGAACATGAGCCTTGTCCGCCACCTTTTTGACTTCCAGAAACTCCGGGACGCAAAGTTCAGGGTTTCCTATCGTTTCGATGAAAATGGCACGAGTCTTTGAGTTAATTGAACTTGCAAAAGCCTCTGCGTCTCCACAGTCAACGAATCGTGTCTTGATGCCAAGTTGCGGCAGGATATCGTGGAAAAGCGTGAAAGTGCCCCCGTAAAGGTGCCTGGACGCTAGAAGCTCGTATCCATGCTCAATAATATTGATAACGGAATAAAAGACAGCGGCGCTACCTGAAGCCAGCGCCAAAGCGCCAACCCCGCCTTCTAAAGAAGCCATTCTCTTTTCAAGCACGTCGGATGTGGGGTTCATTATTCGGGAATAAATGTTGCCCGGTTCTTTCAATCCAAAAAGATTGGCGGCATGCTCCGAGTCTTTGAAAACAAAAGATGAAGTCCTGTAAACAGGCACAGCACGAGACAAAGTCACAGGATCTGGGACTTGGCCGGCATGAATCGCTGTTGTATCAAAACCATAAATTCGTTCTCTATCTTCCACTGCTCGGCCCTCCTGCTCCTGTCGCAATTTCAGCGCACGGCCGATTTAAATTAGTTATTCGACCAGATGAAACTTACTTTTCGGCTACCCCTGCGCTATCAGAGTTATAGAAATTCCAGGACAAAACAACTGAGCGCAAGTCTTTTTGCCGCTTGTTGGAAACAATAACACAAAAACAATCCGAAAACCCAATATATCACTTTTCTATCCCATCAGGATAGGGTCCATATAAAAATCCTGCAGAAACAACTAACCGTATATTTGATATCACCTGTAAAAAATCTGGTCCTATTTAAATCTTTGTTTACTTGACTTTTTACGTGATTCCGAGTAATTAGTCAATTATGTTGAACCAATTTATAATCGCACTCGAGAAACGAACCAGGATCGACACTGTACTTTCCAAGTTCAGGAATTTATTCCATTCGAGCCCAGATTCACTTTGTTTCTCTGATGAAGCTTTTGTAAAACTACTCGATATAATAGAATCGGGTGGACGTTCATCCTTGAATGTGGCCATTCAGGCCGGTGTCAGATGGGCTAATCCGGTTCAACGAATGTCCTTAAGAAAAGCAATTCATTCTCGTGGGTTCCTTTCCCCTGCCTGCCTATGGGCTTATAGGTGTCTCAGAGGCGGTTATGAACCTATTTTGAAGGATTTTAAGGCCCCTGAAATGGGCTTTATGCAGATACTGATTCTCCGCCATATTGATCCAGCGGTTTCTGTTCCGTTTCTTATAGAAAATTTTCAACAGAAATCAGACACTCCGGAAGAATTGAAAGACCTGGCCCGACTTTGCACCCTTGCCATCCTCAACAACGGTATGACTCCCGACCTTTTGAAGTCCATGCAGACGCGTTATCCAAAAACATCTATTTTGAGGAATTGGAGACCATCCATCCCATGTAGAGAAATTTCGAGAAAAGTTCCGACAACCTGCGGGGCAGATGATTTCCATCAGTTAGTCAGATCTGTTCTGGATGTTAGGGAACTCTCCTCGCTCACGAGAGTCCTCTATTTAACATGGTTGTTCTATGTTCCTCTGTCTGACAAGGACTTTAGACAATTATGGCTTAATTCAGCGGACAGCAATTACTTCCAGCTTCTTGCCGGTTCCGGAATCGTTGAGCGTGCCGGTTCCGGTTACATACTGACGTCCGATATCGCGAAACAAGGTCTCGCCAGGAGGTTCCTGTTCGAAACATATCCTTTAGCCAAGGAATCCATACAAAGATCCAGGACCGTCAAGATGAAAGAGGAACGGGAACGAAAAGTTAAAAACAGCGAATTGGACAGACAAGCCCTTGAAATGTCTCCTGATGGTATAATTTGCGTGGACCAGGCAAAATCTCTTTATTATATGAATCCTGCCGCGGAGAAAACGTTACAGGACGAAAACTGGCTCCGTACAACACTGTTCGGTCCTCTCTCCTTCGAAGACGCTATCCGGCGGTATTCCAGAGAAAAGGTGGTTTCCAACATCAGAAAATTGGGACCCGACAAAGCAATATCAGCGCAAATTTTTGGCGATAGAATTTCCCTGGAAACTCAAGGCAAGCATTTTGACATTGAGCTAGGCCCACAGGTGGTGCTCATCAGGAACAGCACCGACCAAAATCTTATAAACAAAGAAGTCGGTAAGCTATATAGGCATGAGTTGTCAGCGGCCCTTGATGTCATGGGAATTGGTATAGACAGCGCAAAACGGCTAATATTGGAAGGCTCGCCTGAAGAATCTGTAAAAATTCTCGAACAAATAGAAAACAAGCGTTTAGAGCTTTTCCACATGCTGGAAGAACGAATAGATTTTATAAGGCTCCATTCTGATTCTTTTCAGATACAACCCACAGCGGTAAACCTGAACATACTTGTAGATAGATGTTTGGGAAATTACATGGAAGTGGCTGCGAACAAAGGCGTAAAGATTCAATCCAATCATCTGTATGAACAGGGAATATACGTCGCAGGTGAAGAAAGATTTCTTAGACGGGCAATAGACAATCTGGTTAGAAACGCTGTTAAGTTCTGTCATCAAGGCGGAAGGGTCGAAATCAAATTAAGATCATTGATCAATCAGGCTTGTTGTTCGGTGGAAGACGACGGACCTGGAATACCACCGGAACATTTGGGGAAAATCTTTCATTTGGGTTTCACTACAGGTGGCAGTGGTAGAGGTCTTTATCTGGCCAGAAAGATAGCGAAGGCCCACGGTGGACGCCTTGAAGTCAAGAGTTCCCTGGGAAACGGGGCCTGCTTCAACCTCACTCTGCCAAAATCGATTGAGACATGATCCATGCACAAGCCATCCCTGCTCATAGCCGATGACGAAGAAATAATCAGAAAGAGGGTAGGGCTCATGTTAGGCCCCTCTTTTAGGATTCAGGAGGTTTCAACGGCAAAGGCCGCAATGGAAGCGTCATCATGTGATTTTGATGTCATCCTCCTGGACATCATGTTTCCCGATGGAAATGGTGTAGACGTATGCAGGTCTATCAAACAGTACGATCCCCACAGTACTGTGCTAATCAACTCTTCCATGGAAACCGTGGAGGCCTGGAATAAGGCTTTCGAAGCAGGGGCTGACGGCTATTTCGAGAAACGGGAACTTTTGAACACAGACCCGCGAAAAATATGCCTGATGATCAACAGTCTTGTTGAACGCAACAGATTGCGCAGGCGGACTGAGGAGATTAACAGGAAACAGGCGAAACTTCTATCCGTGCTCACGCACGATGTCCGTGCGCCATTTCAAGCCTTGCTTGGCACTATGAGCCTTTTGAAAAGGAGCGACATCCCGCCCGATCTTTCGACAAATGTGGACAGAATGTTCGAATCCGCGAACCAGCAATTGTCATTCATCAATTCTCTACTGGAATTGTTGCGACTGGATTCGGGTCTTACCCAACTCAGGCTATTGCCTACGGATGTCAATCTGGCTGTGAATCAGAGTGTTCAGACCATGAGGACCTTAGCTATGGCCAAGGACTTGAAAATGGAGACTGAACTTCAAAAAGATCTGCCTAAGGTTGCAGGGGATATTGGACAAATAACCAGGATCCTGAATAATTTGATAAGTAACGCCATAAAATTTACGAACAGGGGCGGAATAATCCGAATCCGTACAAACGAACTTTCGAAAAAGCTGACAAGCGGCGTTTCAGTTGCGGTTTCCGATAATGGAATTGGGATAAGCGATCAGGACAGAGCACGACTGTTCTCCCCGTTCCATCGCGGAAGAGAAAAGGGGACGGACGGAGAAGTCGGCTCAGGTTTGGGTCTTTCGATTTGCAAGGAGCTGACCGAACTGCATAACGGTACCATAGAACTGGAAAGCTATCCTGGAAAAGGTAGTATGTTCAAGCTTTGGTTTCCATTGCCACAATAATCAGAGCTTGTAATAACCGGAACAAATGAAGACAGAATCCAGCCGTTCAGTATCACTCTATAGAGCCGGCTCAAGAACGCCGATCCTGTTGGTTTTGATTTTAATCGGGACTGTAACTCTCTCTCTGCTGGTAAGCTGCGATGTCACGCCGGTGAAGCCCGAAGAGGTGTTCATTCTGTATCGTGAGAGAATGAACGCTGACAAAGTTCAGGACGCCAGAAATCTACTATCCTCAGATTCCCTGAATCTGGTCAAAGAGATTGACGAACAGTACAAGTTGGATCAACCGCCAGAGAAAACGGCGCTGTTGAACATATTGGACCCTGTGGCGCCGCCCACTCTGGTAAAAATGGATGAAGGACTGGCGCTATTGCAGGTCAGGACCTTGAAGGGACTAACTCGGCTTATAAGATTGACCAAGCCCGATCCCAAATCTCCCTGGAAAGTCGATATGACCGAAGAACTCAGATCGCTTCAGGCTTTTCTGGAGGCCAAGGAAGCTTTGAGCGGGCTCCAGCGGCAAGCAGGCGAATTTGCCGCATCATGGAAGGCGTTCGACAATCAATTGGAAAAAATGGGAGGGCCGGAACCGGAACCAAAACCTAAGATCAAAGAAGCCGTTCGCAAACCCGTCAAGCCCAAACACACATCAAAACGACCCAAGAAGGAAGAAAAGTCCCGAGCAAAATGAGAGGCCATTGAACGGTTTGGGAACGGGCCCTCTTTAGTCCATCAGTCTGTTCAGTTCAGCCACGAGGATTTCATTGACCATCTGAGGATTTGCCTTACCTCTGGTAGCCTTCATTGTCTGACCGACAAAGAAGGCCAACAACTGGGTTTTGCCCGCCAGATAACGTGATACCTCCCCGGGATTTTCAGTCAGGATCTTTTTAATCACATCTGTAAGTTCGGAAACATCGGAAACCTGTACGAGACCCTTTTCCCTGACTATTTGATCAGGGGTTTTCCCTGAAACCCACATTTCCTCAAAAACGGTCTTACCAATTTTGCCGGAGATCGTTCCTTCTTCGATCATGCTCAGAAGTTTGGCCAGATCGGATGGAGTAACAGGAGATGATATTGTTCCGGAATCCTGTCCTTTTGCGGCTCTCATGAACTCGGTCATTATCCAGTTGCTGACTGACTTGGGATTAGGGAAGATGGCCACGGTGTCTTCAAAGAACTGGGCCAGAGGGCGTTCCGCAGTCAAAACACCCGCGTCATACTCGGGTATCCCGAGGTCCCTGACAAATCTGTCTCGTTTCTGACGTGGTAGTTCCGGCAATGCAAGCTTCATCTTTTCGATCAGGTCGGGTTCAACTTTTAATGGGAGGAGGTCTGGATCAGGGAAGTAGCGATAGTCATGGGCTTGCTCCTTACTTCGCATTGAAACAGTCGCCCCGCTCGATGGGTCAAAAAGTCGCGTCTCCTGCACGATGGCGCCTCCTTGCCCCAAGACCTCCGTGTGTCTTTCTATTTCGTATTGCAAACCCTTTTGAACATTTTTAAATGAATTCATGTT
>JARLHM010000043.1 GCA_031292235.1 Syntrophaceae bacterium | reverse complement strand
CCCTCTCGTAAATTCACCATCCCCGTGATTCACGGTTTCATGTCCACCAGAGAAGGCTTTGCCGTTTCTTTATAGCTAGAGCCTGCTTGCTAGAACCCCCCTCAACGCAATACTAACAAGCCCCTAACACCAGCCTAACGACGAGTCTTTAAAGCTTCGCTTCATGGGAGAATGGCAAGATTTCAGGGATTGATTCATGCGCGGAGAACATGATCCGAAATCTGGACCATCCAAAAACTTTTGAGGTAGGAGGCCAAGGATATATGGAAGAGTTCAGCCTTAACTCAACTGTCCTTCGAGACATTTTTCATCACGCCAAACCCCTCGGGCATCACCAAGAAGCAAGCAAGCTCAATCTAGGTTTTGGATTTATCTACTATGGTGTTGTAAGGGCGTTGCGCCCCAAACACACATTAGTAATAGGTTCCGGATATGGATTCAGCGTTGTCTGTCTTGGGCTCGGCATTAGAGATAATGGTTTCGGCTCCCTGACTTTTGTCGACCCTTCTTATTCTTTGCTTAAAGACGGCCCGCTCAAGACCGTTGGGGGTAGAGGAAATTGGAATGATTCTGAAAGCGTACAAAGTCATTTTCAAAGATTTAATGTCGATCAAATAGTCACGCACTACAGAATGTGTAGTGACGAATTCTTTCAGGCCTATGGCAAGCTCCGATTGCCTGAAATTGACGTTGCGTTTATCGACGGAGCGCACGATTTCAAACATGTAAAACATGATTTCCTGGAAGTTCTTAAACAGTCTCGCCCGAACACGTACATTTTTCTTCATGATTCGAACATCTATATCAGAGAAATGATACGACACGCGGGCGTAAAGCGATGGCTAAAAATGTTACAGAAAAATGACAAGGCTTTCCAAGTCATTGATTTTCCGTTTTCCTCAGGCGTGGCGCTTGTGAGAATTTTGGAGCCGACCGTATGGAAAGAATTACAACAGTGATAATCATATTCTGCCTGATTGTCGTCTCGTTCGCCGTCACTTTTCTCTTTTGGCGATATGTGTGGTTTTTCCGGAACCCGTCTCGAATAATTGCGCCCGGTGACAACATTGTAAGTCCTGCCGATGGAACAATTGTGTACGTCAAACGCCTGGTGTCCGAGGACGATGTAATTGTGATCAAACAAGGCCTTTCAGCGAAAATATCGGACATCATAAAAGAAGACGTCTGTATGCCAAAAGTGCTTATCGGCATATTTATGAGTCCATTAGACGTCCATTACAACCGTTCTCCCATAGAAGGCAGGGTTGATTTCGTGCGTCACTACCCTGCAAAGACCAAAAATCTCAATATGGGATCAATGCAGTTCAGGACTTTGTTCAAGGTTAGGCCCTACTATTGGAACAGTAGGCACATAGTAGAAAACGAGCGTGCCGTAACCCGAATAATTGGCCTGTTCAAAGGGCAGCCCATTTCCTCTTATGTCGTCCAAATTGCGGGTGGTCACGTGAGCGGAATCGACACGTACGTGCCTGAAGGTGGAGGTGTGAGTAAGGGAGAAATCTTCGGAATGATTCGGATAGGTTCTCAGGTCGATCTTATTCTTCCAGACCTGCCCAACATGAAGATAAAGGTGAGTGAAGGTGACATCGTAAAAGCAGGTGAATCCGTGCTGGTCGAATAGGTGAATTGGGTGAAACTAGCTTGATTGTTTGAAATAGGAAAAACAGCCATGAAAATTGATTTGCATTGCCACTCAAAGTTTTCCAGACGCCCTGCGGAATGGATACTTCAAAAAGTCGGTTCTCCTGAAAGCTTTACTGAACCTCTTTATATCTATGAAATAACAAAGAAAAAAGGAATGTCATTAGTTACAATAACCGATCATAACTGTATTGAAGGTTGCCAGGAAATATCGGGGCTAAAAGGAGTTTTCATAAGCGAGGAAGTGACCACGTATTTTCCTGAAGATGGGTGCAAACTTCATGTCCTAGTCTACAATATATCTGAAAAAGATCATCACAACATCCAAAAACTGCGTGAAAATGTTTATTCGCTTGTAACCTATCTAAACCAAAAACATATCTTTCATGCGTGGGCCCATCCCTTATATGCAGTCAACTCAAAACTGACGGTTGAGAATTTCGAAAAAGGCCTGCTTCTTTTCAAGAATCTCGAATTGAATGGGGCCCGTAGCGAAGAGCAAAACGAATGCCTTCGATTTTTGGCTTCGAGCTTGAATCCAGAAATCGTTGATCGGCTGTCCAAAAAACACAACCTAACGCCAATCGAGCAGATGCCGTGGAAAAAGAACCTTATTGGCGGATCGGATGATCATGGATCGCTCACTTTAGCGCGTTGTTATACTGAAGTCAGTGAGGCTTCAGATTTGGGATCGTTTATCATGGGGATTGAACACGGAGCGAGTAGGGCGATTGGGACAAAATCGACGCCGTTATCTCTAGCTCACACCATTTACAGCATTGCTTACCAGTTTTACGGCAGAAAGTTTGATCTGGAAAAATATGTTGATAATGATGTGATTTTTTGTCTGCTAGATCGTTTTCTATATCCTGCCAGGAAACAGAAGCCGAGACTTTTGGCGAGGCTTGGACACGTCTGGAACCACCGACGGCGATCTAGCGGTAAAGAAAACGGAGTTAAGAATGTTATGGATCTCCTGAAAAGTGAAGCGGATCAACTTCTTTGGGACAACCCTAAGCTATCCGGAATGCTCAAATATGGATATCGGAACTCGGCAGATATAGAGAAAGAGTGGTTCGAATTTGTAAACACTTTATCCAACAAGGTGCTATGCCATTTTGCGGACCATATAATGGATAGTCTCTCCGGGG
Source organism: Syntrophaceae bacterium (assembly GCA_031292235.1). Lineage (GTDB taxonomy): Bacteria > Desulfobacterota > Desulfomonilia > Desulfomonilales > Desulfomonilaceae > CAJBEZ01. The sequence goes on along the minus strand of JARLHM010000043.1, from coordinate 1,670 downwards.
CCCATGTATTAAACCTGTTCGATTCCCTCGGCGCAGCGGGCTCACTTTATTGTATGTTGGCCCCATATTTCCTCGCATATTCCATATTCTCCAAAGATAGACGGTTCAGTGAAAGAGTCCGCTCAAATTGGGTCAGGTCTTCCAGTGATCACAATACATTGGAGACTAATGTTGGCCATTTCACCGACACTTTTTACGAAGTCAACGGGGTGGCGACGACGCTCAAGAGACAAATTGAAGCCGCCAGGCTGGCGAACAAAAAATACACAGTGATCACGTGTGACGCTGAGGAAAACCAAAATGGGGAAGGCATCCACAATTTTAGACCGATAAAAGTCTATAGCCTCGCAGAATATCCGGAACAGAAGTTATTCTATCCGCCTTTTCTTGAAATGCTCAATTATTGTTATAGTCAAAAATTCACACATATTCACTCAGCGACACCCGGCCCGGTTGGATTGGCCGCGTTGGCAATATCTCGTATCCTGAACCTGCCACTAATAGGGACGTATCATACCGCGCTCCCACAGTATACCCAGTATCTTACCAATGACGCCTTAGTAGCAGAACTTATGTGGAAATACACTATCTGGTACTACGATCAGATGGATCTTGTGCTTGCTCCATCGAGAAGCACTGCGGAAGAACTCATAGAAAAGGGATTAAATGGCGCCAGGATCAGAATAATGCCTCGAGGTGTCGACCAGGAATTGTTCCATCCGTCCAAAAGAAACGGATGTCTTGATAAATATAGTCTGAACAAAGAAGAACTTAAATTGTTGTATGTAGGACGAGTTTCAAAAGAAAAGAACCTCGAAATATTGGTGAACGCGTTCAAGAAACTCATTGAATCGAAGAAAAATATAAAACTCTTCATCGTAGGAGACGGGCCATATAGAGAGGAGATGGAAGAATCGCTCAAGGGTACACCTGCCATCTTCACTGGCTATGTCCAAGGTGAAGCTCTGGCGGAAATATTCGCTTCAGTAGATCTATTCGTATTTCCCAGCACTACGGATACTTTTGGAAATGTCGTGTTGGAATCGCAAGCTTCGGGTGTGCCTGTAATTGTTACCGACAAGGGAGGCCCACAGGAGAACATCATTTCCGGCGAAACAGGCATAGTTGTGACGGGAGATGACGAAACGGCGTTAGTCAAGGGTTTTCTTGAATTGTTGGGGGATAAAAATCGTTTAGAGGCGATGGGAAAGGCCGCCCGGTTATATACTGAATCCCGATGTTTTGGCTCCGCTTTTGAAGAGTCTTGGGAATTCTATCGGGAAACGGACGGTAACTCGAATCGTTACTCCCCGGAAAGTTCGCAGTTTCCGGGAGGAAAATTTGCGGCCTCAGCCTACGCTGCTGTCCGTTGGCTTTAGTCGGGATCACACAATTTCGACAGGACAGGAGTTTTCTTCGCTACAAGCGACGAGAGACGTCGAATCTTCGTTCAGAAAACCCCTGCCCCATATCACTTTCAATTGAGTGAAATGGTATTAGTCGGCGTCAGGCTCGACTTAACCAATCGTAATTATTATGGTATTCACTTGAAAGATTATTTGCCAGACTTGACAAAACACAACCCTTCGGTGGCTAGCGAATCAGCCATTCCATTTTGCGTCCTTGGGATCCATTTTAGCCTCCAACCAGGGTGTTCATTAAAGTATAGT
>JARLHM010000226.1 GCA_031292235.1 Syntrophaceae bacterium | reverse complement strand
GTCAATGAGAACAGCGTCCGGGTTTATTCCGAGAATAACCCCCTTCATCTGGGCCACAAATCCGTCCCGGTCACCGAAGTCCGAAGTCAAGGTTATGATTCCAGCCACTGGGGTCTCCGAAAGGTTCTTTCGTCCAGCTATGAATGTAGCAGATCCATGAGTTTGGGGCCAATTGTATTGTTCACGATTCTAAAAATACGACAACAGAAAATGCCTAACCTATAGTGTTGTGGTTGCGGGCTTTTTTAGTTTCTACTTTTTGAGTGTAATTGCTGATCTGGTTCTTGAATGATAAGATGGTAGATACAATTTTCTCCAAAAGAAAGAAACTTTTTAGAATAGTCTAAAAATATACATGCAATATTAATAGTTGGAAATTAGCTTAAGCGAATGAACTGCTTTAGAATAAATAAACAGGGGCAATCTACCGAACCAGACGTTATAGCGCTACAACCGGGCAGCTTGCGCTTGGAAGTCGGACTCAAATATCCAAACCTTAAACTATTGCTGCAGACTAAATTACAAGGAGTCCTAAACGGACCATGACATTCGTAACTAAGGCGGAAGACCGCTATTTTGAGGATTATCTGCCAGGCGCTGTTCACGAGGCCGGTTCGATTACCATTAGCGAGGCCGACATCATCGAATTCGCCCGGCGTTTCGATCCACAGCCATTTCACATGGACCCGGAAGCGGCGAAGCATTCTGTGTTCGGTGGTTTAATCGCCAGCGGATGGCACACAGTGAGCCTGGCCATGCGGCTTCTGGTTGACCATTATGTCTCGCCGGTGGCAAGTTTGGGGTCACCCGGCGCAGACGAACTCCGTTGGCTTGAGCCAGTTAAACCCGGCGATACCCTTTCGATCCGCGTCACTATTCTTGAATCGAAACTTTCTCGCTCGAAACCGGATCGAGGGACTGTTCGTACGTACGTCGAGGTAATGAACCAGCATCGACAGGTCGTGATGACGTGGAAGGGAATTGGTCTTATGAAGCGCCGGGTGGTGTAACGGTTGAAGATGGAGATCAGCAAATATTCACGCGGGCGCCGTCGCGCGAGTAACGGATGAAACCGGGAATCTGTATCATTAAGGAACAGGTCCGTTATTGTATTGTTAACGACAACATGGAAAATTTGGTCAGGAACGCTCCCGAAGAAGTATGGGAGGAGTTCAGGGAATGTAAAAGAAGAACAAAACCCCGCCAACAAGAATTCGAAGCTCAAAAAGGACCCATCCCTATCTCTTTTGTAACAAACAATTGTGCTCCACAAGGAAATGAGTCAAGCATTGTGAATGGTTGAACAGTAATATGATAAATCGAGATATTCTTTCCATGTTCTTTGATTCTGTTTCCTCTGTTGTTTTCCCCGAGGTTTGTTATTTCTGCGGGGCAGGGAATCATGTTAAGGGATCGGTAATTTGCCCTGAATGTCGAGATTCTGTTAGATTGGTGTCGCAACCTTTTTGCAATTTGTGTGGCTTGCCTCTAGCGACTTTCGATGACCGCTCCTCCTTGTTGTGTGGAAGATGTCTTACGAAAACCCCTCCTTATGACAAGGCCCGTTATGGGGTTTACTATGAACAGTCCGTTCGCGCAGGCGTCACAAGGCTCAAATTCCATTCGTCCCTATTTAATGTTCGTCCTGTCGCTGAACTTCTTATAGACGCCTTTACTACGCATTATTCAAATGAGACATTTGACGCTATTGTTCCTGTTCCGGTTCACAAAAAGCGTCTGATCAACCGCGGTTTTAACCAGGTCATAACGATTTCAGAAAGACTTTCAAGGGAAACCGGAATTGTCCTTGATCGAACATCTCTGGTTAAGACTCGCGACACCGAGCCTCAAGTAGGGCTTTCTCGTGCAAGGAGACTTGTGAATCTCAAGAATGCTTTTCAGGTTTGCCGTCCGCCCCGGATTGTAAACAAGCGAATTCTGATTGTTGATGATGTCTCAACTACAGGCGCGACGGTATCTGAGGCCGCAAAAGTTGTCAGGAAAGCTGGGGCTTCTTATATCGCAGTAATGGTTTTAGCTTTAAGATCAAAGTGATTTTTCAAGGAGGCTTGATTAATGGCTCTAAAAACTCCCGAAGAGTTCGAAGCTCGACTACGCGATAAAAAACCAAGAGTATTCATGAATGGAAAAAGAGTGGAGAATATTCTTGAAAATCCAAACACAAGAACCGTGGTCGAATCCAATAAGGCGAGCTACAGATGGGCTTTGGATCCCGAGTATTCAAAAATTATGAGTTGCTATTCGCCTCTGATAAACGACACAGTCAACCGTTACACCCATGTCAGCGCCAGCGTTGAAGATCTTGTGGCGAAAGCGGAGGCTGGAACATTTACCGCCGAAAACCTTGGCACCTGCATTTACAGATGTGTGGGTTATGACGCATTCCATGCGTTGGCTTCGACAACGTGGGAAATGGATAGAGACCTGGGCACACAATATTATCCCAGGTTTATTGAATACCTGAAAATGGTACAGCGGGAAGACCTCTCAGTAGCCGGAGCATTGACAGAACCCAGAGGACACAGGATGAAACGGGCCATCGATTGGCCTGATCCTTATCTGTCTCTGAAAATAGTGGAAAAGAACGCGGACGGTATTGTTGTGAGAGGGGCAAAGATCAATATCAGCGGAGCTTACGCGTGTGACGAGCTGGTAGTGCTCCCTCAAAACGCCAGAACGGAAAATGAGGCCGATTACGCTGTGGCTTTCGCTGTGCCATCCGACGCTGAAGGTATTACTTATGTTTGTCAATATTCGCCCTACTCCGCTGAAAGAGAGTTGGCCGACAACATCGATGAACTTGGCAATCCATTGTTCGGGCAAAGAGAAACAGCGATGGTCGTTTTCGACAATGTTTTCGTTCCGTGGGACCGTGTATTCCATTGCGGCGAAACAAAGTATTCTCTGAATTTTGTAGTCAGGTTCGCCCGAACTCATCGCATGACGTGTGGAGGCACATGTAAGGTCGGTTTTATGAATCAGATTATAGGGGCCTGCAAACTTATCCAGGAGTATAAGGGCCTTGAAGAAGTCCCGCATATCAACGATGAGCTGACTGAAATGGTAGTTCTGAGGGAAACCGGACGGGCGTGTGGTCTTGCCGCAGCAAGGCTGGGGTCTGAAGATCCTGTGGGCTCAGGCGTGTTTCTCCCCGATGAATTGATGGGTAATGTTTCGAAGCTAAATATTTGTAACTCGTTCTGGCGGGTTATGGCGCTGGCCGGAGATATAGGTGGTGGATTGATAGTTACAATGCCATCAATGAAAGAGCTTAACAATCCGGAAACAAAACAATACGTTGAGGAATTTTACAGTTTTGGTTCAGATAAACCAACTGAAGACATTCTTAAGGCTCACAAGTTGCTCCAACACTGGACAGCCGGGCAACACGGGGTAGCGACATGGCATGGGGCTGGACCAGTTATGGCGCAAAAAATCATGATCCAGCGTGTTGCGAACTATGATCATGAAAAGGATTTGGTAAAGAAGCTGCTTGACATCAAGGATGATTGATGTGGCTGCGTTAATTGACGTGGCGCCACTAAACTGGCCATCCAGCAAAACGCCGGACGGCCTTAAACCAATATGAAAGCGGGCTTTTTAATCTTCTCCGACTAAAATGGAGCCCATTCCTTAAAAGTCTCGACTTTTCGGGAATAGACTCCAAGGAAGACTTCAATTTAATTAAATAGACTACGTCTAAGTATATCAATTCACATGAATTAGTTAAAGCCTCTTTGAAAAGCCATAAACAGCGTCCAGCGCTTTATATGGACTGACCTGAGCCCCATACTGCGAGATAG
>JARLHM010000042.1 GCA_031292235.1 Syntrophaceae bacterium | reverse complement strand
TGGTTGAATCAGGTATCGTAGCGCCCTGAATATATATCAGGATTAATCTCTCCGAATGGTCCTATTGTTGCTGATTGATAAAGGACAAATCTCGAAATTGGTCACGTTCATTAGCAGGCTCTGTTTTCTGAGCTGTGTTCTGCTATTGTCACTTGGCTGTTCGAAGAAGATTGTCCTCCAAAAATCAGTCTTTGATTTTGATAATCTATCTTTTGAGCAACCGGTAAGTTCCAGCGAGAATTTGAAAGAAAAGGGGATAAGGCTAGCGCGTGAGAAGACATTCCCTGAAGCTATAGAATGTTTAAAGAAATATACTGAAACAGAACCTAAAGACTTTTCGGCCTATAACGCTATGGCCATAAGTTACAAAAACATTGGCGATTTTGCGCAGGCGATGAAATACTTCGAAAAGGCCCTGAACCTGACCACTGTTCCTGAAGAACGGGCCAAGATACTTGCCAACATTGGGAATCTCTATTATTTAACAGCCAAGTATCAAGCTGCGTTGGGTTTCTACAAGGAAGCCACATCCGAGTTTGACAGAAACCCGATGTACATGATTCTTATAGCCAGGACTTTTGTTGTCCTGGGAGATTACGACCGAGCCAGGAAGGTCCTTGCCGTAGTTGACGGGAAATCATTGAAGACTGATGATTTAGAAAACGGCGAGGATCGTGGACTGAACAACTACTTACTGGCCGAAATTTACACTGGTTTAAATGACGAAAAGGACGTTTATAAGAATCTAGCTGCTGCGCTTAAAGCCAATTCCATAAGGTTTTCGGCCAAACTGCGCCAGGATATGAAAGATGAAAAGAACCTTTTTTATACTTTGCAGGGTGACAGACGAATAGAAAAAATGCTTGCCCGCTATAGCGGGCAGACGAAGTAAACTTGTTTCGCCACTTTCGTGTTGAAATGAAAGGGAAACATAAATATAGACAAATATTCCGCGGCTTAAGATAATAATGCGGATAGCCGTTTTACCGCGATTTATGACCCGGAGGCGGGAGTGTTAAATAGTCCTATAAAAGACAGATTTGGAATGTTATTGGCTAGCGCCGGCCAGATGTATTTTGAGGTCGACAGGGAATTCACCGTCACATACTCCAACGATTTGCTAAAGGAGGTTTTTGGTGATCCCAGTGGAAAGAGATGCTATGAATTTATATGTAAGAAATCGGACGTTTGTCCGGACTGTCCTATGGACAAAGTCCTGCATGGCGCGGACAGGGCGGTAATTGAAGAAGTCAGGTACGACAAGGATGGTTTGCCGATCTGGCTGGAAAACACGTCCACACCCATAAAGAATGACGCTGGTGAGATAATAGGCGCCGGCGAATTGTCTGTAGACGTCACACAGAGAAAACGCGACCTCGAGTGGATTAGAGATTCCGAGAGATTGTATAGAAACCTGGTGGAGCAGTCACCAGATGTAATTTTTTCTTTGGACACCCAGGGAAAATTTACTTTCGTGAATACCCAAGTAGAAAAATTTCTGTGTTATTCTGTTTCACACGTCCTGGAGACCCCCCTGAAGGATTATGTCGCTCCTGAAGATAGATCCAGGCTTGATGGTATCTCAGAACTTGAGCCTGAATCAATTTGGGATGAAGAAGTTGCTGTGATTGACGCCGATGGCGCGCGTAAATACGCTAGAATCAGGATGAAAGTTTCATTTAATGAGACTGACGCTACACTTGGGTTTGACGGCGTCATGCGAGACAGAACGGTTCGCCGCAAACTGGAAGAAGAATTGAAGGCGTCCAGGGCGGCCCTTGTTGAAAAGATAAAAATAATTGACGAACTTTATGAGCACATAGTTGAATCCGGTAAGTGCAAAGCCATTGAGGACCACACAGCGGAGGTGGCTCATGAGCTTCGTCAACCTCTCGCTATTGTAGGAGGCTTTGCCAGAAGGCTTGCCAAATCGATCGAGGGGGCCGTCAGCGTTGATCTGGATCGGCAAAAACAATACATAAATATAATAATATCCGAGATACAGAGACTGGAGAAAATACTCGACCGCCTAATAGAATTTACCAAAAGGGACAGTATAAAGTTTCAGAAGGTTAATCCAAATGAGCTGATCAAATACATTGTCGGCATAACCGAGAGCCGGGTCGTTGAAAAGAACATATGTCTCAAGGTTGATCTCGGTCCAGAAATAGGTGACATTCCCCTCGATCCGGGCCGCTTTCAACAGTTGGCGCTAAACCTGCTATCCAATGCAATTGACGCTTCGCCAAGAGGCGGTGTCATCGACCTGGAAACTGGCGTTTCAATTCCCAGCGACAGGGCCCTAAAAATAGGTTCCCTTGACTCAGCAATATTTTTTGAAATGAAGATTCGCAACAACGGACCGGTCATTCCACCTGAAACCCTCCAGAATGTGTTCAACCCATTCTTCACAACCAAGGAGCACGGAACAGGCTTGGGTCTTACTGTGAGCAAGAAGATAGTGGAAGATCACGGTGGGTCGATCTCCGTCAAATCAGATGAGGACGGTACCGCCTTCACCATCTGGCTCCCCTTGAAGGAAATACCGAGCACGCGAAAGGACTTTTGTCTCTTTCAGGGGAATCCTTGATCTGAGAAACTTCAATAGAAAGCGCTGGGTAGGAAGCCTTTTCTAATAACAGGCTGCTACTTGAACCTATCTCAATAGGTCCGAGAGCGCTGATTTGATGTCGGGGAAATTGAAAGAAAACCCGTGCTTTTGGAGTTTTCCCGGAACAACCCTTTGGCCCTTCAGGATGACGGACCCAAATTCCCCCATAGCCAGACTCACAATGAATCCAGGCGCAGGCATAAAAGACGGCCTTCCCAAGATCTTACCGATTTCTTTTGCGAGGTCTCCATTTCTTATCGGCCCTGGGGCGCATAAATTTATCGGTCCATGAATCTCTTCATTTTCGGCTGCAAATAATGCTGCCCTACACAGATCGACAATGTGTATCCATGACATCCACTGACGTCCGCTTCCAATGGGCCCGCCCGCGAAGAACTTAAAGGGTCTGATCATTTGGGCCAACGCTCCACCATCCCGGCCTAGCACTACCCCGAATCTGGTTATAACTACTCTTGCGCCTTTGTTGGACGCTTTCAAGGCTTCATTTTCCCAATCGACAGCGAGTTGAGCCAGAAAGTCATTGCCTGGTCCTGATGACTCATCAAGTTCCTCATCTTCAGTCATGCCATAATAACCAACCGCTGACGCGCTCAACAACGTCGCGTTGCCGGTCATTGCATCCACAAGGTTTCTGGTAGTGTTGATGCGGCTGTCTCTAAGTAACTTCTTATAATCTTCATCCCATCTGCGGAAAATATTGGCC
>JARLHM010000041.1 GCA_031292235.1 Syntrophaceae bacterium | reverse complement strand
TACTTCAAGACCTTCGGCTTTCAGAAAAGTATTTGCCATGCCGCCACCAATTAAAACCGTGTCCATCTTCGTCAAAATATTCTTGAGAACGCTGATTTTATCGGACACTTTGGCGCCGCCAATAATTCCGACTACCGGTTTTCGGGGATTAGCAAAGGCCTTTTCAAGATTTTCGAGTTCCTCTTTCATGAGCAATCCTGCGCCTTTTTCTTTAAGGAGTTCAGCTATCCCCACGGTTGAGCAATGCGCCCGGTGCGCTGTTCCAAACGCGTCGTTTATGTAAACATCCGCAAGCTCGGCCAATTGCGCAGAGAATTTTGGATCGTTTTTCGTTTCCTCGCTATGAAATCGCACATTTTCCAATAAGACCATTTCACCGCTGTGCAAATTGTTCACCACCAACAAAACTTCAGGCCCGACACAATCATTGACAAAGCTCACGTTTTGCCCCAGTAGCTGCGATAATCGAGCGGCCACAGGTTTTAAACTGAGTTCCGGTTTTACCGTTCCTTTGGGTCTGCCAAGATGGGAACATAAAATAAGCCTGGCCCCTTTTTCAATAGCGTACCTGATGGTAGGCAAGGCCCTGACAATTCTTGTGTCATCCTTAATTGCGCCGTTACCATCTAGAGGCACGTTAAAATCAAACCGGCAAAAAACCCGCTTATTGAATAGATCGAGGTCGGCAATGCTTTTTATGGCCATGTTAAGACTCCTTGCGATATTCCTGGCGCCAAGACGACAAACCGGCCCTTTTGTTAAAAAAACAGGGCCGGTTTGAAACTTTTTGATTTTCCCTATTTTAACTTTTCGCCGATGAAGGCCGCCAGATCCGTCATTCTCGTTGAATATCCGGATTCATTGTCATACCACGAGAGCACCTTCACCATGTTGTCTCCCACCACCATAGTGGAAAGAGAATCAAAAAGTGATGAATACGTGCTATTAATAAAATCCGAGCTTACTAGTGGATCTTCAATATACGCCAAAATTCCTTTTAAAGAATTTTCCGAAGCTTTTTTCATGGCTGCGTTGATTTCATTAACGCTGGCCTTTTTCTTAAGTATAGCGGTTAGGTCAACAAGCGACACGTTTGGGGTTGGAACACGAATTGAAAGACCATCCAATTTTCCGGCCAATTCGGGGATGACCAATCCAATTGCCACAGCGGCCCCTGTAGTGCTGGGAATCATGTTTATGGCCGCAGCCCTGGCCCGGCGAAAATCTTTATGGACAGTATCAAGAAGGCTTTGATCCATTGTATAGGAATGGATCGTATTCATCATCCCTCTATCGATACCAAACTCATCATTCAAAACCTTTACCAGGGGAGCAAGACAGTTTGTGGTACATGAAGCGTTTGAAATGACATCGTGTTTAGAGGTGTCATAGGCAGAGTCATTGACTCCTATTACGAATGTTCCGTCAATATTTTTACCAGGGGCGGAAACAATGACTTTTTTTGCGCCTGCTCGAATATGCTTTCCAGCCTTTTCTTTATCTCTGAAGATACCTGTGCATTCGAGAATTACGTCAATTTTTAGGTCCAACCAAGGAAGATTCAACAAATCATCAGTAATTTTCAGAGCTTTGATTTGTTTATCATCAACTACAATGGAATTATCGGTGAAAGAGACATTTCCATGATATGGGCCATGCACTGAGTCATGTTTGAATAGGAAAGCCATGAGTTTAGGATCCATTTTGTCATTTACGGCCACTACCTCAATTTTCGGGTTTGCCAGGGCGCTCCGCATTACAGTCCTGCCGATGCGTCCAAAGCCATTTATTGCAATTCTCACTGACATACTAAACCTCCCCAGCGGTGATAAAAAACCATTTAATATTAGTTGACTCTTGCCGAACAGTCAACGCCGAATGATTTATTTCCTTGTGTTTTCAAGCAAATTCAGCTATATGTTCATCTAAAAGAGAGATCAGCGACGTCGAACCTGGTTCCTCTGTTGGTCTAAATGCAATTAGGTCAAAGTGGCTATTTCAGGTATTAACCGCCTACTAGCGGCGTGAGCGTAAGCGAATATGAATAAGTTGTTGCGCATTTGTTTTGCGACCTTATTGTTGTTTGCGCTTACTAGCGTCTGCTCTTTTGAATCTGGTCAGGCTCAGAGTGGCGCGGCGTCTTCAAATCCGTGGAAAATAACAAGTGTCAGGATCTGCAAGACAGCTTCGGGTTCTCTAAGCTCTTCACTGGAAGCGATAGGCACATACCCGGTTTATACCTTCTTTATTCCCAGACCAATTTGGACGGTTAATGGGGTTGTTGTTGAAGCTGTACCCCTATACGAACACGGTCGTCTAGTTGCGTTTGAACTTCTGAATTCCAGTTCTCATCTCAATACCGGAGCAAAAAACACTGTGAAGTTTGCGTTGCCCGACCACAACGGGGTTCGAGTTTTTTTCTTTGACTCCACCAAACTCAAACCCGGAGAGTGTTACGAATTTTTCTAGTCCAGAAAATTCTTTCCCCAAGTATATGGCTAGGGTGGGCACTTTGCGCAAATTGACTTAAACAGAGTAGTGCTCAAGTACCGATCTCCCCGATCCGGTAAAATACAAACGACTGTTCCACAATCCATACTCTTGGAAATCTGGACCGCCCCGTACACAGCGGCGCCAGCGCTCATTCCGACAAAAATCCCCTGAGTCAACGCCAACCACCGAGTTGTATCATAAGCCTGTTCATCGTTAACTTTCACGATTTCATCGATTCTCGATGGTTCATAAATTTTAGGCACTATGGCTTCAGTCATGTTCTTTAAGCCTTGAATCGTATGCCCCTTAACAGGCTCGACCCCGATAACTTTTATCGCCGGATTCGTTTCTTTGAGGCGCCTAGATATGCCCATCAAAGTCCCGGTGGTTCCCATTCCAGCAACAAAGACATCAATGTCATTTTGTGTTTGCTCGAGTATTTCAACACCCGTAGTCATATAGTGCGCCTCCCAGTTGTAAGGGTTTTCGAATTGGTTGGGCATGAAATACTTTTCCGGATCAGATTCATAGATTTGTCGGGCGCGCCTTATCGCTCCATCCGTGCTTTCGCAAGATTCCGTAATTTCGAGTTCCGCTCCAAACGCTCGTAATGTGTTCCTTCTCTCCAAACTGACGCATCCTGGCAGGGTAAGAAGACACCTATAACCTTTACACGCCGCCACCATTGACAATCCAATACCGGTGTTTCCAGATGTAGGCTCAAGTATAATTTTGTCCTTGGTTATTAGACCTTGTTCCTCGGCCTTTTGGATCATGTAAACAGCTATTCTGTCCTTTATGGACCCGCCAGGGTTATTGCCCTCCAGTTTTCCTAAAATTCGAACCCGATTGCCCCCATTGGGGTCCTCAATTTTAACTAACGGTGTGTTCCCGATCAAATTCAGAATACTCATTTCAAATTCTTCCCAAAAAAATTTCTATATGCCAGATCTCTTTGTAGAACTCATTCAAACTAGTTCATCAGCGGTTAACCGGTTATCCTATTCAATAACGCCGTTTGCACACTCAATAATTTAACATTTACCACACATGCGAGAGAAGAGTTTTTGAGTATGCGTTAGCGGTAAATTTGCAGCAGCATTCTTGCTTGATATATCAACCGATATTTTATATAATATCACAAATATCCTTACCTATCTGGAGTTTTTGTTATGAAGGGCTTTTTTAGTCTTAAGCGTGTATTTTTGTACGCGCTTTTAACTGCTCTTCTATATTTTTCTCAAGTGATGATGTGCAGCTCGGCTGAAGCTTCTTTTGATATTTCTCAAGACGCTTTCACAATATCTAATGCGCCTGGTTACTGTTTCGCGATAGCGGCTTTCGCGCGTTGGTACTATTTGAATAAACCGGATGGCCTTCCATTGCGCAAGATGCTGGATAAAAAAATCCAAACCAAAATAGCAAAACAGTTGCAGGAGTTTTATAGCAAGAATCTGGTCAGACTTCAGGCGGATTTTTGCAACAGGTACAATGGAAACAATTCTGAACCTTTTCGTAGGCTAGTCAGTGGTCTGACCGCAGGTGAACCTCGTTTAGTCCTGCTTATGAACAGAGGAACATCTGGCGCCGTTTTGCACGCGGTTCTAGCTTTCGCCTGGCTTCCGGAGAAAAATCTTCTCAAGGTTTATGATCCGAATTACACGAGTGAAGCGCGATACCTAGACCTCGGCAACAATGGATATACATCATTAGATATTACTTATCACGCGATCTGCTTTCCCGAGGCTTTGGAATATCATGACAGCTTGATGAGGAAAATAAAATACCTGTATTCAGCTTTCGCGTCATCCAAACCCACGCGTATTGGCCCAATAGCTAAACCTCAATTTCTAAAGGCTTCCGCCCCTGGGAACAACCCTCGCTTGGCCCCGGCGCGCTAGGGTCCTATCCCTCTAAAAACCAAAGGCTATACCGCCTGTAAAGCCAGTCATATTATAAAACCATTCATTGTTTAATTCCTGATTATCCTCAATTGAACTCACAAGACGATTTGTGAATCCAATACTCAATCTTACATCAGGGTAAATTTCCCAATTGGCGCAAAGCTGCAAGCTGGAAATTAGGCCAATCGTAATGAGATGCATTCCTTCCCATTCAGCTTTGAAGTCTAATCCGTAGGGCGCCAAGAAACGTGCTTGAACGCCGATGGTAGGAAACGTCGCGTCAAGTTTTCTATTGTTAGATGTATTGGGCCCTTCTTCATTTTCACCATTGAGAGTTACACCGCAACGTATATAATGGATACCTATTGATGGACAGATATTCCACGAATCAACATCAAAAAATCTGTATGCGTATGTAAATCTCAACCAGTTGATGTCAACGCGAGTATCCACCAGAGAATTTTCTGGATACAGCTTGTTGTGAAAGAGCAGGTCACGCTGGACTCTTTTGAGCCCGGTAGCCAGGCACATAAAATAGTCCAAGTTTAAATAATGGGTATTAAGGATTTCCGCATCTGTAAAAACCTTTACAGATTCAGTCTGGTCCGCTCCGAGATCAGGCCCCAAAAAAATACGAGCCCCTGACCCTGGCCGGCCCCCGGCCGGTATGACAAAATCACCTGCTACCCACTGGTATCCCCACTCAATACCTGAGAAGAATCTTCCCCATGAAGTTAAAGTAAAAGGCTCTTGAGCCAACGCGTCACAAAGGGAACCACCCATACCCCAAATTAGTATTGACATTAAAACAAGGGAGATTTTCTTTACGCCCATATTTGAAACCACCTTTCATGCAATGGCGGTCGGTTGCTCCGGTTTATATAATTTTCGCACTTCAGCTTCAACCCATAAATTCCATTATCCCTCGATATTGCCCAAAAAGAAAAACGGGAACCTTCAAGTTCCCGTTTTCCGGCGTGAGACATTCAAAAGTCAAATCCATGTAACAGGTGGTGTTTGGTTATGCTTTTTCCTCCGAAGCGCGTTATATGTTAGCCTGGAAACGCCAACAATCCTGATTAATATTTTTTATCCCCTGTTTCGGGGCTTAACGATGAGAGACAATCTTTTCATAACTTCCAAAACTGAGCAATTATAAAACCAATCATGCCTGGCCGACTATGCTAGTATTAGGACGTGGTCCTGTAGATTCTGTCTTAAGTTCCTCTATGATCGACGCTATTTCAGCGTGAAGCACTTCAAGTTGCCAGTTAAAGTAAATGTCTTCACCAAAATCTCTAAGGAGCTGTTTTTGCGCCGTTATATAATCCTTAACTTGTACCGCCCCTGAAAAAACATGAATAGGATTTATAAGTGTGGCGATAACTTCTTCCTGACGTTCTTCTTTTTTATTTTCTTTATTACTTTTCTGGCTCATGTTTGAATTCCTTTAAGATTTTCATGCCAGTTTAGAAAGCAACTATGGCGCCAAACCTACAAATTCATGAAAATGAGTCTTAAGTTCAGCAGGTTATGATTAACCTTTGGATTATTTTGTTTTTGTTCATTGTACAACTTCCGACACCACGATATTGATTATCTTCTCGTTATACAATGTTTTCAACACCATAACCGCTATGTACAATTTCGGACATGCCTGCCGATTTTCGCGCGACATTCCAGCTCTTAAGTTTGTTTGACGGACTAACCTTATGTTATTATATTGACCATGCGGAATAATGAAAGTTCGCAAGAAATTATTTTTTCTTCATAAAATCAAGATATATACAAGACATAGAGGCTATTAGGCCATTCTTTCACAGAACATGAAAGACAAACCCGCTAAAAAGAGTCAGATTTCGACAGGTCTTTTTTTATTCTATGGTGATGACTTTTTGATCAAAGAAAGAGTCTCAAACTTGATTGACTCGATTTTGGATCCGGCCTCCAAGATAACAAATCTAAAGACTTTTGATGGATCCAGCTTAGATATGGGCGACCTAATCGCCTATTTGATGAACAGACCCTTGTTCGGGGGAATACGCGTTGCGCTTGTGGAACAGACTCCCTTATTCATCAGTCAGGCCAACATCACAAAAACCATTGGTCGTATCGTTGACCTATGGAAAGCAGGAGATTCCAAGGCAGCGTTTCGTTTCTTGAAACAACTGGCGGTTTCTCTTGATCTCGTGCCCCTAACTGGGGATTTGCCCAATGATTGGCTAAAAGAGGTAGATGAGGTGTCGCGTCTTGATCCTTCAGACCGTGAATTGCTCCTGCAGGCAGCGGCGACCTTTGCGAATGATTTTTCAGGATCAATATCATCCGGTGATGAAAATATCCTTCTTGATCTCCTGCAAAATGGCTTGCCTCAGGACGCCTATTTAATTATGACCGCAAATTCCGTCGACAAAAGAAACCCACTCTTGAAAGCTTTCCAGGAAAAAGGACAAGTCGAAGAATTAAGGCCGAGATTTGATAGATCATTTGTAAGACTTGATAGAACTTATTTCCAAAGTTTAGTCAAAGACTTTCTGCGAACTCATGGGAAAACCATTACGTCCGAGGCTATGGAACTTGCTTTTTCAAAATCAGGAAAAGACATTAGGCGCATCAGAAGTGAATTACAGAAAATCGTGTCCTATATGGGCAAACGTTCTGAGATAACGGTTCATGATGTCAAAGACCTTTTTCTAGATTTTCACGAAGCGGCTTTTTTTGACCTATCAAGAGCAATTCGGGACTCAAACCCCGAAAAATTGTTGATAGCGCTTCATGAAAATCTCAAAGCGGTAGATCATCCTTTGCAGACACTTGCGGTCATGGCATCTGAATTCCGCAAACTCATAGCGGCCCGTGAGTTGTTGTTCACGAGTTTTAAGTCAACTTGGAAATCGAATTTGACTTATGATGGGTTTGTCTCCATCGTTGCAAAAGTCAGACAGGAAACTTCTTCCGAAAAATTAAACAAAGGTAAGTTCAATCTATTAAATCAAAAAGATTTCCCTCTTTTTCAACTGCTAAAGACCGCTCAAGCCTTTCCTCTTGACAAATTAATTCGAGTAATGGAAATGATTCTCGCCGCGGATATGCAAATCAAGTCTTCAAAGTTAGGCTCTTTTGCTCCCGAAATAATCCTTGAAAACCTGGTTTTGACAATTTGCGACTCAGACAATCATGGACGAAAAATACCTGCAAAGCAGTAAATATCTATCCTGGTAAGATTGACAGCGTTTTAAGCGGTCTGGCCGGTATAAGTTGTGAATATCAAGTAATGCTTGACAGACTCGAAGGTAAAGATCGATTACTCTTAATGGTTGAACTTGCACAAGATGCGGATGTATCATCTTCTGATTCTCTGGGGAAAAAGGTTAAGGATTTGATCAGAAGAAAAATTCTGGTTACACCTGAAGTCCAGAAGGTTCCATGTGGTTCTCTCCCGCGGAGTGAGCGCAAAACAATACGAGTTATAGACAACAGAGGCCAATAATTTGTAAAATTGATTTGCTTTATGATTTGACGCATTGGAGAGCGCCGTCAAGAATTCTAGATTTTGATATAATCTTTTTGAAACACCGAGAAACGCAAAAATTCAAGGAGGATCAATGGGCGACAAAAAGGAACGCAAGGCAAAAAAGGAAAAACCGTTAGAAGATTGGACCATAAAAGAATTGCGCGAAGAAGCTTTAAAGGTGCCTAACATTCAAGGTATTCACGGCATGAACAAGCGCGAAATCATTGACTTTATAAGGGCGGAGAAGGGCCTTCCGCCTTCCGTGTCTAAGAAAAACTCGGAAGGTGTACGAGTTTTTAAAGACAAGGTTAAACAGTTGAGAGCAAAACTTGTTCAGGAACGTAGTGAGGGAGCAAAGAGAAACAGACTGGATATTCTTCGACGCAAAGTTTCAAGAATGAAAAAGAGAACTCGTCAAGCATAAAGGCTTGAAAACTCTTTAATCGACAAGGGGGATTCCTCTCCTCCTTGTCACCACAAAAAATCAAGTAGAGTCTGTTTATGCATTGATCCAGACCTAATAGTGTCTTGTAAATTTAAATATTAAAGATTCCCCGCCTCGTTATCTTCCAAACATTTTCATGAACGAGATTCACGGATAACCTTTGAGTACATCAATCAAAAAAAAATCATACGGCTTCAGAATTTTGGTTGGTCTCGTTCTGTTTGGTCTTTTTAGTATTATTGTAGCGTCTTCCCTAGCTTATTTTTTTATAAACGCGGAAACAGCGGGTAAATATTTAACAGCCTTGATTGAAACCAGAATTGGTAAAAAAATTAATTACAGTGATCTTTCGATACGTTGGTTAACTTTCCGAAATATCCAAATTTCCCTGATGGAACTCAATGTTGTTAAACCCGACAATAATGAACCTGTTTTTCAGGCCAAGGAAATTGATTGTGATCTCGACATCGGTTCTCTCTTTTTTCGATCCTTGAAGGTCAAAAAGCTTTCCATGGTCAAGCCCACTCTGTTTTTAGAGACTGAGCTAACGAATGATGAGAGCTTTCCCAACTATGAAAAGAATTTGTTAGAAACGTTTTGGTTGAAGCCTGAAATTAGACAATTTGAGCTGTGTCAAGGTAGCGTTATAAATCGAAATAAATCACATTCGTTACGATCCTCCGCCAAAGGTCAACTTATCTTTAGCCAACTGGATATCAAGTTTCAAAATTTGGATCTTTCAGGGGTTGACTCTTTTGAAATTAGAGGACGCGCCAGCGAATCAACTCTTTACGGTTCCTTTGAAATGAAGGGCAGCTTTTCATCTGAAAATCCATCGGATAAAAGTCAAACTCCCAGGATTTTCAGCGCAAAATTCTCCGATTGTCCGGTGAAACCTTTTCTCATCTGTGTAAAATTTTTTGGTGTCAATATACCAATTTCGGGAGCCAATTTTAGTTTCGCGGCTGACGGCAAATTTGATTCCGGGAAATGGGCTTTCAGCGGCGTATCAATTGTTTCCGGTGGTTTTATCCAATCGAATCAACTTATTAAGTCTAGGGTCCCGATAGATAAGATTGGAACTCGATTCGTAGGTGACATATCGGATGAATTGATTAGTCTGGATTTGCAGGAAATAAGTTTGCCAGGAGCTGTGGCTTCTCTGAAAATTCAGATCAAGGATAGACAGAAAGCCAATTCAACATTAGGCATATTAATTTCCAGAGCAGAGATTGATCTTAAAAGAATATCAGATTTTCTGCCATTGAGTTTGTTCCCGGTTTCCGAACGAGACCGCATAAAAAGGGCTGACTTAAAAGGACATGTTCAAATTGTCAATTCATTCTGGAGCAACAACCTGGATTCGTTTCGAAAGGGGAACTTCCGAAACGCTAACATGGGATTTGATATTGTTCTCAGCAACGTTTCAGGTTTTGTCCCGGGATGTTCATCCCTTATCAGGGAAGCGAGCGGATTTGTTCGTTTAAATACAACAGAGGTTCTTTTTAAGGGCATAAACCTATCCCTGGGAAATTCTCCGGTGGTGATAAACGGTTGGATTTCCAATTTGAAAACAAATCCCACTGTAGATTTGTTTGTATCCGCCAATGCTTATGCTTCCGACATTCGTGATGTGCTTGTGCATAAGCCTTTTTCTCAAAGATTTGAGCCCATCTTCAAAAATATCCTTGAAGCTCAGGGGACTGCCGCCATAACTATGGACGTAAAAGGCCCTTTATCGGATCCATCTCTTACGGGTCGTGTGAGACTCGCAGAAATTCAGTTCAGAATTGATGGATTGCCGCTACCGGTAAGAAAACTGGTTGGTGATATTAGGTTTAGAGGCGCCAAAGTTAGTATTGCTGGAATTAAAGGTTTGATTGGCGACAGTCCTTTCGAATTTAAAGGGGACGCGTCTCAATCCGACTGGAACCTGAGCCTGGACCTTAAGCTTGGAGGTGTGGATGTACACAAATTTAGTGTATTTCCATCTGGTTGGAACGTAGCTGGAAATACTCCAGTTTCTCTCAATGTTAAAGGCAAGCCCACAAATCTCATTTTCTCTGGAACCATCGATCTTTCCCCTACCACAATAATTTACGAGCCATTCGTAAGAAAAAGGAACGGAATAAACGCCAAAGTTGAATTCTCAGGAATTAGGAACAGTGAAGGGATATCTATAGAGGAAGCCTATTTGATATCAGAAGCCGGTCGAATATCCGCAAAAGCCTTTTTCAAGGATGATGGAAAATTTCTTGTCCTTGTCAATTTGCCACCTAAAGGGATCCCCACATCATCTCTTATCCCTTTTACTGATCCAGTATTGGAGTTGCAGAGCGGCGGAAGGTTGGAAGGCGATTTTTCGATAAGAAAGGAAAAAAATCAGGGGCCAAATTTTGAAGCCAATATAATTTTTAGCCACGTTTCTCTAAGGTTACCGAGATTTAGGAAAGTTACTGAAGGAATAACCGGAGTTTTTCAAAGCAAGTCCAAATTCATCAATGTCACCATTGAAAGGTCTCGCACTGGAAGTTCCTTGGTCGCAGGGAATTTCTCAATAATGGATGCGGAAAATCCTAGGCTTAAATTTAGCATAGAATCGGAATTTCTCGACACTACGGACTTCACCGCTCCACCAGATGAAAAAAGTTCTGTCACATGGCAAGAATGGATACAGACCAATCCTTTAATTCGATTTCTTGCAAGGTGTAAACTTTCCGGAAATGTTCATGTCCTCAAAGGCAAAACAGAACATCGATCGTTTGATGATTTCCGCTCTGAGCTGAATGGAGTCTCGGGACTGGTAAAAGTCACAAAATGGCAAATGAACTTTGTAGATGGTATTTTGAGAGGAAGCGCCAACTTTGATATCAAGGCCCAAACAATCATTCCTTTTAAACTTGATTTTCAGGGTGAGAATCTTAAGTTCGATAGAGTTTTTGTGTCTGATCCTCAAAGAGTAAAGGTCGATGGGGACATGAACGTTCATGGAAAAATGGAATGGAAACTTCGAAAAAGTGTTGAAAATCATGGGATCTACAAAACAGGAATTGTTGATGTTGTATTAACAAATGGAATTATTTATAGATTTGAAATTCTATCCAAGATTTTTTCTCTAATCAATTTGGGTTCATTGATTAGAGGGCGTCTCCCCGACATCATCGGCCAAGGCTTACCTTATCAAAAAATTACGTGGAAAATGGTAGTTTTTGACAACAAATGGCAGTTCAGGAATTTGAAATTGTTGTCGGACACGGCCAGAATTGATGGTTCAGGAATGTATTTCAGCGATCAAAACCGAATAGATTTTAAGGCGCAGGTATCTCCTCTAGTAGGATTAGACGCCATAGTTTCAGGTATTTTTGGCAATTTGATCACAAAAGATGGAAAGATATTGACTACGACTTTCAGAATTCGAGGTCTTTACAGTTCACCTGACATAAGACTTGAACCATTTGAGAACTTAAAAATAGAAAATTAATTTCCGAACAAATTTTCCTGAAAGAACTTTTTCACCTGTCCGAAATATTTTCTATGAACCTTACAAGGTCCATGTTTCAAAATAGCAAGCCTATGTTCTTTGGTTCCATAGCCCTTGTTTTTGTCGAACCGATATTCAGGAAATTCTTCGTGCAATTCCAGCATTATTCGGTCGCGTGTTACTTTGGCGATTATACTCGCCGCGGCTATTGAAGCGCACAGCCTATCGCCTTTAATGATCGGGAGTTGAGTGATTGTCAGATCAAGGGATATAGGACCGTCAATGAGCAGTAATTCCGGTTCAAACGCAAGTGCTTGAACCGCATTTGTCATCGCCAATCGGGTCGCTTGAAGAATATTTATGGAATCGATAGTTTCGGAAGAGACTATGCTTACGCTTACAGACTGCGCTTCTTGTTTGATTTTATAAAAAAGTTTTTCTCGTTGACCGGGGCTAAGAAGCTTTGAATCGTTTAGACCTGATATTTTTGAATCTGCGCGTAAAATTACAGCGGCCGCTACCACTGGTCCTGCCAGCGGTCCACGGCCCGCTTCATCTATACCGGCTATCTGTTTGACGCCTGACGCGTAAGCTTCAAGTTCATATTTATTGTCAGGCGGCATTCCGATGAATTAAAGACTTGCAATTTTTTCTTTAATTCTCGCCGCCTTACCTCTAAGTTTTCTAATGTAATAAATCTTTGATCGTCTAACCCTCCCTCGGCTCACCAATTCGACTTTGTCAATCAAAGGTGAGTCATGTGGGAAAACTCGTTCAACTCCTATCCCATAGGAGACTTTTCGCACAGTGAAACTTGAACCGGAGCCTTTTCTGTTGATTCCTATAATTACGCCCTCAAATACCTGAATTCTTTCACGGTTACCTTCTACGATTCGAACATGAACTTTTACCGTGTCACCAGATCTAAAATCTGGAACGTCCATGCGTATTTGTTCTTTTTGCAACTGTTCCAAAATATTCATAACTCACTCCACTTAAACCATTGATTCTAATTCAATTTCCTTTATTATCCGCTTCATTTCGGCGTCGGCCTTTATAGATGCCACCAGATCAGGCCGATGCTTCATAGTTCTCATAAGAGACATTTTTCGTCTCCAGAGACGAATTTTTTCATGATGTCCCTCTAAAAGGACATCGGGCACTTCAAATCCTTCAAATTCCCTAGGCCTTGTATACTGGGGGTATTCCAGGAGACCGTCATAAAATGATTCTCCACCGATTCGACTGTCAGAACCCAGCACTCCAGGGATCAAGCGGATAATTGCGTCCATTAAAGCTGTCGCCGCGGTTTCACCACCTGATAATACATAATCACCGACGGAAATTTCATCATCCACGAAGTATCGTACTCTTTCGTCGATCCCTTCGTAACGACCACAAATTAAAAGCAGACAATCCTTATTAGATAATTCTTCTACGATCTCCTGACTCAGTTGTCTACCCTGAGGGGTTAACAAGATTACATGAGCTTCTTTTGCTGATTTTTGGACGTGACGTATACCTCGTACAATAGGTTCCGGTTTCATTACCATGCCGATACCGCCTCCATAGGGGTAATCGTCAGTGGTTCGTCGTGTATCATCGGTAAATTGTCTAAGATCAATGGCCTGAATGTTTGCCAAGCCCATTTGAACGGCTCTGGCCGGGTTTCCGTACGCTAAAAAAGAATCAAAAATATTTGGGAAAATAGTTAACACCCGGATATCAATCATCTGGGCCCATACCGGTCAAGAGATCTACAACTATTCGATTTCCTTCCAGGTCAATAGTCTTGACAATTTCGTCAACCAAAGGAACAAGTATCTCTTTTGTTTTGGTTTGAATTTGAAGGACATCATGCGCAGATGTTCTCAGTAAAGATTGAACATTGCCGAGTTGTTTTCCCTGGATGTCATAAACTGTCAATCCTATCAGTTCAAACCAGTAATATTCATCATCCTCTTTATGCGGGAAGAAATCCGCTGAAGCTCTAACTAATCTACCACTTAATTTTTTAGCGTTTTCGAAACTGTCTATACCTTTTAGAAAGACAGCTACCAAATTTTTATTGTCGCGAACTTTGTCTACTTCAAAACATTCATTTTCGAAAAAAAGAAAAGGAAATTTTTTGAAACTATCGAGAGACTCCGTGTATGGGTATATTTTCAACTCACCTTTTAGTCCGACCGGCTTTAGGGCCTTACCTACGACAATTAATCGATCAGCGCTCATTCATCGACAGAAATTTCTAGATTTTTCTATTAATTTTTTGGTCATTCCAAAATTTCTAAGGAAACTTTCTGTTTCCTTTTGGTAGACGCCGAATTAAGCACAGTTCTAATGGCTTTCGCAGTACGCCCATGTTTGCCGATTATTCGTCCCAAATCAGTAGGCGCGACTTTGAGTTCCAGGACCAAACCCATTTCTTCGTCTTTCTCAGAGACTTTTACTTCATCTGGATGCTCAACCATAGTTTTCACCATGAATTCAACTAGTTCTCTCATGCCAAACCTCATGGAACAAAATAATTTTTCCTCTAGGTAAAACTATCAAATGGGTTGGTTGAAAGGACTACACAGCCGGAGTTGACTGGCCGACGGTTTTAATGAGCCTCTTTACGGTGTCCGTAACTTGCGCGCCTTTGCTAATCCACTCTTCTATGGCTTTTTTCTTTAAGTTTATCCCACTAATCTTGTTGCGTGGGTCGTATGTTCCAAGAGCTTCGAGGTAACGGCCATCTCTGGGATAAATTGAGTCGGTTACTACAATTCTGTAAAATGGTCTTTTCTTTGATCCATGTCGCGACAATCTGATTTTAACAGCCATTTATTTTAAAGCCTCCAATAATTGGGCGATGATTGATCCATAATCGTACAATCTTATTTCAGTGTTTGTACGCAGTCAAGCAAATTTGAGGTAAGTTTAAGATCCTATCCAATAAACTTACTTTATATCAGTCACTGACTAATATGAAAAGCGCGATTTCTAGCTTATTAAATCGCCCAAAAACTCGCCTGGCTCTTTTGCAAACATTTATTTATGGCTCCAAATAGATTCTTATTGTTCACTAGGTCCCATGCGTTTTAACCTGTAAAAATTGGCTCAATATTTTTTTATCTGGAATTAACGCGTCGGCTCGACTAGTAAAATTCTGACTCAAGTTACAGTCAGCGCCAGTATTTTGTTGGAAAATAATTCAGATCATGTTCAGTTCATTCTTTCTCAAGGAAATTTAACAAATTCTATGATAGTTGGATATAAAACTATAACCATATCATTGATTGGAAATACACAATGCGGTGTGTAGTTACAGGCGCTACCGGCTTCATAGGGAGTCACTTGACTGAATCCCTTTTGGACAATGGTTTTGAAGTACTCTGTCCGGTTAGAGACACAACTCGACTTCGATATTTGAGGCCTATTGAAGCACGGGTCATAACCTTCGAAAATCTCGAATATGAATTAGCTAACAACAATAAACTCGATTATGTGTTCCATCTGGCTGGAGTGACCAGGGCCCTGGATTACAATGGATATCGAGTCTCCAATGTAGACCTGACAAAACATTTTTTAGATCTCGTTCTAAACAAAGTTGACTTAAAATTCTTCAAACGATTCGTGTTTGTAAGTTCCCAAGCAGTTAGTGGTCCCGCGTCGGGTCCTGATTCGTGTATTACAGAACATGACCCACCAAATCCTGTTTCCCTCTATGGACGTTCCAAAATGGAAGCGGAAACCCTTGTAAGAGAATATGGTAGTCATATTCCCTACGTTATAATAAGACCTTCAACTGTTTTTGGCCCTTGCGACATTGACGTGCTGGGAGTATTCAAATCATGTAAGTATCGAATAGCCCCTTGTTTGACCGGTAAAGATCGTAAAGTCAGCGTCATCTTCGTGGAAGACCTTGTAAGAGGGATTAAGACAGCGGCTTTTTCAGAGCGTAGCATTCGCGGGACCTATTTTATTACCAACCCGGAACCAGTGGTATGGCGCGATTTCATACGGGAGATCGCTAAGGTAATGGGGGTTCGTGTATTCATCTTACCTATACCAGCGTTCATTCTCAGGTCTCTGGGGCTTGGGGCTGATATTCTAGGTAAGTTCTTAGGCAAACCTTTTTTGTTTCGTACGGAAAAAATAGACGAAATGGATCAGTGGTTCTGGGTTTGTTCGTCTGAACGAGCCAGTAACGATTTTGGTTGGGCCCCGCAAAATTCATTAACAGAAAACCTGGTGAAAACTTTCAACTGGTACAAAAACGAAGGTTGGCTATAAGAATCAAGATGTGGCGGAGATTGGGCTTCCCAGCCCCAGACACCGCCCTGTTGTAGACGGCGACGTAAGCGGTTCAGCTATCGCAAACGGCTTATGCAAAAATCCTTTCTATTTCTCGTTCTTGTTCGCAGGCCCAAGAACATTAGCAGCAATCTCGGGATACAATGATCTCATGCAGTCAGGACAAATGCTGTGGCTGAATAGGGCCTCCGAGTGATCTCTTATGTATTCTTCGACTTGGCGCCAATAGCCCTTGTCATCGCGTATCTTCTTACAGGAAGCGCAAATGGGAATAAATCCACTGAGCTTCTTCACTTGAGCAAGGGCGTGCTGAAGCTCGATTATCAGGCGCTCTTTTTCC
>JARLHM010000225.1 GCA_031292235.1 Syntrophaceae bacterium | reverse complement strand
GCATGCCGGTGAAAGCGAATACCAGTAATCCTATCATCAGTATGCCCAAAACCTTCATTGCAAGTCTCCTTTGGCCTGTTTCAGAAAGGTCCAGAGAAAAAGTTGTTGATTTCATGTTACTGGCAACTCCAGCAGTTTCGAAGCCTATTGCGTTAGACGTTTTACAAATCTTCCGTGATTCTGATTCTAAGGGCCAGACGATACCTAAAAGGGGAATTCTTGAAGCGCTTCCTTCGCTTCTTGATGACCTTGATCAGCGGCTTTCCGAAACCATTTAAAAGCCTCAGTATAATTTTGACCGTTGTAATACATCATAGCGATGTTGTATTGGGCGTCGGTATTCCCTTGAGCAGCGGCTTTCCAAAACCACCTAAAAGCCTCTGCATAATTTTGAGTCACGCCTATACCCCTGAGATAGATCTCGCCGATGTTGTATTGGGCTACGGCCTGTCCCTGTTCAGCGGCTTTCCGAAACCATTCCATAGCCTCTCTAAAATTTTGATTAACGCCTTTCCCATTGTAATACATCAAACCGAGGCCGCATTGTCCATCGGCATAACCCTGATCGGCGGCTTTCCTAAACCAATCTACAGCCTCTACATAGTCTTGATCAACACCCTGACCCAAGGCATACATAGCACCAATATTGCATTGGGAATTTGCTAATCCCTGAGCAGCGGCTTTCCGAAACCACTTTAGAGCTTCGGTATAGTCTTGAGTTACGCCGGCACCCTTATTATACATCAAACCGAGGTCGCATTGTCCATCGGCATAACCCTGATCGGCGGCTTTCTTTAGCCACTGTACTGCCTCTGCATGATCTCGAGTGACGCCTTCACCGTTGCAATACATTACACCGATCTTGTATTGGGCTGCGGCTAATCCCTGAGCAGCGGCTTTCTTGAACCATTCCATAGCCGACGCGTAATCTTTAGTCACGCCGTCTCCGTTGTAGTATTTAAGGCCCGTCTTGAAAGCGGTATCCGCATCAGGCTGGCAAGCGGAAGCGCATACCATTGCTAATCCAATTATCAGTAAGCCCAGAAGCTTCATTGAGAATCTCCTTCGTCAATTATCCTCTTCGGTTCCTGAAATACTCCTTTTCCGGTTTTGGATAATCTTTCGTAGGCCTTCATAACTTATCCCACGATCACGTCTATGATATCAGATGGTTTAAACCATCTTGTTCACATGTTTTAGTGGCATTCTAAGTCGATTCCCATTATCCACATGACACCTTTGCCATCAATTTTAATTTGTATTACAGACTCTCCATTGAGCTGGTCAGTCTTGAGTAATTCTGCCTTCTCTCCTTTATTCAAATCGACTAGGCGACCTTCTGCCAGCAGTTTATATCCTGTTTTTCTCTGAGGGCCAGCATCGCCAGTAGCCTGTTTATACATTTCAACCGCCTGACCAATAGCCGCAGCCTCAAGGTCACGGAATCCCATTGTCCCCTCGCTGATTCGACAATCAGCCCCATATACGATAGAAGCAAAAAGAGTGACAGAACTTACAAGTCCTAATATGACATGTTTCATATAAGCCACCCCCATTTTAAAGAGACAGGATGTGAAATGATAACATCAACAACAGAATATAGGTAATATTTTTTAGTAGGTGTTATTTTTCTCGATTTGGGTAGCTGTTTATCTGGAAAGATATAAATATGACCTGACACACATCCATTTGTGATTGATATTTAACTTCGCCATTCATATGGTTAGATAACAGTTTGGGGTGAATTCTCTCGCGGCGATTTACCCTCGAGCCTTGGCATCCCCCCGTTAAGGCTTTTATTCTCGCTAATCCCTCGGCACATAAGACTCCGAGTGTTCCCTGTGATGCTTCCAATTCTCGATATATATTTTGGCAAGTTCCGGGGATTTGATGATTAGCAGATTTTCTGCGTTCCGCATCTCTGCAGCTTTCGTGAAGTTGAATGAGCCTGTAATCAAGGTTGTCCCATCAATAATTATGATTTTATTGTGAGCTATAGCGTGGACGCTATCAATAAATGTAGGAATCCTAGAATTATAGTGCCGCGCAGTGGGAATAGGTTTGACAAATGACGCGACTTTTGTCCAGAAATTTGGTATGTCCCTTCCAACACCTGAAGGGAGGGAAGATGAATGCCCAAGCGTGGTTTGAGACTTGATGTCGAAGATTACAATCACATTATCCAGCACCGCTATCTTGCCAAAAAGCGCAAAGATCTTGATTCAAGGGTTCGGCTGAGATCGATTTTACTGATTCACGAAGGCAAGACGCTTACTCAAGTTGGTCAAATTCTCGAAGTAGCTCGGAGTACTGTAGAGCGATGGATAAAGAGGTATAGGGATTTAGGCGTGCCGGGCTTGCTTGTGCGAGGACCATACCAGGGTAAAAAGCCAAGATTAAGTCTGGACCAGAAACGGGAACTTGCCATTATGGTTCGACAAGGTCCTGAAGACAGCGGGTTGGATACCGGGGTTTGGACGTCCCCGATCATTGCAGACTTGGTCAAACGGCGTTTCGGAATCGCATATAGCCCATCTCAGATTCGCAGGGTTCTTCACGAGTTGGGTTTTTCACTTCAATATCCTAGACAAGAACTCTCCAAAGCCGATGGGAAACTTCAGGCCACATGGCTTGAGGATGAACTGCCTGAGATTAAAAAAAAGTCCAAAAGGACAATGGCATTCTGATGTATCAAGATGAAGTAAGTTTCAAACAAGCGGGTTCGATTTACCGACATTGGGCCTTGAAGGGCGTTGGATGTGTGGTGAAGACTCCGCCCACAAGGAAATCCTTGAAGGTGATGGGAGCGGTAACAGTCGGCTGTGATCCCAAATTTCACTTCCGGTTCGTCAACTGGTTCAACACCAAGACTTTTCTGAGCTTTCTTGACCAACTTATCTCGAGATACAAGAATCAAAAGATACACTTGATCCTGGACAACGCCAAGTATCACAAGGGTCCCGAAGTAAGGAAGTGGCTCAATGGTAAGGAGGATCGCATTGAACTCCACTATCTGCCCCCATACTCACCAAAATTCAATGCGGCCGAATATGTCTGGAAAGAAACCAGAAGAAAGACCACCCACAACCGGTTCTTCAAAACCTTGAGTGAACTCAAGCAGAGACTGTTCAGAAGATTCAACCGATTTCAGGGAAATCCTGCGTCGTTGAGAAGCGTGCTTGAATCTTTCGCTTAGGAACCAGTTTCACTGCGTATCACTATAGCTAAAAATGTTGCGCCACTATATTTTTGTGACTTTTGGCTCTTATCTAAAATTGCCTCAACCTTGACTCCCCGCTTATGGGCTTCCAATAGGGATTTTGCGATAGGAGTTGAGGTGAAACTATACGCCTGGACCAGTATTTCAGATTTGGCGTTATCGATCTCTTTTACAATAGCGTCTGTACACCCACCCGTGGGACTGAAATATACTTGAACAGGAGGATTGGTGAGAACTAAATCCGCACCGTGGCATACTGGTACAGAGAATATCAAACAGAAGCCCAGGACACCGATCAGAATAGATTTCTTCATATTTTTCCTCGACCAATTAAGCTATTTGCTGTCATTCGATTACCAGAAAGATTCATTAGACTCACACTTGGGGAGTCTTCGCTGTTGAATCGTCTCTCTATAAACATCTTTTAAACCCTTCTAAAATCAGATCCGAAAGTATTTTTCTGTTACCTGATGTTTGAAGGGGGATGATTGGACTCTTACTGGTTGTAAGAGTATATGGGATTTGCAATTATCACCGCTAAACCCTTTGCTCCTTCCTCATTTACCCCCCGAGAAAACCTTCACTAAGAGGCTCTCGAATAAAAGAATATCTTGATATGAGAACGATATGTAAATCCTTTCCTACGAGAGTTTTATTTCAGAGGCTTCTTTCGATTGTAAGTAAAAGCTTTCCTAAACTCTGCGCTATTCTCAGCTTCTATCACTCGTTTAAGCAGATACAACTTCATTTTTGGACTTAAACTATAATGCGGATTCACTTCCAGCAAATCAGGATTGCCGAGAAACCGTCGGATCATGCCATCGGTCCATTTTCGACTCTTGACAGCGGAATATGAGATATATTCGATTTGCTCCATTTTAAGTCATCTTCCATTTAACCTTACCTTCTTTTTTGAGCTTCTGATACAAATCAGAAAACTCACGCTCAGTAATATGGAGATTCTTTTTTGCGGTTTCCTGTGCTGAGAAGTAGTTCATTTCTTCCAACAGCTTTATGACCTCTGTTTCTAGAGGATTATCACCAGACACAGCCGTTTTGGGAGGTTGAAGAAGCTGAATAATAGTATCTAATCGTTTGTTTGTGCCGAGCAAAATAAAGGGCAGCATCGTCCAGAGGATGATCAACACAATAACGAAGACCGTAATTAAAAATATAAAGAATACCGGGAATGCATCCAAACTAGACTCCTTTCTTTTCAAGCATTGTTCTTACACTTCAATTACAGGTAAATCACGCCCGCAATAACGACACACAATAGCCTTTGCCTTGATTGTCTCAGCGCAATACGGACATTCCTTGGTGTCACTCTCTTTTATGAAAAGGTTATCATGGTCTTCTTGGCTCCATGAGCGGACCCGCTTAACCATCCTTTCCGAGAAGTCCCTGATATATTCGTCGTCAGTCGCATATTTTTTTGTTGATTGCTCCTTTGTGAGTGCTCATGCCAAAACATCATCCTGTAACCTGATCGTATCCACTGAAGACTCGCTCCCCCGTGACCCACATACCAAGCATCTCGTTTCATAAGCTGGGAGGGCGGCTAAAGAAAAACCACCTGTTGCAATAGCAGCTACTACCGTTCCGGCTCCAATAGGTTTCTTGAATCCAGTCATCTTTTTAAATATGTGGTACTGTTTCAAACAATTCCAGAGAAAAGGGTTGTTGGTTATGTATAAGTTGAATCGGTCCAAGTCCGCCTCAGAATAACCTCACCGACGAACCCATAGTCAACCATAATGACGACCCTCTGGATTTAATCGGCCCTTGGATAGTCACGCGGTACCGGATTGGGAGCGATGGAAAAAAGAGCATTATTCCTATTTTCCTACTAACTCATTTTCGGCACAACATAAAATGGTCTAGGTTTAATTTCTCTGAGGTTTCTTGACAGTATAATGCCGTTCACCGCTTCAGTTGGTGTCTGCGGCTCGAATAGGAAGTAGTCCAGGTCAGGATAATCTGGGAAATTATCGAGATTGTACCCTGTCCGTCGAACCAGTTCATCTTCAAGTTCAGTTACCCACTGATAATAGGCGCTGATAAATTCGTCCTTGGTAAAGCTGCCACTAGGTAGTGCCATGTTTGTCTCCTTCCCTTCCCCCCCTGGTTAAAATTTATTGATTGGTTCGATGATAATTCAATGGGATTCAAAGTCAATAGAAAAAAGAAGCAGATCCGTCATGATACTCATTAGTTAACTCGTAAGTCCTACGTTACAGATTAAGGTTATCAACACTGGTAAAAATGCTAACATTTTTTGATAGGATCGATTACATGTCAATGACATTCAATTTTGCAAGTGGTTGAAATAAGCGGGGAAAATGAACGTGAGAAAGCGTTTTTCGCGCACTTCGAATCCGTAGGTCGCAGGTTCGAATCCTGCCGGGCGTACCAAATAAATCAATAAGTTAGCCTACGATTTTCCCCACAAACTGATTTCCGAATCAAGGGTTTTTCAAAAAAGGTAACAAAAAGGTAACGCGGGCGAGTTTTCAGATCCTATTTTCTGGCGTTTGACGCGACTAGAATT
>JARLHM010000224.1 GCA_031292235.1 Syntrophaceae bacterium | reverse complement strand
GTCAACATCCTACACAGGTTGAAAGCGCCCGTCAGGTTTGTGTTGAGAACATCATTCCAGTCCACGTCCTTCATTCGTCCCACGAGCCCGTCTCTCGCGATCCCAGCGTTGTTAACAAGTATTTCTATTGATTTGTGTTGCTCAAGAGCCTTATTCACGTTTCTTTCTACTTGCTTGGAATCAGAGACGTCGAATTTGAGCAGGGCCCCGTCCCCTCCCAATTCGACAATCGTTCGGATGGTTTCTGTGGCCGCGTCATCATCTGACTTGTAATTGATTATCACAAAAGCGCCACACCTGGCCAAATCAATAGCAATCTGACGCCCGATTCCCCTTGCGCCTCCGGTAACCAAAGCTGTCCGGCCTGTAAAATTCATCCACGGAATTACGCCGCTCATGCAAACGCTCCTTGGATGTCCTTGATTGTCTGAGTGTCTGAAAGAGAAGTGGCTGAGATGGTGCGATCAATTCTCCGTATCAAACCGGACAAAACTTTTCCTGGCCCAATTTCGAGGAATTGTGACGCCTTCAAAGAAACCATCTTCCTGACGCACGATTCCCAGAGAACAGGAGATACAAGTTGCTGCAGCAAGAGAGCTTTCATATCCAACGGGACGTCAGGATAAGGTTCAGCGTTGACGTTGGCGATTACGCCGAATTTTGGGGGGGAAAGAACAGTTTTATCCAGTACTGATTTCAAGCTTTCCTGCGCAGATTCCATGAGACGAGTGTGAAATGCGGACGAAACTGGTAAGCTGACAACTCGTGACCGCCTTTCCTTGCTCAGGATCTCAGTGGCCCGGTCTAGAGCGTCACGCGTTCCGGATATCACAAACTGGTCGGGTGAGTTGTAGTTGGCTATGACGAGGACCGAGTCCTGTTTTGCGGATTCGATAATCTCATGAATTCTATAAACCGGGACCCCTATAATAGCCGCCATACCGCAGGACCCAGCGGATTGAGCTTTGTCCATGGCCTCTGCTCTTGCCTTCACGAGTCTTAGAGCGTCTTCGAAAGTTAGCGCGCCTGCGGCGCACAATGCGCTATACTCGCCAAGAGAGTGCCCTGCCGCCACTATTGGCTTCAGACCAGGCTGCTTTTCCACTAAACGCCATACCAGCATGGAATGGACAAATATGGCGGGCTGAGTATGAACTGTTTGGTTAAGCTCATTCCCAATGTTGTCTTCCATGATGCGGCTCAATGGATACCCGAGAATTTCGTCGGCTAAAGCGAGCGTCTCGCGTGAATCACTGTTCTCACGGACGATGTCTAAAGCCATTCCTGGAAACTGCGACCCTTGTCCGGGAAACATCAAGGCTATGGAATAGTCGCCGGAGGGTACGGGTTCGGTGGCCATTCTTTCTGTTAAAACTCGCTAGTCAACGTTGAGAACAGTCCGGTCTTTATAGTACCCGCAAGTTGGACATACTCTGTGGGACGCTACCGGTTGAGAGCATTCCGGGCATTTTGAGAGATTTACCGGCGTCAACTTCTTATGAGTTCGCCTCTTATCACGTCTTGTACGGGACACCCGTTTCTTGGGGACTGGCATTTTAAATCCTTCTCACATCAATTGTTAAGTCGTGACTTCAGTGTTACGAGCTTTTTCCAGCGGGGATCCACCGAGTCCCCAGAAGAACAAGAGCAACCACCAGGTCCGATGGCGCCGCCGCATTGGGGACAAAGCCCGAGACAATCGTCTTTACACAATGGTTTCATCGGAATGTCCAGAGAAATTTCCTGGACGATCAACTCACCAATGTCGATTTCTTCATTATGAATAAGGACTTCGTTGAAATCCAACTCAGAGTCCGTCTCATATTCGCCATCTTGCCCAACCTTCCGTCGCGCCGTTAGGTCGAGGTTGATGGGAATTGAAGACCCGAATTGGCAGAGGCATCTAGAACACTTCATGGTCATATTGACTTCTACGGCGACGGAAATCAATATTTCTTCCTTATTTTTCGTAATTGTCACATGACCCCTGATCTTGGGATCAATGACAACATCCGGCGGTAAACTTACGCCTGAAAGCGCTTCGCCCAAAATATTTTTCGATTCATCGAATTGAATTTCTAAACCAGCGAGCGATATGTCTTCAATCGGAATTTTCATTTTAATGGCACGGCCTGAAATACTTTTGTCAAGTATAAACTGTAAAAATATAGAGATTTATTAATATAAGTCAAGCTAAAAAGCTAATTTACAAATATCATGAAACTTTTTAGGAGTCTCGACTCGGCGCGCCTTTGCATTCCTGAGAAATGACACAATCCCATCGAGCTAACCAACGTTCTATTATTGGGAACACTTCCTCACGCGCCCTTGTGCCCAGCAAGAGGTCCACATGACCATAATCCTGCTCTAGCCCTGCCTGTTTGCCTAAGATTAAGCTTTCCCTGACGCAATCGTCCGCGCTAGTTTCACAAACCGATACAACGGCCTTCTGTGGCGCCATGATATCTTTTGCTCCAGAAATGGCAAGCAGCGGGGTCCTTGATTCCTCGATGCCTTCCAAATAGGGCCTACCAGAAGGATCTGCGAACTTGCCGTCCGATAAGAATCGCGCCATGTCCAACGACAAGGCGCTTGAAGACACAGATTCAGTCCCGATAGCTGAAATCTTGCGAACAACCCACCATTCAATGTTTTCGGGACAAGCAAACATCGAAAGGAGACCTGGGGCCAATCTCCAAATCGGAAGAAAACATTTGATCAATAGTGGCAAAGGATTAAAGGGAATTATTTTTAACATTGCCCTCATTTTTAGGACATGCCGAAATTGATTTGTTTTCATTCGCGTAAAATCTGTTGGAGACCCCAATGCTACAGCGGAAGCGACACATGATGGTTTTTTGCGAGAGATGTAGGCTTCGATCAGCATACCACCCATGCTGTGTCCGACCCAATGGACTGAGTCCGCTCCCGTTTCATTGATCACGTTCCGAATAATCGCCTCTACATCATAATTAAGGTGATCGTCAAAACTCCAATTTAGAGGGTAGTTCGACAAAAGTAGTCCTGGACGTCCACTGCAACCTGACCCTCTGAGTTCCGGCACCCATACGTCCCGATTCTGACTTCTCAGGTAATCCGCAAGCGAAGGGGCGTTGTTCAAGTCGAATATGAACCTGTTGCCGGCAATGCCATGACAAAGTATTACAGGTTTACCGATTTTTGGGCCTAGCGGCGCATAATTGTGAAGGGCGATCCGCCAGCCATCATCCGTCAATGCAAAAATAGTTCGGTCCTGTTTTGTCTCAGCCGATTCCAGATAGGACCATAAGGCGGGCAATACATATATTAGGACGCATCCGATAGCGCAGACCATGATCACGTCCAGTATAAAATTTAGCATGAAATCCTCATATCATTTAAAATACAAACGCGATATTGAAACTCTAGATTATGCTTATTTCAGCATAATTGTTGACAATATGGGCATCCTCTGCTAATTGCAAGCAAATCAGAAAGTGGTCGTTATTTTGCGGCCACAGGCTCTGTCAGGAGCGAGTAATGCGTGCTGCCCGGCGTTTTCTAGGCCGTCTAATCATAATCCTTCCTATAATCATTTTTTCAACCCTCTTTGGTCGAGGCGCTTTTGGTGATGACTGTCGTAAGGTCGTCAACATTCTTGTCCTGTTTGACGCCTCGGGTTTCATGAAAGAGAAGGATCACTACCAAATTCTCCTAAGACAAATGGATTTATTTGGAAAAGCCATGCCATTGACCGCAGATGGTTTTTTTAACATAGGTCTTAGACATTACGGGTTGAAAGTCGGAATGGGTTGCAACAGCACAGAAAGCATTCTGGCTATTCAACCCTGGGACCCGGAGAGATTCATAAATTCATTTCCCAAGACGGTATCTTACGGGACAAGCGCTATAGCGGCCGGATTGCGCGCCGCTGGTGACGAAATAGCGTCAGCGAACGGCAAGAGCATTATATTGCTAATTGGTGGTGGTATTGATTCATGCAAGGCGGACCCCATTAAAACGGCCGAGCAAATTTGTCGGAACAATCCCGATGTTGAGATACACACCTTCCAAATCGGAAACTCTCAGGACGGGACCTATTTTCTCAAAGGGATTGCTCAGATAGGAAGAGGGGAGTACCATAACGTTGCGGAATTTGGCTCATCCGCAGGTTGGCACGCGTGGATGCTGAAATATTGGGTCAAGCCGTGTGGTGGAAAATCGACGCCCGCTCCGGCTGGGTTCAACCCTATCCTGTTCGATTTTAACAGCTTTTCGGTAGCGTCCAAGGACCCTACCACAAATGCCGCCAACAGGGCTGCTCTTGACGCTGTTGCTGTGGCGTTGCGACAAAATCCTAATATCAGGGTTACACTCAAAGGTTATTCCGATGGACGAGGTAAACCGGAACAAAATCTCGCCATTGCGCGTAAACGCGCTGAGAGTGTGGGTCAATTTCTGGCTACCATGTATGGTATTCCGAGATCGAGGATTCGTGTTCTGGCCGTGGCCGCCGGTCAGCAGTCAGCGTCTAGCCCACACGCCCAGGATGATCGTGGAAGTCGTCGAGTCGAAATCGAGTTGAACCAGTAATACGGAAAGGTTAAAACTAGGGGGAATTGGCTTAGGTCTGATCAGAAACAGCCCTTGCTTTTCATGAGCGTTCAGCGGCGCAATCACCTCTTAAAATCCCTGTCCCCAAGTTTTTCTCACTTCAGCATGGACATACTTTCACAAAAAATGGCACGCATGAAACAAAGAAAGGCTATCGGCCGCTTGTTACATTTAGGCGATTTGTTTAAAATGTAAAAACGAACAACACCACATCACAGGGAGAACAACATTTACAACATTTTGCGTAAATATTCGTTGGCCGCTTTTTTTTCTGCTATAATTGTCATTTTGTGGGCTGGCGAGCCTTTGTGCCAAAACAATGGCGCGCAAGATTTACAGATCCTACGGTTGTTCAATGTGGGGAAATCCCTGATACAAAGGATCCATTACCTCGAGGCCTTTGATCTTTTGGAGGAGGCTAGGGATTCTCTGGATGTTTCTGGATCTGATCGACCGGAACTGTATGCCGACATTCTTTATGAATTGGCCCAAGCTAAGATAAAGGCGAGATTATATCAAAACTTTCCGGCTTATTACGTGAAAACCGCCCTTGACGATGTTCAGGCTTCCAACAGGATTAGGGAACGATCCGACAGAACTGCGCCACAAAAACTAGCGGATGGATATTATCTTGAGGGTTTTATCCACAAGAAGTTTTTCATGCGTAGAGAACAGGCTGAAAAGAATTTCCTGAAGGCGCTAAAGATCGATCCAGGATCTGTAGCTGCAAAACGTGAACTGAGTGAACTGATTGCAAACGATGATAAAGAGATCAAATAGTGTCGCTTCTCAGTCTTGGTCGACCCTGATCACAAAATTATGGAACATGAGGAATCAATGTCATTAGATCCTAAAGGACCAACCGAAACTGACAATTTTGATATCGGTTTGGAGAAGCTAAAGATAATCGTAGAAAAAATGGAGAGCGGAGGGCTTGGTCTGCAAGAAAGCCTGAAGTTGTTTGAAGAAGGGGTTGGAGTTTCGCGAACATTGTTCGAAATATTGAGTCAGTCGGAAGGTAGAGTTGAAGAGCTTCTAGCCGATCTGGACCGTATTTCGTTCAGTCGTGGAGAAGGTTAGTTTATTGGATCCGGTTCTGGAAAAATTTATTTCTCGAAACCGAGACCTTGTAGACGAGGCTCTGGACAAATTTGTCCCGAGTATTGAACTTGAACCTCAGGCTCTACACGAGGCCATGCGATACAGTCTTTTCGCTGGTGGCAAACGTATCAGACCTATTCTTGCAATAGCCGCTGCGGAGATTGTCGGCGCTGATAAATCGGATATAATGCCTTTAGCTGTGGCCCTGGAATGTGTCCATACGTATTCTCTTATACATGACGATTTGCCGGCCATGGATAATGATGATTTTCGCCGAGGTAAGCCAACTTCTCACAAAGTTTTCGGGGAAGCCACTGCAATTCTGGCGGGGGACGCTCTAGTCACCCTTGCCTTTGAAATTCTTGGCTCCGTAGAACTATCAAGGATATTTCCATGTCATCGTGTTCTGGCGGTCATCCGCGATGTGGCTGAAGCCTGCGGTTCGAGAGGATTGATAGCAGGGCAGGCATTGGACATGTTTTTCGAGGGTAAAGCAGCGGACGACGCAACGATAGAAAAGATAATGCTTAATAAGACGGCGGCCCTCATACGGGCCGCTGTTACAAGTGGAGCGCGGCTGGCGGGGGCGGACGGCGCTCAGATAGATATCTTCTACAAGTTTGGGGAAAAGCTTGGGATGATTTTCCAGATAAGGGATGATTTGTTGGACTTGGAAGGTGACCCCAAAAAACTTGGCAAGGCGGTGAAGAAAGATGGGAAACGGGGTAAGGCCACTTATCCGTCTTTGCATGGAGCGGATCATTCAAGACGGTTAATTCTAAATCTTCTCGTTGAGGCTAAAGAATTAATTGAACCTTTTGGCGAAACAGCGCATTCTTTGGTTTTGCTCACGGAATTTGTCGCCCGGCGAGTTAGCTGATCTTTTTTGCGGATGGGAAATGGAAGAGCATCAAATTAGAAATATGGAATATTCAGTACTCAATCAGGTTCAGTCACCAGAAGACATCAAGAAGTTACCTTTTGAATCGCTTAAGACACTTAGCGATGAGGTCAGAGACCTCATAATTAGGACAGTCTCAGAGAATGGCGGCCATTTGGCGTCCAGCCTTGGGGTCGTCGAATTGACAATTGCACTGCTAAGGGTTTTTTCTCCGCCGGATGACCGGGTCGTTTTTGATGTAGGACATCAGGCATATGCCTACAAGATATTAACCGGCCGACGTGACAGGTTCCATTCTTTAAGGTCAAGGGGAGGAATCGCCGGGTTCCCCAAGCGAAGAGAAAGCGAGTATGATTTCTTCGACACAGGCCACGCCGGCAATGCTATCAGCGTGGCGGCCGGGCTTGCTCAGGCTCGCTGTTTGAGTGGAGAGAACCACAAGGTCATTGCTTTGGTTGGTGATGGATCTCTTACTTGTGGTGTTTCTTACGAAGGGTTAAATCAGGCGGGCGCTGCCGAAAAGGACCTTATCATAATCCTGAATGACAACGAGATGTCGATTTCACCGAATGTGGGCGCCATGGCCGCTTACTTGAACCGCATCATGACAGGTCAACTTGTAACCCGATTCAGAAACGACATCAAGAGCATCCTAAAGAATATCCCCGGAGTTATGGGGCGTTCAATTTATGGTGTCGCCCGTCAATTCGAAGACGCTTTGAAGGGCTTCATTACGCCGGGTCGTCTTTTTGAAGACCTTGGTTTCAATTACGTGGGTCCAATCGACGGGCATCACTTGCGACATTTGATTGAGACGCTAACTAATGTGAAAAGATTTCGAAAGCCGGTGCTTTTGCACACGATAACTTGCAAGGGGAAAGGTTATTGTTGCGCCGAAGAGGACCCAAGCCGGTTCCATGGTGTGGGCCCGTTTGAAATAGAAACGGGCAAGGCGCGCGTGTCGGACGACTCTCCGACATATACAACCGTATTTGGACAAACGATGATCAAACTGGCCGAAAGAGACCCGAAAATCATGGCAATAACCGCGGCCATGGAATATGGCACGGGTTTGGCCGGATTTGGAGAAATCTTTCCTAAGAGGTTCTTTGATGTCGGTATAGCGGAACAGCACGGAGTAATTTTCGCCGCTGGTCTCG
This sequence comes from Syntrophaceae bacterium, assembly GCA_031292235.1. Taxonomy (GTDB): domain Bacteria; phylum Desulfobacterota; class Desulfomonilia; order Desulfomonilales; family Desulfomonilaceae; genus CAJBEZ01. The sequence goes on along the minus strand of JARLHM010000224.1, from coordinate 3,204 downwards.
CTTGCGAGGGTTATAAACCTGTTGTGGCTATATATTCCACTTTCTTCCAGCGTGGATATGATCACATAATTCACGATGTGTGCATGCAGAACTTGCCGGTAATTTTCGCCATGGACAGGGCTGGTGTCGTTGGGGAGGATGGTCCGACCCATCACGGGGTCTTCGATGTGGCATTTACCAGAAACGTGCCGAATCTTGCGGTAATGGCCCCCTCATCCGAAGATGAACTGGCCGATATGCTATATACCGCAATTGAATCGGGATCGCCTTGCGCGCTCCGCTATCCTCGAGCGAAAGGCGTCGGCCTCCCAATCAAGGATTTCCCTGAGATCATTCCCTTGGGCAAAGGGGTGATTGCTCGGCATGGGAGTGATCTTGTCATGCTGGCGCTGGGGTCCATGTTGTATCCAGCTCTGCACGCCGCTGAGATTCTCGAGACTTTTGGTATTTCTGCCTGTGTCGTCAATCCAAGATTTGTAAAACCTCTTGACGGTGAGTTGATTGTGAGACTGGCGCGGGCCACGGGTCGTGTGATAACGGTCGAAGAGGGTGTTCTTGCCGGCGGATTTGGTAGCGCAGTTCTAGAACTGCTGGCCGACGAAGGATTGACTGAGGTTAGGGTTATACGGCTTGGTATTCCAGACGTGTTTGTCGAACACGGGACTCGAAATGAACTTCTTGAGGATTACGGATTAACGCCGCAGGGTATAGCCAATGCCGCTTACACTTTTTATAAAACTAATACCGCATTGAACCGGACTTCCCTGAACGAATCGCTAGGCGCAGGCCCTCACTGATCACCTGAATTGAATATATGCGTCAGACGCTTGGAATTGTGAAATTTCCTTTCCGCTCCAGACGAATTGGCGGTTTATCTTGAACTAAATTCGGCTATAATCATAGTTTCAGGTATTTCCTGGAGATAACCCGTCTGTGAGTTCAACCAATCATAAAAGTGGCAATTCAGAGTTCCTGGAAGGTGGCCCCCCTGTCAGGACAGTGGATGACTATTCCAATGAAGTTCGGGGCCTTGCGCCTGCGCGAATGGACCTGCTTCTCAATGCGGCCAAAGCGCTGGCATCTACGACTGATATAGATCATCTGCTCCAGGTTATTGTTGGAGAAGTCCAAACAGTCATTGATTGTGAAGGAGCGGGGGTCCTCCTTTACGATGAAGACAAGGATGATTTCTATTGGAAAATCGTTCAGGATAAACAGAGTTTCCTGTCCTCAGCTAGCAAGCAAATTCGAATACCTAAAAATGATGGTGTGTGCGGGTGGGTCTTTAGCACCGGTCAACCTGCGCTTGTTCATGACGCTGCGAGTGATCCCCGTTTGTACCGTCTGGTTGACGCGACATCCGGGTTCCAAACCAGGAATATGATCTGTGTCCCGTTACAGGCTCGTGAAAAACGCTTGGGGGTATTATACGCATTAAATAAAACTAAGGGTTCATTTAGCAACGAAGATGTAGATGTCATGTCAGCCCTAGCGAGCAATGTGGCCTTGGCCCTGGAGAACGTCTCTTATTATTCCCGCCTTGCCGGTTCCTACAAGGAACTGGAACGCTTGAATCGGGCAAAAAACAAGATGCTCCACCATCTTTCCCACGAACTTAAAACCCCGCTGGCAATAATAGAAGCGTCACTGGCGATAATGAAAAAAAGAGTTGGCGTTCGTGGCCTCGAAATATCGGGTTTCCCGTTTGAGAGGATTGAACGGAATCTTGATCGACTCAAGACAGTAGAACGACAGGTAAGCCATATCGTCGAAGACAAGGAGATTCCTTCGAAACCTACCTATGTCAATTTTTTGGACAAACTTGAAGATTTGCTTGAAATTGAAATGGAGTATAGAGCGTGGCTTGAGGATGCCTTTGAATTCATCAGGAAACGCATAAAAGAAATATTTCCTGACAGGCAGATCGAACCTTTCGAAGTGTCGCTGGACAGAGTGTTTGAGATAGAACGGGACCATGCGGTATTAATGAAGCAGGAACGTAAGCTGGAAATAATTTTTGAAAAACCTGATCCAGTTGTACTCAAAATTCAGCCGCATATACTTCAGTCAACATTAAGGGGGCTTGTTAGAAACGCAATTGAAAATACCCCTGATCGTGGAAAGATCGTAATTGCAGGATACAGAACTGAATCCGGCTACGCCATATCTATCAAAGATCATGGTGTAGGGATACCTGAGGCTGACCAGCCGAACATCTTTGAGGGATTTTATCCGGTTCAGGAGACAGATCTCTATTCTTCAGGAAGGCCATATGTTTTTAACGCGGGGGGAACAGGGACTGATTTGCTAAAGATCAGGATATTTGCTGAAAGGATAGGCTACACTATCCGCTTGAGAAGCTCCAGATGTTCATGTGTTCCGACTACCCGTGACTTGTGTCCTGGTGATATCAGAAAGTGCTCGTGTTGTTCCTCAACGGATGATTGCCTATCCAATGGTGGGACTGAGTTCATCCTTGAGTTCCCTTCTGACCTTGTCGCTTGAGTAGCCATAAATTTGTCCAACCAGCCCAATTTGCGAAGTCTGGCGCTGTTACTGTCTCGGGTGTGATGAATTTGACTTAATGGTTAATGCGTCACTTTAGTCACAGGCCCCCGCTAAAAGCCGCCGCATTTGCGACCGCAGTAGCTACTGCGGGGCACACGCCCTTGTTGAAGATGCCTGGGATTATGTTTTGATCAGCGAGTTCATCTTCCGGGATTAAGCCAGCGATTGCGGCGGAGGCTGCCAGTCTCATCTCCCGCGTAATTTTCCTTGCGCGGACACTTAAGGCCCCTTTGAAAATTCCAGGGAAAACAAGAGCGTTATTAATCTGATTAGGGAAGTCACTTCGACCAGTCGCGACTATTTGAGCATAATCGAGCGCCTCCCATGGGTTGACTTCAGGTATAGGATTAGCAAGGGCGAAAACGATGGATTTCGGGGCCATGACTTCAAGATCTTTTGGCTCGAGCAGGTTTCCTGCGGATAGTCCAATGAATACATCGACTCCAACCAGCGCTTCCTTGAGTGGGCTCTGTATTCCTTCAGGATTGGTGAGTCGTGCTATTTCTTCCTTGATTGGATTCATACCTTCAACCCGACCAGGATATAAGGCCCCTGAGCGGTCGCAACAGAGTATTTGGCGCGCTCCGGCTTCCAGTAGGGTCTTGGTACATGCCACACCAGCGGCCCCAGTCCCGG
>JARLHM010000040.1 GCA_031292235.1 Syntrophaceae bacterium | reverse complement strand
ATTCACATCGAGGCACGGTATAATTCGCTTAGCTAACATCTGAACTCTCTGTGAGTGAAATTGCCTCTTTGAGGTCTACTGCGCCTTCGTAGAGGGCTCTTCCGATGATAATACCTGTAACTCCACATTTTTCAAGGGCTAAGGCCTTTTTCACATCTTGAATATTTGTCACACCGCCAGAAAGAATAACTGGCGTGTTCACTGCTACCGCAAATTCCCCGGTTGCCGTAAAATTGGGGCCGACCATCATGCCGTCTCGCTCGATGTCTGTGTATATGAAAGCAACGGGAGAATCGGAATCAAAAACCAGGGCCAACTCTCGGGCTTCGTAGTCCGTAGCCTCGGTCCATCCTTGAACCGCCACCCTTCCAGCCTGAGCGTCTATTCCTATCGCTACTTTACCTGGGAATTTCCGGATGAGTTCCAGGGCTAGAGTGGGGGTTCTAGCAGCGATAGTCCCTAAGATAACTATACTGACGCCAATGTCCAGATACATCTGAGTCGTGTTTTCGTCTCTGACCCCGCCGCCAAGTTCTAGTGGGACATTGGTGTTTCGGGCGATCTCCCGAATTATAGCGAGGTTTACCGGTTTTCCATCAATTGAGCCATCCAGGTCAACAATATGGATCCGTTTTGCTCCGAGGTTTTCCCATGTCATAGCTTGATCTACGGGATTGTTGTTGAAAACAGTTGACAGCTCCATCCGTCCTTGTCTTAAACGGACGCACTTACCGGCTTTAAGGTCTATTGCTGGGATTATTATCATTATTGACTTATCGCAAATAAAAAGCCCCCTGATTGAGGGGGCTTTTTTGTCAGTTTTACTGCTGCTTGATGTTATTCAACCGGCAGGTAGTATACGAACGGGGGCCACGGCACGATGAACTTCCACATTGGCACGGCCACAGGGATTGGGGGGGGGCCGCAGCTTACGGGGGCGCATACCGGCATCTGAGGGGCCGGATACTGCATTTTCACCTGGATGGCGGTCGTCAACTTCTTCGGTTTACAAGGGGTTTTCACCACATTACAAGGGGTGTTAACCACTCTAGGAACCGGAGGAAGTGGACATCCACCCACGCCGCATGCTGGAGCCGAAGCCGGCATTACCATGGGCTCTGGCGCTGCGACTGCGCCCGCAAATGTCCCGGCCCACACTGCGCTCGTCGATACAACGGCGACCAGGATGAAACCGAGAATCGCTAACTTTTTAACCATACCCTTAATCCTCCTTTCGAAACACTCATTATATCTTTGTAACTCTGTTGTCATGTTAAAGGACACCGAAAGCCTACTTCTTCACCTTGCAAGGCATTGGAGGCGGAGGCGCCATCGGAACACCACAAACGGGTTTCATTTTGATATAGTTTGCCTTCACGTATACGCAGCGCGGAATTTTAACCGGCTTGCAGCATCTATCCAGAGAAGTATCAAAATGTTCGACTTTAATGTCGGTTACCGGCACCAGCCACTCATAGCGGCCAGGGGCGATAGGATTCGGATAAGCCTGTGGGTTTCCGTAGAATGCTAGAGGTGTGCGCGGCCACGCAATTCCTGCTAGATACGGAGCAACCACCCTAACTTTTCGCAGCTGCGCTGGAACAGGGGTAATCACTTCCGTTACCTGGGAATAATTGGTGGCGGCAGGACCACACATCGGTGGCAATCCCGGTGGCGGCGGCATATAGGCGCACCCTCCGGCGGGGCCGCCGGCAAAGGACATCGTGCTAGCGCCGCACAGCGCGAGAACCAAAAGGCTCAGAAGAAACAAACGTTTAACCATACCCTCAATCCTCCTTTCAACAGTTCCTCCCAAAAAACCGTTCGGGAGACCCGTAAAAACATTCCCGGATAAGAATCCGATATATTCCGGAATGTATTTTTGGTATCAAATCGGATAGCAAATGTCAAGCATTTTTTTGCCCGACGCCTCTAGCCATCATGCCCGTTAAATCCTCGTCCATTCTAATTTCATGAACTCAGTACGAGCCAGCGACCAATCTCCATCATTTAGGTAGGTCGCCTTCATAAAAACCTTTTAATAAAAAGTTTATTGACGCTAACGATTTTTATCAGAGGTTGTGAACTAAGTCAAGGATTTTTTTGACCAACCCCTCAATGAGCACACACCGGCTATGTCATACCGTAGCCCCCGTCTACACATAATACCTGTCCGGTGACATAATCAGATTCTGTCGACGCCAGAAAAACAAAGGCAGGGCTTATGTCATCCGCTGTCCCGAAACGTTTCATCAGTATCCGGTTCATGTAAATTTCCCTGAGCTTTTCATCCTTCCTGATTTTTTCCGTCATGTCCGTTTCGACAATCCCCAGAGAAATTACATTTGCGCAAACGTTGTAACGCGCCAACTCTCTTGCCACGCTTTTAGTAAAACTTAAGACGCCTCCCTTGGCCGCCGAATAATTGACTTGACCCACTGTCCCTACCAATCCGGCCACGGAACTCACGTTAATAACCTTTCCATATTGCTGTTCCTTGAAATACTTGGAAGCTGCCTGAACGCACAGGAATGGTCCCTTTAGATGCGCGTCGACAACTGCGTCCCATTGCTCCTCAGTCATTTTCATCAACATCGCCGGCCTAGTGAACCCTGCGTTGTTTACAACTATATCCAAGCGGCCGAATTCCTGCTTAGCGGTATCCATCATATTTTCCACCTCGGCCTTTACCGCAACGTCCGCCTTTACCGCAACGGATTTCCGCCCTAGGCCCTTTATATGGTCCACCAACTCAAGGGCCGGCCCCTCGCTAGAAGTATAATTCACAAGAACATCAGCACCCTCTTTCGCATAAGCCAAAGCGATGTTTCGTCCAACACCTCTGCTGCTGCCGGTCACAACCGCCGCCCTTCCCGCAAGTCTCATGGCGCCTCCTGGAAACAAGATATCGTCGTTTTATAATCCGATTATAATTTAAAACTTAGCAGAGAAGCGGCCAAAAAAAAAGCCCTGAGACGTTCCCAGGGCGTGAAAGGAGGTATGGATATGGGTTATCGTGTTGTTCGTAGTTTCGGAACATCTCCGCAAGGGCTGTATATTATGCGGATTTTTGTGATGAACCGGCTTAGCTTCTCACATAACCCCTGGTCAATACGACATTGCCATGCAACAAAAGTTCCAAAGTTTTCCTTTTTCAACAAAAATTGTTACAAAAAGCCAACTACGGAAGAAAAATCATTTATGGCGTAAAAACAACTACGAGAAGCTTGGACGTCTTCCGGCTCAAATTTCGAAGATGATGGGCCTTCCCCGAGTCAAAATGCAGATTCGTTCCTTTCTTCAATTCATGTATATCTTCTCCGACCTTCACTTCCACATGACCATCTATCACGAACATGAACTCCTCTCCTTCATGTTTGTATGCGACCATCTCGTGATCTTTCCCAGGGTCGAGCGTAACCAGGTATGCCCATAAATGTTTATCCTGGGCATCTGGTGTAAGGCTCTTGTATGAATAAGCCTTGGTTCTCTTCAAATAATTCTTCCGACGTTCAGCCTTTCTATCCTCGGAAAGGAGAGACGATGAATCTACAGCCAGCGCTCGAGAAACCTGAATTAATGTCCCTACGGGTGGAACAATGGTTCCAGCTTCTATTTCTTTCAAATATTCGACTTGGTAACCGGTTTTTTCAGCCAATTGATCAAAATCCAGCTTTAGCTTTTCTCGCATCTGCCGAATTTTATCACCTACGTTAAGGGCTTTAGCAGGCTTTTTTGCCATGGGTGATCTCCCTCAATAGTAAAATTGCTGATCCAGACGGATCCGGGTGGACTCAAATTAATATAGGTCAGGCCTCTTACCGCCTTTGGTCTTGGTCAATTCCCTCGCGATTACAATCCGCTGGACCTGGTTGGTGCCTTCGAAAATTTGGGCTATCTTGGCGGACCTCATATACATTTCCACTGGATAGGACCTCATATATCCATAGCCACCAAGGATCTGGACGGCTTCTGTAGTTACCCGCATAGCCATGTCCGTCGCAAACCGTTTTCCCATCGCGGCTTCCAAAGCGCATTGTTCACCAAGGTCCATCAAGGAAGCCGCCCTATAGATCATCAGACGGGAAGCTTCGATCTCAGCGGCTAGATCAGCGATGAGGAACTGCAGACCCTGAAAGGATACGATAGGACGACCAAATTGGACCCTTTTCTGCGCGTAATTGAGGGCATAATCAAAAGCCTGTTGGGCTAGGCCGACGGCGCATGCTCCTATTCCGACCCTTCCACCATTCAGGGCGGAGAGCGCCATATTGAAACCCCTTCCCTCTTCGCCAATCCGGTCACTATCCGGAATGAAGCAATCCTGGAAATGCAATTCAGTAGTTGGCGACGCGTTCAACCCCATCTTCGGCTCGTAAGGGCCGAAAGAAAAACCGGGAGTCCCCTTTTCGACCACAATGGCGCTAATCCCTTTTTGCTTCTGGGCCTCATCCGTTCGAACCATCACTACGTAAAGATCCGCAACTCCTCCACTGGTAACATAGAGCTTCGTCCCGTTTACAATATACCCTCCATCAACCTTGACGGCCATGCAGGTAAGGTTTGCGGCGTCCGACCCGGCATCCGCCTCTGTCAAGGAATATGCGCCCAATTTCTCACCCATCGCCAAAGGCTTGACAAAACGCCTCCTCTGATCTTCATTCCCGTATTGGTAAATCAGGTTCACCACCATGTTGTGGACGCTCATGTAAACAGCGGTGGCAAAACATCCTTTTGCTAGTTCTTCAAAAATCAGGGCTGCGGTGAGCCTGCCTACCTCGGTTCCTCCATGTTCCTCAGGTATGTAGAGTCCTGTAAAATCGAGCCGACCCATCTTGTCGAAAACCTCTCTGGAAAAAGTGTGACTCTCTTCCCATTCCCTTGCGTTTGGGGCAAGCTCCTTTGTTGCAAAATCCCGAGCGGCTTTGCGAATAAGCCGCTGCTCATCATTAAGCTTAAAATCCATGAAGAATCTCCAGAAAAGTGGTTTGAGTCATTTATGCTTCACAGGAACGTTAGGATTGCGAAGTTGTGATCTTATGACAAATATTGGTCATCAACGATTCGGCACGTTCAATTGTCATGGCCCTCGTATTAGGCCGATGAGATGGTTTGTGATATTATATGAGATTAGCCATTATGAAATAAACTACGAATTCGATACAATTATTAGCTATTTCTAGACCGTGGAGTCAAACAAAAACAGATTGTGGGCTATCTTGAATGTGAACTTTGTTCAGTCATGGCGCTCATGCTCAAGAATCCTTCGAGTCGCGGACTTGGACCTCTAAATTTTCAAAACATAACAATTCCTACAAAGGACCATGCTTCAATGAATTCATACGAGGCGTTGCAACTATTAGCAAAGGTTTTTGGCGTTGAACTTCAGTACACTGACAATTGGGGTCGAACTTTTCAAACCCAACCATCTGTCCTACGTGACATTCTTGAAAAAAAGGGGGTTCGAATAGATCCCAATTTGCTGGCCACATCGCCTCAGGTTACCACTTTCAGCGCTGACAATGTAAAGTCCTCCGTTCCCATATATATAGATGTCTCATCGACTTTTCGTGACCGTCTCCTAAAGAACGGAATAATCCATATAACCGACTATAGTTCCAAACTTGAACCTATAACTTGTGACCTTCATGGTCCTGGGACATCATTAGACTTCGACCTAAAAACAGGCCTAACCCGGATAATGGCACCAGTTCCCAGCGATCTTCCACCGGGTGATTACAGCTTCAACCTGGATGTTACAGTCGAGGATTCTGTAGTCTCCAGTGAACTGAGAATTATTGTAGCCCCACCAAAAGCCTACGCGCCTGAACCGATTGAAAAAGGTCGGCGGGTAGCGGGAATCGCCATATCTTTATATGGCGTACGATCGGAAAATAACTGGGGCGTTGGTGACTTCACAGATCTTTTGGGAATTATAGATTGGGCCTTTGATGATCTTGGGGCCCATTTCGTTGGGTTAAACCCTCTGCATGCGCTCTTCAACGCCAGTCCCTTTAATTGCAGCCCTTACATGCCTTCGAGTCGAATGTTCTCCAATTATATATACATAGACGTCCTTAAGGCAGCAGGTTCGATTTCTCAGGATTTGTCGGACCAGATATCCGTTGACCCTCAAATTGCAGCCGAAACATCAAGATTGCGTGCTGCCGAATACGTTGATTATGAGGGTGTTACGGCCCTAAAGAATAGGACGCTTCGTAAAGTTTTTGACCATCTTTATGCCCACAAAGACACTTCTGATTGTAAAGCTCTTTGGGAAGAGTTTAAAAAATTTGTCGAATTCGGAGGTGAAGACCTTGACCGGTTCGCTACATTCTGCGTCCTTCGGGAAAATTTGCTTTTCAACGCGCCCAACCTGCATGGATGGCCCAACTGGCCCGACGGTTTCCGTCATCCTGAATCTCCTGAAGTAGAAAGATTTAGGGCAAAGCATTTCGTAGATGTCCTTTTTCATGACTTTTTACAATGGATAGTTGAAAAACAGTTGTCAGAAGCTCAACAACACGCCATCGGAAAGGGCATGTTAATTGGTTTGTATCATGATGTCGCCCTAGCTGTTGATCCAAACGGCGCGGACAGTTGGTCGAGACCGGAATATTTCGTGAATGGGTTTACCGTTGGGGCGCCCCCGGACGCGTTTGCCCCCGACGGACAAGATTGGGGCTTTCAACCTCCGGATTCCGGGCAGGTGAAAAAATCGGGATTTACTCCCTTTCGAAAAAGTATTGCCGCCAATTCCAAGCACGGAGGCGCGCTGCGGATCGACCATGTCATGCAAATTCATCACTTGTTCTGGATACCTTCGGGGTCGCAGGCGAAGAACGGTGTTTATGTCGAGGATAATGAGCAGGACCTGCTAAATGTCCTGACATTGGAGAGCTTGAGAAACCAGAATATTATAGTGGGCGAGGACCTGGGAACTTTACCGTTTAATTTCAGGGAGAGGCTGATTGATCGTGGGATCTTTTCCTACAGGATTTTTTACTTTGAAAGGGATGCAAACCTCAATCAAATCCCATTTTCCGATTATCCCGCACGAGCGCTTGTGTCACTTTCCAATCACGATCTACCGACTTTCGCTGGTTTCTGGCAGGGACTCGATATTGAAGAAAGGATTCAGATCGGCCGTATCAAACAGGAAGAAGAACATACCATCCGTTCGGAACGCGCAAAGCAGAAGGCTAAAATTATCGAACGCCTGGTTCATGACGGGTGCCTGGCGCCCGAAGTCGCCCATGTGGCATGGACATCTGAAACCCCGACTGATGAATTACATACTGCGGTCCTCAATTTTATCTTGAAGACGCCATCACGGCTTGTAATCGTAAGCATGGAAGACCTCGTGGCGGACACGCGTCAGCAGAACCTTCCGGGCACTACAACTGAACGTCCTAATTGGGTTACAAAAACGAAATTTACCTTACAAGAACTAAGAAGCCACCCAGAGGCGGTTCGGATGGCGGCTAAGTTCAGAGACATGGTATTAAGGACGGAAAGACATTTTGAATTCAAGGCCTAACCTTGCGGCTGGGACCCAATTTAACCATGGAAGAGCGCAGCAACACAGGAGATCTGGACATACCGTCGTGCGTATTCCATAGCGCCGAAATGTGACCAACATCGGCGCGCCATCTTTCAATCTTACGTATCGCCTCTGCTTCCCATGGTAACCATGTGGTCCTTTTTCTAATTCTTACAGAAGCCTCGAGTTCAGCCGGGACAGGAGGAGCAAGCAAATTGTCGTCTTCCTCCTCGATTTGGCTAAGATAATCGGTAAGTATCTTGAGTTGTCTTCGGTTTAAACGTCCTCTGAGGACTTTCAATCTTTCTTCGACCATTGACTCCAGCCCTTTTGAAGCTGTGTTGTTTTTCTCTTTACAGTCTATGAGTTCACTCAGAAACTTGTAGTTTTCACGAAATTCTGCGGGAATAGAAGACAGGTCCATATCCTGGGCGGATTTGTCCACTCTCATGGCTGCTCCATCGGTAGTGATTATATAGTATCTAGAGGGCTAACTGACTGGACCGGGGAAACCGGTGTCGAGGAAGGGCGTACCATGGCTTTTTCGCATTGTCAAGTATTGGTTTTATTTTTTTTTACAATAGCTCATAATTACTAGATATATTTTATTAGTTAGATCCGGGCTGTGCCCCATACAATTCCTTGTGCATCTTCAAGACTTCAGGATCAATATGGATTTTCCCTTTATACTTTTCCTTGAACTCCTGAAGGTCCTTTTTTTCCTGATACGAAAAGACTGTTGTCTCAATATTCCCTACAAGCCACTCGCCATAGGGGAGTTCTCGGACCAAAGCCACCCCACTCATCACGGTTGTCTGATTAACTCTTTGGGCGTGTATGAAACATCCCAAAAGTATACCTAGTCCGGCAAGAACCACAAAATACAGTATGAAAAGTATTGTACGAAGCATTTACTGTTCCTCGCTGAGTGGCATATTTTTAGCGCGGCCATAAACGCGCCCACATGATGGTCTAAACAGACCAATAAATCACGTAAACGCAAACTATCAACCACAGTGTGACACATGTTAGCAGCGGAGGGTCCGTAAATAGTAAGGCGGTGGGAGAACCTCCATGCTCTTTATGGTATATTAAGTACAGGTATCGGAAAATTCCATAGGTAACAAACGGGATGGTTAACATCATTTTCTCGGACTGGATATCGGTACCCGGGCCGGCTTTTACAGAATAAAGACAGTAGAAAATGAAAGTTGATGTAGTCACAACCTGAAGCAGTTGGTCCAGGAAACCAACGCTATAGCTTTCAAGCACGGGTCGGTGGTTTACCGCATCACCATTTAGAAACATGACTTCGTGTCTTCGTTTACCCAGAGCAAGAAATATAGCTACAGAGAAAGTGCAAAGCACCAGCCAACTGGAAACACCTACACTCAAAGCCGAAGTCCCGGCTAGCACGCGCAGCAAGAAACCAGTAGAAATGACGAGCACGTCAATGATTACTAGGTTCTTGAGTTTCCAAGAATAAAGACAGTGCAAAATTATGTAGATAACTAAAACGCCGAGGGTAAAAAGCGGTAAATATAACAGGGTGTTGATAAACATTAACAATATCAGGCCGGCAGCTAGGGCCAATCCCATCGGCGGCGACACGGCGCCAGACGCCAATGGCCGATTACGTTTCAGGGGATGGATCCTGTCCTGATCCATATCCATGTAATCATTGATTACGTAAGTTGCGGAAGCGGCCAAGCAAAAACTAATGAAAACACCAAGAGTTTTTAGTGTATCATAAGGGCAAAAGAGTCGGCCGGAAAAGACGAGAGGCATCAGGACAAAGCCGTTTTTTATCCACTGCCCTGGCCTCATGAGCTTAATTAATGAGCTTATCAACTTCATAATATTGTTCTAATCTTTCATAGTCCGAGGGCGAACCGAAGAATTGACCAAAGCAGATCTAACACTCCCAAGGCTTACTATCACAACGGGATTTAATAGTAAACGTCATGGCCAGAGACACTTTTGGTTTGTCTAAATCTGGCACGATGAATTATTTTGATTTTGAGGGAAAAGTCCCAAACTTTCATTGAACACCATTGAACCCTGAGAGGAAATATCATGTCAAATGTTGATTTTATGAAGTCATTGACGCAGTCAGGCTACACAAAGGCCATATTACTGGTTATGGACGGCCTTGGAGGATTACCGCGAGAAGTTGGTGGCCCTACGGAACTTGAAGCCGCCTTTACCCCCAACATGGACAGGCTTGCGCGGGAGGGTTCAGTGGGACTGGTGAACACGGTAGGTATCGGAATAACTCCTGGAAGCGGTCCTGGACATTTCGGGCTGTTTGGATACGACCCACTGGAACATCTTATCGGAAGAGGGGTCCTAGAGGCGGTTGGCATTGGACTATCACTCACCGAACAGGATGTCGCCGCTAGAGGTAACTTCTGTACAGTGGATCAGGATGGATTTATCACTGACCGTCGCGCAGGCCGTATTCCGACACAGGAGTGCGCCAGAATGGTCTCGCTGATTGATGACATTATACTCCCTGGGGTCGAAGTTATTGTAAAACCGGTTCAGGACTACCGTTTTGTCCTAATATTCAGAGGCCCGGGCCTTTCTTCGGCCCTGAATGAAACAGATCCTCAAAAAGTTGGATTAAAGCCCTTGAAGATCAGACCTCTGGATGGCTCGCCTGAAGCTCGGAAGACTGCTGATTTAGCAAACGAGTGGGTTAAGCGAGCGTCAGAAATTATAAGAAGCCAACATCCAGCAAACATGGTTACACTGCGTGGATGGTCGACCGAACCAGGGCTCCCAAAGTTTGAAGATGTCTTCAAGATGAAGGCTGCTGCCATGGCAGTTTACCCGATGTACAAAGGACTTGCGAGTCTGGTTGGGATGACGCTGATTGAAGGTCTCAAGAATCTCGAAGACCAGTTAGAGGCCCTTCGGCGTAATTGGGACGCTTATGATTTCTTTTTTGTTCATCATAAATATACTGACAGCAAAGGTGAAGACGGGAATTTTGACGCAAAGGTGAAAGAAATCGAAAAAGTTGACGCCATAATTCCAAAGATACTGGAGCTGAATCCTGATGTCCTGGTAATTACTGGCGACCATTCTACACCTTCGGTCTTGAAATCCCACAGTTGGCATCCTGTCCCCCTTATTTTGTGGGCGCCGGGCATGACACGAGCCAACCCTGATGTGACAGGTTTCGGCGAATCGCAGTGTCTGAGAGGGGCTCTGGGCCAGTTTAACGCGGCCGATCTCATGAAACTTATAACTGCGCATGCGCAAAGACAGATAAAATATGGCGCATAAAAATTTTCAATTAACCCAGCTTTTGGTTTAAGTAGGCTGCGCATGTCCCGCTCAGATGTTCATCCGGTCCATGAGTTCGAACCATGGCAAGTTTGGCCTGGATCTTACGACAACCCACAGGTTGAGGGCGAATTTCCTCTGGCGCCGTACCGTGGACCTGGAATTGATAGTTCCACCAGAATCGCTTCCATGGGGTCTTGCTTCGCGCGGGAAATCAAATCAGCGCTTATCCGTGAGGGATACTCTTACATCACTGAAGAAACCGGGCATCCAGCGTCCAAACACGCGTCAGCGGCGTGGGAGCGCTTGTATAACACGTTCTCGATGGCTCAGATATTTGAGTACACATTTGGGAAATTCAATCCTCAGGTCCGCTGGTGGATAGCGCCCGAAACAGGGGTTGTTCAGGACCCATACCGGCGAATAGTGCTTTATAAAACAATTGATGAGGCCCAGCAAGATTTTGAACATCATGTCATTTGTTCAAGGCGGGTCCTGGAAACCGCCGAGATACTAATTCTTACATTAGGATTGACCGAAATATGGCAGGACAAATTCGATGGTTCAGTAATCTGTTTACCTTCAGGACCGTACGTGAACGAAGGCGGCGCCATGGGCCGTTATGAATTCAGAGTAAGCCGCTACGAAGAAAATCTCGCGAACATGGAGCGCATCCATTCTATTCTTGGGGCTCACAACCCAAAGTGTCACATTATTGTCACAGTCTCCCCTGTCCATCTTTGGGCTACATTTCGGACAGACTGTGACGTTATAAGCGCCAGTTGCAATTCCAAGTCAACGCTTCGGGCGGTTGCGGATGAATTCGTGTCTCGTCATTCCAATGTCAGCTACTTTCCAGCCTTTGAGATGGCCGCTATTTACAGACCTATGATGGGCGAATACATTTTCGCCCAAGGCCGTGAGAATTTCCATGTGAATCAGGAGACGATCAATTTCATCATGCGCAATTTCCTTAAAGCTTTTCGGATTACTCAAACATGATCAGACTCACATCGGCCATTAAAAACGATCATTCCTCTTTCGTGCGTTGTTTAGGTTTTATATTAGGCATCATTTCATTGAGTTTTCCCGGCCAACTCGCTGCTGAAAATTCTCACAATCCCAAAGAACCCATCTGGACCAAACATGCATTGGCGCTCACTGAAAAGAACCGACGGGTGGGTATTGTCGGACAACCCCATCTAGACTTCGCAAGACTGATTCTTAAATGGACCAATGCTGAACGTAAAAAACAACAGGTTCCAGCGTTGATCATAAGCCCTTTGTTAAGCAAAATAGCGCAGACTCATTCCAGTAATCAGGCAAGAGCGGGACTAATGGCCCACAATTCGGCAAAATTTCCAATTGGTTGGCAAACATTCGGGGAGCGCATCAAGAAATTGCATTTTGCCGGGCCAGCCGCATATGGCGAGAACGTCTTCTGGACCAGCGCAAAACTTCCTTTGACACCTTCAGGTCGTAATGATTACAGTCGAAAAGTAGTTCAGGCTTGGATGAGCAGCCCCGGCCACAGACGAAACATCCTGAGTCCAAAATTTACCTACATGGGTGTCGGTTTCTTAGATGGGTACGTAACGCAATTATTCTCATCCAAAGAGTCGAAGAATTAAGCAAACGCCCTAATTGAGGTCTATAGGAACTGGGGTCGGCGTTTTCTTTCAATAGATTTATTACCGGCACATAGCTCGTGCTAATCAATCAGTTTCTAGAAGTTCTTTTACAGCAGCTAGAAGCAGAGTAATTGAAAGGGGTTTTTGAAAAACTTTTTTAGCCCCAAATTTGGAAGCCATTTGCAGGTAGGAATGCGGTTCCAGCCGCCCTCCACCCGACATGGCTATAATTTTAACATCCTGATCTATTTCCTTTAAGTCCATGATAAACTCAAGGCCTTCTTTGTCAGGCATTATGATATCGGTGATAACCAAGTCAATTTCATCTTCGCGAAATATGCGAACCGCCTCAGACCCGTTTGAAGCTTCGACCACATCATAATGATTAGTTTCGAAGGCTTGGCGCAACAAACCCCGGATAGGCGCTTCATCGTCTACAACTAATATTCTAGCCAATATTCCGCCTCCCTTTCACGTTCAATTGTAAAAATGCGTTTCTAACGGTCCCAGCAAAACAAAAAAATCTAAAGCAATTAAATGGAATTCGGCGCCCCGTCAGGCGCACTAAGTTTTTACCAGAACATCGCGGCAAAGCGCAAATAATTATGGATTCAATACGAAATTGATTCATTATCTTTGTCTATGATTTTACCTAAACTAATACATCGGGTCGTTTCGAGATCACATAATTGCATAATTCTCGACCAAATTCGGAGTCGATCACCGCTCCGTCGAAATTGACTTCTTTGGTGTTGAGGAATTGCAGACGCAAAGCGTCTCCTTTCGCCAGAAAAGGTATTACACCCGAAAAGAAAAAGCCTATCAGTTCAAATTCCTGGGCAAAATATGGAGTTAGCGGATCACTGAGAGGCATGTCAAGATAAATATATTCGATACCTTCCCTAATGAGTTGTCTCAATCTAAAATCAATAATTTTTACCGTGTCGGGACAATAGGAGTCCACCATTATTGAAGCGATTCCAATCTCGCTGTTAACCGTTAAGCGAAACGCCGTTTCTCCGCACATAACGCCCCATGGCACAGCCGTTTCGACTCCAAATTCCCTAGGCAATCCAAGACGCGTATATATCTTACGAATTATGTCCCAGTAATTCATCGGGGCAAAGATTTCTGCGATCTGTGCTAATCTCTCAAAATTAAAAAAATATAATATGGCCAACTGCCGCTGACGAAAACCATCTTCAACAATCCTCTTGTAATCGGATGGAGGAATATATCCAAGCATGACCGCCGACTCTATGCCGCCCAACGCACGGCATAATCGCTGGGAATAGGGGTGGATAGTAACGGCCTCTGCAAAAACACCCTTTAATCCCACAGTTTCAGCATAATCCACCAGCCGCCGATGAATTTTGGCCGCAAGCCCGGCGCTTCGATATTTCGGGTCGACAGCCAATGAAATCAACTCACCAATCTGCGTTTCCCGACTTTCGAGTCTCATTGCTCCATGCGCTACTATTTCCCCACGCCTGTCAACAGCGCCTGCTGAGACAAGGCGTCCACTCTCAATTAGAGACTTCAAACGTTCAGGGAAGTATACGTAATTAGGCCCGTAAGTGTACCCATAAACCCTGTAGAAACATCGAGCGAGCTTCAACCCTTCATCAGAACGTATCATCCTGATTTCCAGGTCTTCCACATTCTCAAGTCTACTGTCCTCTTCTGTTTGACCTGATTCTAACAAATCCCCGTCGCGCTCGTCGTAAATCTTAGAAGGCAGACTCTTGATCAGCTCAAGTCTTTGACCGGATTTCCCGAGGTTGATAAGTTTGACCTCATCAACCACGGGAGAATTTATGGAGAGAGAAAATGGTGATACGTCACCGGAATTATCACCTCTTAGTTCAATGGGCAAGCCTTTGTGTTCAATAGCTATGAAAAATTCGCCTGACTGGATACCAAGCGAAATAATTATCGGAGTCGGTCCCGATTGGTCCAGATTTATACGAAATAAACGCTCAAGTATACCTCTGGTAAGTTTGGCTATCTGTCCAGAATCGCCACCAGAGATGCCTTGAGACTCACATATCCCTTTTATTAGGTCATAAACAGCGGGCGCCAATCTCATATCATGAGTAAGAGTCAATGTCGCAAGATGTTTCTCGACCACGAATAACTCCATTATCCTCATGGAAGGTTGAAGCCAAGCTGTCACCGATTGAGCTAGGCTTGAGGTTCTCTATGTCCCAGAAGTATCAATTTTCGCTCTATTGCGGCTTCGAGCTTTTTCTCCCATTCATTCCATGCGGTACGCAATTCGTCGAGTTCTTTCGACAAACGAATCCATTCCCCTTCAACAGACGCCGCATCAGATCCGGTTCGATCAAATCGCTTAAGTTCAATACTCCTAAGCGTTTCCACAAGAGGTCTGACCACAGTCTTTATACCACGAAGCTTCTTTAGAATCGCCTCCTCTTCGTATGTCAACGCCATCTTTGTCTTACAATCGCAACAAGGATCGGAAGCGCCGTCAGCACTGTCTGATAAGCACCCACAACTTGTTTCTTTGTCAATTACGGAACCAGACATGACCAATCACCTCCATACTTATTTTAAAATATAGATACACAATCATGAAAAACGGTTCACTTTAATATATTAAAGTGTCTGAGTCGTTACACAAGGCTCAGTCCCCAATTAATCAGTATCTGGTACATCGATTTCTGAAGCAAACATCAAACAAAAAAGGGAGAATAACGAGTGGGTTCTAATACTGACCAACGATGTGGTCCATAAGGGTATTCATCATTTCATGAAATATCACCTTATAACCACCGGGCCAAGTGTGCCTTATCGGAGGAGGGGGAACATAACCAGAAAAAAGTTGTTGGTCGCCGTTGGGTTGGTATGGGCCGCCTAGCCGGGTCGTCTTCTCTCCTTGGGCGGGAAAATCGACGGCGAACGCCGCGCCGACGAAGAGAATAACCACTGCAAAAACGACAAACCATTTAGTTAGTGATCTAACCACAATATACTCCAGCACAGCAATTGTAGCGCAAGGCTTGAGAGAAATCAACCCAATTAATCGGGGACGCTGCATTATTGCGGAAATATCGGATTAAACAGGATGAAGCATTCAGGTCAGATTAACATTTCTTCCCTTGTTCAACCACACCAAGGGGCTAGTTATTTAAAGAACGTTAGGTCGATTGTGTCCTGTTGAATATGAGCGTCTTACGCCCTTCCCTGAAAATCACCAACATTCTTTCTGCACCCGTAATGTCTAGAACTTTACCAATGCCAAACGTTGAATGCTCGATAAACTCAGAGACTACAAAAGATTCAAACACGCCATATTTGCGCGGAACAATATCGACAGGCATTTCCGCCATAAAGGCATTCCACTCGTTCTCGGCTTTGCCGGGCTTCGGGGTTGCGGATTTAAGGGTCCGAGCAGTAGATGAGGGCGAATTGCGTAAGGTCGACGAAATTTTTTGGCCAACTCCCTGTTTAAAAGCATGAATTGCGTGACAGGTTAGGCACTCGACCTTTTTGACCTGATTGCCGACAACTGCAATAATTCGATGGCTCAATACCATAAGGCACTTACCGCACCAAGCGTCAATATCGTCACCCGGCCCGACAGACAACGATGCCATGATAAAAAAACCTCCAAGTCCAAAATTTCATGTTGAAATTAAAAACCCCTGTTCCAAATTTCAATCTGGAACAGGGGTTGTTTTTGTATCCCGGCAACGACTTACTCTCCCACGCAGTCACCCACGCAGTACCATCAGCGCTGGAGGGCTTAACTTCTGTGTTCGGTATGGGAACAGGTGTTGCCCCTCCGCCATAATCGCCGGGAAGCTCTAAATAACCAAGGAAGATACCAATGCCGACACGGTGTCGGCGTATATATCAACCAAATAGGTGATCGAGGATACATCATAATTGAAGGAATCAAGCCTCACGACCTATTAGTACTGGTAAGCTCCATGCATTACTGCACTTCCACATCCAGCCTATCAACCTCGTAATCTTCGAGGGGTCTTCAGGGGCCTAAGCCCGGGATATTTAATCTTGAGGTCGACTTCCCGCTTAGATGCTTTCAGCGGTTATCCGATCCGAACGTAGCTACCCGGCTATGCCGCTGGCGCGACAACCGGAACACCAGGGGTCCGTCCATCCCGGTCCTCTCGTACTAGGGACAGATCCTCTCAAATATCCTGCGCCCGTGGAAGATAGGGACCGAACTGTCTCACGACGTTCTAAACCCAGCTCGCGTACCGCTTTAATTGGCGAACAGCCAAACCCTTGGGACCTACTTCAGCCCCAGGATGCGATGGGCCGACATCGAGGTGCCAAACCTCCCCGTCGATGTGAACTCTTGGGGGAGATCAGCCTGTTATCCCCGGGGTACCTTTTATCCGTGGAGCGAT
>JARLHM010000223.1 GCA_031292235.1 Syntrophaceae bacterium | reverse complement strand
TGGAAATTTTGACATATTTTCAAACAAGTATTTCGTCAATGACGACGTGCGGCAGCAGATTTTCTGGATGGAACGCTGGCGTGACCCGCAATTGTTTCAAAATGATTTCCTGACCAATTATGCCGAGACCTATGTCCCTATTGGCGTAAAAGCGATTTACAGGACGGCTTCCCTATGGTTTGACCCTCTGATTTTTTCAAATATTTTGACCGCAATACTTTTTGCGCTCACAGCAGGGCTCTGGTTTGCATGGGGACGTGTATTCGGCGACAATTTGACAGCTTTTCTGGTGGTGGTTGTCTATTTTCTGTTCACGGGGTTTCAGTATCAGATGAACGGGGGGTTATCTCGAAGTTTTGTCTTCCCTTTGATGATTTTGTATCTATTACTAGTTTCTCGGGGAAATTTGTTTTACGCCGGACTAGTCCTTTTTATCCAGCCGTTTTTTAACCCGTATGTTTTCTTGTTATGTTTATTCACTCACAGTTTAATAATGCTGATCAAGTTCGGCCCTGCCCTAGCGTCAAGAATTTTCCCTGCCTTTAGTAACATTTTGGGAATTACAAATCCTGAAGAGCAACAGGAACAGACAGCGCCTCAAATTATTAAGGAGCTTTTAGTTTTGAATGCGCCGGTATTTCTCGCCGTAGCGTTCACAATCGTCAGTGTAGCGTGGTACCAATCTAGCACTGGACATCTCATTAGTTGGCGGGAAATGGTTGGAAAGAGCGAATATTCAGAATTGGGACGGTACCAATTATATCCTGCTCCGTCATTTTTCCATGAACTGATTAGGCCGTGGATATTTAACCTCTCATTTCCCTACTGGGGTCCAATTGCCGGTTGGATCATGGCCCTTTTGGTGGTTGGGGTATTTTCTTACGCCGCCTTGAATTATCGGCCCTTAATTAAATGGAGAGGATTGAATGGGCTACTGCTTCTTATACCGGTTTCCCTCCTACTTTATGTTCTCGCTAGATTGTTGTTGGTCAAATTGTTCGTTCCCAGAAGATATATTGCCTATACCCTGAATCTTGTTTACTGCATCGGTTTTGCTGTTGCAATAAGGGTCATTTTGGAAAAGATGAAGCTAAGCAAATTGAGGTTATATGCGCTCGTCATTGCTTTATTGGCATTTGCTTGCATTAAAGGGAGACATATTGAGATTTTCGATTATTCAGGTGGCTCCAATTTGTACAAATTCATTCAGACTACTCCTAAAAATGCTTTGATTGCGGGATGGCCTGAAGTCATGGATAACGTGATGACTTTTGGAGAAAGGCCTGCCTATGTAACCTACAAACTCTCTCATACTTGGGTGGAGCCTTACTGGAGCGAGGTAAAGAGAAGAACTTTCGATCTTTTTAAAGCTTATTATTCATCCAAGCCTGAAGAAATCCGTAGTTTCTGCAAGTCAAATCATATTGATTACCTAATTGTGCGATCAGAAGATTTCGAACCGGAACGGTTGAAGAAATTCCCTCCCTATTTTGAGCCATTCAACGGATTTATTTGGTACTTAACAAATTCCAGAAATTATTTTGCAGCCCTAGATAAAACGGTTTTTCCCCCAATCTTCGAAGAAAACGGAATTCGGGTTTTACGCTTCGAATAGTAATTGAGTCGGGCTTTCAGTCTCTATTGTTGTTAATACAACAAAGCGCCTAACAATCCTGCTCCGAGTATCACAAACGTGGGATCCAATTTTGTAAACGCTATTGCGACAAAACTGGCGATTGCTATTGCGCCGGTTGGAAGATCTATGATGGATTCCCTGCCTAATGTTATCGCGACAGCGGCAAGAAGACCAATCACGGCAGGTCGTATTCCGCTAAAACTTGAATTGACAATCCACCAATTCTTAAATCTCAGATAATAGCGGCTAACAATTGTCACAACTAGAATTGAGGGCAAATATGTGCTTACAACTGCGCCTATAGCTCCTCCGAATCCAAATATTTTGTACCCTATGAATGCATTCATTATGGTAAGAGGCCCTGGTGTGAGCTGCCCTATAGCGATACTGTCTATGAATTCCTTGTTTGTTAACCAATGATAATGATCAACAATTTCACTTTGTAGAAGCGGAAGCATTACAAATCCGCCGCCGATCGTGAAAAGATTTATATAGAACAGCGTCCAGAAAAATATGACTATTGCCATTTAAGCGCTCCCCCACGATAGACTATTAGCCCTCCAACACCAGCGGCAATAATCAAAGCTATCGGATTCAGTTTGAAAACCGCAAGGCAAATGAATGTTGTGATAGCAAAAGAAACGCTCTTATAGTCCTTTAAAGACCTCTTGCCCATACGGAAAACAACCGATACGACAAGCCCCACTACAGCGGCGCCAACCCCCTTGAGCATAGAACGCATTATTGGAATATCACTATATTTCATGTAGACGTAGGCAAGTATCAAAATCATTACAAACGACGGCAATACCTGTCCCACAACAGTGGCTAAGGCCCCTTTTGTTCCCCTCAGCAAATAACCTATGAATATGCCTGAATTGATTATGGGCGGACCTGGCGTCAACTGACCGACGACAACACTCTCAGCAAAATCGTCATGGCTGAGCCATTTTCTTTTGAGCACAAGTTCCCTTTCGAAGAAGGCTATCATGGAATAAACTCCCCCAAAAGCGAACGTCCCCATTTTGAGAAAGGCGAAGAAAATATTTCTGACGCTAGCTTCCATTTTTTGTGTTTCGCCTCCATAGATAGCGCTAACCAACAATGCACTGACATGTTTTTATGATAATTCGTGCTACACATAATAGGACGCTCAACATGTCCAGTCAAGGCGTTTCTACCATTTGACACTAATTATTGGTCGTTGGCCAAGGTTATGATAATTTGAACCGTCGAGCTATTTTCTCTCCAAATTCCTTGAAGGAAAACTTAGCAGATGGACACCAAGCAGGACCACAAAAAGTCTGACCACTCAAGCAAAGATCCCAATTCAAACCTCCTGAACCCTACCCGGATTTATGACATCCCAAGCGATATTCGAATCCTCGACCCAACTCAACTAGCCACATTGGAAAAAGCTTTTCACTCATGGACTGAGGCTTCAAGGCGTCCTGACGTTTATTCTTCAAGAAAACGAATTCTCTTGATTTTTCTTCTGATTCGTTACACAGGCGCTAGACTCAACGAGGTGTTGTCTCTCGATCTCAGGAGATGCCTTGATGTTTCGAAACGTTCTATTCGTTATGACAAAATCAAAGCTGCGGATAGTTCCTCTCAACGTGAGGTTCAGATTTCTTCTGAACTAATGTCCGAAATTCAAGCTATCCTAAATGAACCAGCTTTTAACGAGCAGAAAGGCTTGCTTTTAAAGGTTGACGCAGGACATGTTCGCCGTAAATTTTATGAACAATGCCTAGCCTGTGGTTTCTCACAGGACCTAGGTTCACCAAACGCCATCCGTAGAGCTAGGGCCGTCGAATTGATGCGGGACAACATGCCACTACCTGTCGTGCAACACATTCTAGGCCATTCGACACCCAATCTGACAGCGTCCCTGCTTACTTTTTCAGACGAGGACATCCGCCACGTCGCGAGACATTTCATTGAAAGGGAGAACCGACGGAAAACAAGCGCTCGCAATACTTTCTTCGGCAAAATCGCAGCCATACTAAAGGGAGATATTCAATCACAGGTAGAACTTGTGACCGTGAGTGGACCTACCGTGACTACTATAATTACAAACAACAGTCTGGAGAGATTGGGGCTGAAAATAGGTTCATTGATAACAGCAGAGATAAAGGCGCCTTGGGTCATATTGCAAAAAGCGCATATCCAGCCCTTGTGCACAGCCGAGAACATTTTTAAAGGGACAGTGGATCAAATTCAGCGCGGCAAACTTACCACTGAATTTATCGTGCGTATACAGGATGGAACGGAAGTATGTTCTCTTGTGACAGAAAAGAGCAGAAAAAAACTTGATATCCGTGAAAAAGACGATGTCTGGGTAATGTTCAACAGTTTTGCTGTAATCCTGCATCTAGATTAGCATAAATTTGCGATCAGGCAGTAGATCAGGGATTCCTGGCGCCCGGTACCGATACCTTTGATTATGTATTATAATATCCTAAAGTATCGAAATGGGAATTGGATAGATTTAGTGATGATAGTTTCCGATACTACTTCGCTTTCCTTTCGGGCAATCCGTGGAATTTGGCATCGCTCATGTCATTTTATGGTGACATGTCAATTACACTAAACTGGCTCAATTTACGCCATCCAAATGAGAAGTCGGTATGGAATAATTTGTTGTACGCTATCAGAAAGGAGTTCGACATGAAAAATTTTTCCAGGTTTCTTTGTGTTCTTTTTATGCTATTTGCATTTTCTTCAGTAGGTTTGTGCGAAACACGCCTCAGGATGAGCACCACTACCAGCACAGAGAACTC
This sequence comes from Syntrophaceae bacterium, assembly GCA_031292235.1. Classification (GTDB taxonomy): domain Bacteria; phylum Desulfobacterota; class Desulfomonilia; order Desulfomonilales; family Desulfomonilaceae; genus CAJBEZ01. The sequence continues at coordinate 4,311 of JARLHM010000223.1, read as the reverse complement.
AGGGCTTTTAAAAATCCTCTTGCCGCCTTTTGAAAAAGAGAACAATCTCAAAGTAGATGTCATCTCTGTTGGAACCGGAAAGGCGCTTAAACTCGGAGAAAACGGTGATGTAGATGTCGTCCTTGTTCACTCCAGACCAGCGGAAGATAAATTTGTTTCCGAAGGCTTTGGTGTGGATAGACGTGATGTAATGTATAATGATTTTATCATAATAGGCCCTAAAAATGATCCGGCGAAGATTAAGGATCTCAAATCCGCTACTGAAGCTTTCAAGAAAATTGCTGAAGCAAAAGCGCTCTTCATATCAAGAGGCGATGATTCAGGGACAAACATGAAAGAAAAGGCCATCTGGAAAGCCGATGGCATAACCCCCAAAGGCCCATGGTACATAGAAGCGGGTAAAGGCATGGGCGCAGTTTTACAGATGGCCAATGAGAAAAACGCATACACGCTCTCCGACAGAGGCACATTTATTTCATATGAGAACAAGACAGATTTGGTGATACTTGTCCAAGGGGATAAGAGTTTGTTCAATCCGTATGGAGTAATAGCGGTTAATCCCGAAAAACGCCCAAATGTTCAGTACGCGTTGGCAAAGAAATTTATAGATTTCATTACTGGTCCGGAAGGTCAGAAAATAATTGCCGATTACAAACTTAACGGCAAACAGTTGTTCTTCCCTGACGCAAAGAAATAGATCATTGAAATACTCAAAGAACTCTCCCGGTTTTTGAGTTCAAGATCATGCTAAAAAGCTGGAAAATGGTTTTCCATGATAAGGACAAGGGAACAGTTCCCCTTGTTCTTTATTTATAAAGCATTTCAAAGGTCCCATACGTTGCAGTTTCTTTTAGATTCATTTCATAAGGCCTTTCTTCTACTTCTACATCTCGACTCCGAAGTTTTTCAAATTGTATGGCTTTCTATAACAGTATCCTTCTGGTCCACTATTTTTTCAGGTTCCGTTGGGCTCCCCGTGGGCACTCTGTTGGCGCTCAAGGATTTCAGGGGAAAATCTGTTATCCTGTTATTGCTGAACACCACAATGGCGGTGCCAACGGTTGTCATAGGTCTTTTCTGTTATGTCCTGCTAAGTAGAGTGGGGCCACTGGGCTCGCTAGGCCTTTTGTTTACTCCATCAGGAATGGTGTTTGGACTTTTCATACTGGCGACCCCAATCGCCGCCAATCTTACCGTTGCCGCAATAGAGAGTTTGGACAAGCGTTTCATGTTAACGTGCAAACTCTTGGGAGCGTCTCCGGCTCAGCAGTTTTGGCTAGTCATTAAAGAGGCCCGTTTTGCTGTGATGGCGGCAGTTGTTATTGCGTTTGGAAGAATAATCTCAGAACTCGGGATTGCAATGATGCTCGGGGGAAACATACGGGGATTTACCCGGACAATGACTACCGCTATAGCATTGGAGACTTCGAAGGGTGAATTCGAGTTGGGGTTGGCCCTGGGCTTTGTCCTGATGGCGGTCGCGCTCTTGATCAACGGTCTCCTCTTCTTGGTCCAGAAAGAACGCTCTTGATGATCGCTAGCTACTCAATAAGGGACCTTACGTTTTCTTATTCGAATCAGCCGGTCCTTACGATCAATACTCTGGATATACCATCATCCAGTGTGATTGCCTTAGTGGGTCCGAACGGCTCAGGAAAAACAACTTTGTTACATTTGTTAGCTTTTTTAATAACCCCACAGAAAGGATTACTTTCATTTCTTGGCGCGAAAGTTTCCGCTTCGGATCTGATAAACTTGAGGCGAAGAGTTGGTCTCCTTCCACAGAATCCTTATCTTTTTAAATGCTCGGTTTTGGAAAATGTGGCCATAGGATTGAAACTAAGAGGATTCCCACGTCGCGAGGCCAAGAAAATGGCTATAGAAGGCCTCAAAAAGGTTAGGATGGAGGGATATGAATCTCGTTGGCCAAATTCGCTTTCAGGAGGCGAAGCCCAAAGAGTGGCATTAGCTAGAACATTGGCCTTAAATCCAGAAGTGTTCCTTTTCGACGAGCCCGCAAATCATTTGGACTTGGAGAGCGTAAAAAGGACTGAACAACTAATCTTGAACCTTAATCGCAATGAAAAGAAGACCGTCGTTTTTACTAGCCACAATCTCGCGTTTGCACAAAACTTGACTGACTTTGTAATTCACATATTCCAGGGGCAGGTGGTCCCTGCTGCGCCTTATAACCTTTTCAGAGGTCAAATACAGCGCGGTGGCAAGATCTTCGATGCCAGCGCTGTGCAATTTGATATATCCAAAACAACAGGGCAAGGGACCTGTCTCATGGTTGATCCCTCCAAGATTTCCTTTTCCACTCAAGAAGAATTCGTAAATCTACCAAATGTTTTTCATGGAAGGATTGTCTCACTAAGTCTATTGAGAGATGTTATTAAAATTGAGGCGCTCGCAGGTGAAAAATTCGAAATCCATGCGCCAATATCTTTAGATCTTGCAAGCTTGGGGATAGGAAAAGATATCTGGCTGCATATTGGTCCCAACGCTATGACACTTGTCTGACACAGGATTCCCCTGTTCTGATTTCACACTTTCTTCAACCGTTTTCAGCTCGCTGGGGCGGCCCAGCGTAGTATTGAATCGAGAGTTACTATTGAACAAAGTAAATGATTGAAATTGCAACTCCGACTACAACAACAATCCAACGTAGCAGTTCTGGCCGGATCCTACCTGCCACCATTCCACCGAATACGCCACCCGCCAAGGCCCCAATAGCCATCACCACCATCGCCGACCACACAATCTTACCCGAAAAGAGAAAGAAAATGGCCGCTGAAATGTTTACACAGAATGCGATAAACTGTTTAAGGGCACTGAGCCGTGTCAGGGAATCGTCCGACGCTAGCGAAAGCACCGCAAGTACAATGACACTTAGCCCTCCACCGAAGTAACCCCCATAGATTGAGGCCAGGAACACCGACAGGACCATCCATATCCCGTGCTTGTGTTCAACCCCAGAGACAACGGTACCGCGCGTGCGCCATCTGCGGAATGGGCCCTCAATGGCTAGAAGTCCTGCTGCAAGAAGAATCAGATATGGAACAAGGGTGCGAAATGTCTGCTCACCAGTATTTAGGAGCAAGACCCCACCAGCGACACCACCAAGTCCACCGGTGGCGCCTAAAAGCCACAAACTTTTTTTATTAACTTTCAGGTCTCTTATTTGAGCAAATGTAGCTCCCAGATAACCTGGACAAAGCGCGACTGTGTTGGTGATGTTAGCGGCTACTGCTGGAATACCAACTGCCGTAAGCATTGGAAACGTGATGAGTGTTCCTCCACCGGCCAGAGCATTTACAGCGCCTCCGATTACCGCTGCGATGCCCACGAGCATCAGATCAAATTCAGTCATATATTCTTCCTTCAGGAAATGAGCCTCTGGTGACGGGACAATGTAAGCCCTGCAGGTCGCGTCTTAGGACAAAATCTACGACACTTCTTTCACCGAAGCGTTGGTTCGTATAATCTTTCTGGTTTGAAACAAAGTACGCGAATTTTACTTAACATCGGGCCAACCAAAACTGGAAACAATTTAGGCCACTATGGAAGAGGCCTACTCTCTCAAATCTGATTTTATGGCGAAGTGCGAAAGTTGATACAATTAGCTGTCAATTGGTCTTAAACTGTTCTGGTCCGGTCACGTACAGGTCACCGCCGTAAATATCGGTTGCAACTATCAAAGGCATGTCTTCAACTACTAGTCTCCGAACCGCTTCGGGCCCTAGTTCGTCCCAGGCGATCACTTCCGCCTCTTTTATACAACGAGACATAAGGGCGCCTGTTCCACCGATAGCAGCGAAATATACAGCGCTCCACTTTCTCATGGCCTCTTTGACTTCTTCTGAACGGCGGCCTTTTCCAATCATTCCTTTGAGACCACGCTCGATAAGCAATGGAGCGTATTGGTCCATACGGTAACTGGTAGTAGGACCGGCGGCGCCTATTGGCCTACCAGGAGGAGCGGGGGTTGGCCCCACATAATAAATAACCTCTCCTTTGATAGAAAAAGGTAGGTTTTGTCCAGAATTGATCAGGTCCGCCATTTTCTTGTGAGCAGCGTCCCTCCCAGTAATTATTATACCTGATAGCAAAACTGTGTCCCCTGCCTTGAGGTTTTTCACCACTGAATCATCGAGTGGGGCCACGATTTTTTTTGTTTCTGGATTCATAGTATCGCCTCCGCATGACGGCAGGAATGGCATTGTATGTTAACTGCGACTGGTAAACTCGCTATATGTGTTGGATAAGAATTTATATGAACCGCCAGGGCTGTTGTGTTACCTCCCAAAC
>JARLHM010000039.1 GCA_031292235.1 Syntrophaceae bacterium | reverse complement strand
CCTTTGCTTCCACAAAAAGGTCTTCTGTAAGCTCGGTTACTTCAGCGACCATCACTCGACCATATTCAAAAAGCATGTATCCGCCCTTTATGACGGCTTTGAGCAGTGGCCTTGCGGCGCCTGCGACTGCTGGGATCACTACGGGCGCGACCAAGAGGCCGGCGCCTACGGCAATACCTGTCCAAATACTACTTTTTGGGATCATGTCCGAAATTGCCATCTTCCTTCTCCTTCCTTTCCAATCTGTCTACAACAATAACATCTAGCACATATAATGTAAATTCAAGGCGTTGAAGTCAACCTATTTCTGCGAAGAGCGCAAACAAGAAAAATCTGAAATTCAACTAGTAATTAATGTCCACATCAAAAATTAATTTGGTTCTAATTTACGTCTAACAATTTGAATCTAAGTAATTTTAAAGCGGCGGTGTTTTGAAACTTGAGGCCGAAGCCCAGGTTCTGAACATTCGATCAAGCTAGTTGCAGGAGGATCAAATGGGTTTCTATGTTCATGAGACACCAGGAAGGTTGAGACTCAAAATTCCGAGCCTAAAAAGGAACGTCGAACTTGCCGATGAGTTAACTTTGTTGCTATGTGAAAAACAAGGGATCGATTCAATTGAGGTTAATGCCCTCACTGGTAGTATAAAAATAAATTTTGATGAATCTCAGGTGACTTCGACCACATTGCTTAACCTCTTATCTCAGGAGGGCCACATAGATCTGGCCAAACTTGTTTCAAGCAGTAGATATATGGATACAGTATTCTCGCAAGCTGGGTGGGTCGCGTCAAAAGCGATCGTGGGCCTGGCTTTAGACAAAGCGCTTGAAGGTTCGTCGCTCTCTATCATAGCCGCCCTAATTTAGTCCTCAAAATCAATTAAAATACTCGTAGATACCAAGAAAAATAAGAATCAGGCCTGAAATACGACCTGAAAATCTGCCAAACCAATGCACACCTGAATACCGTCCAAACTGTATGCCGAACCAAATCGTAACAATGCTTAAGACCACGACAAAGGCGGTAGTTAGCGTAATATTGAGACCCAGGAGACCCGCTCCAATTCCATTGGTCAAATTGTTTAAGGTCAAAGCGAAGGCTAAAAGGAATCCTTCCTTTACGCTGATATGTCCGGAAAAATCCGTATCAGCAAGAAAAGGATGGTCAAGAATCGTAAGGGCCTTTCTGAATACCGATTGATTGGAGAAATTGGTTTCTTGAAGAAGCTCTGAGGCGTCACCTTTGTCCTCATCACGGCGCAAAAGCTCTTGGATAAAGACCCAAACCCCTGTGCCTCCAATAAGAAGAGCGCCAACTGCATTTGCAAAATCTGGGTTTATGACAGTGCTTATCCCGTTACCTATGGTCATCGAAAGAAAAGTTCCAGCGCTAGTGATTACGGCGATCAGCAGATTCGAACTGAAGGGAATATTTATTCCTCTGGCGCCATAGGATGTGCCTACTCCTATGTTATCAAGGTTGCTTGACAGCGCCAATAAAAAGATTGTTAGGATATGAAGATCAGCCATTTTGAGTTAATCCCTCTCATCAACATCACCTGTTACTTCTTTCGACGCGAATTCATAATTAGGCAGGACCATCAGTAAAAACTCACAACAAAGGCGGAATATATAAAGTAGAGTTGGATTTCCTGAACTCGTACAGCCGCCAGCTCATAAGAATCATTCCCAATTGTTAACACGTCGTTATTGTAGTGTTAGAAAAGTATTAGCTGATGTTGAGAGATCAATTTTAGAAGAATTTTGACAAGGACATCGAACCACAATATTCATTTGGTCGCAGACATCCCCTCCCCATATCTTCATGACAATTTAACAGTCTGCTAACAAAAAGACAATTGTTGGACCATAACCTGAAAATGAGCAATTCTCTCATTGTGAATTAGACCTTACGCAGTGGCGCCGTGAGAGAAAAACTGGTCCTTTTAATGGCTGGGAGGAATCATGTCCGGAATCTCGCGGTCCTTGTCGTCCAAACACTCAAAGCCCATGAAACTCCTATCGTTGGGATTAGGCCTTGGAGTATTGTTGCTGGCGGCCCTTGGTCCAGTTGTTTGGAGCATGTATGATTCCCTATCAAGAATGGGGAACCACGAACTGACTCTTCAAAGGCTGGCCGGAAGTGTCGCCCACCTTAACGAGCTTCTTACGATGTACGCAAGACTAGCCGCAGCAACTGGTGATCCCAAATGGGAAACAAATTATCAGGCCGTAGAGCCTCAGCTTGACAACGCTCTTCTGGGAATTGCAGTCGAGGCAAGAGCTGAATATGACAAGAACTATGCGTCTCAGACCAAGCTCGCGTATACGAAACTGTTGGAAATGGAATCCGTAGCCTTTGCGTTGGTGCGGCGGGGACGTCAGAAGCAAGCCGTCGATCTCCTTTTCAGCCGGGAATATGACAAGCAGAAGGCCCTATATTCAAACGGAATCAGACAAATGACCGAAGCGGTTCAAACTCGTATTGCCGACGAAATTTTATTGTTCAGACGACGGATCCTGTTAATAGGAATTCTGGGGGTCGCCACAGTAACGATCCTTCTCATTGCCTGGCTAGGAGTATCCATAGTCATAAACAGACACCTGGAATTGCGTAGAGAGGCGGAAGACGCGTTGGCTGAAGAGAAGGAACGACTATCCGTTACCTTGCGATCGATAGGTGAAGGCGTCATTACGACTGATTTGTCAGGGAAAGTGATCCTGATGAACCGTGTAGCGGAAGAACTTACAGGCTGGCTCCAGGAAGACGCGGTCGGTAGGAATCTCGAAGAGGTATTTGTCATAATGGATGAGAAAACAAGACAGAGGCCTCTAAATTTTCTTAATAGATTTTTCGAATCCGGCCCTATCCGCGTGTTACCAGGTCATACCATTTTGACCTCTAAGGACGGAACTGAACTGCTCATCTCTGACAGGGGGACCCCAATACGGGACAAAAGCAGCAATATTGTGGGTATAGCTCTTGTGTTCCGAGACATAACCGAACAGGAGCACGTGCTAAAAGAGGCTTTGAAAGCGGATAAACTCGAATCCATAGGTATTTTGGCCGGTGGGATCGCTCATGATTTCAACAATATTCTAACTGCTGTGCTCGGTAACATCTCTTTGGCTAAGATGGATGTCGATCAGAGAAGTAACATTTACGACAGACTCGCTGAAGCTGAGTGGGCCTCAATGCGAGCAAAGGACCTAACTCAGCAATTGCTGACCTTTTCGAAAGGTGGGGCGCCCATTAAGAAAACGACTTCGATGGAGACACTACTTACAGACTGGGTCTGTTTTGCGCTCCGAGGTTCAAATGTTAAATGGCGTCTTCAAATTCAGGACGATCTTTGGCACGCCGAAATAGACGAAGGCCAAGTAAGTCAGGTAATTCATAATCTGATCATTAATGCTGATCAGGCAATGCCGGATGGCGGCACGATCCTTGTCTCAGCGGAGAACTATATTCATAAGGAATCTAATCTGTTACACCTTGCATCTGGAAAATATGTTAAGATATCCGTATTGGATGAAGGTGTTGGGATATCCCCTGAGCACCTCGAAAAGATATTTGACCCATATTTTACCACCAAGGCGACGGGAACCGGCATGGGGCTTGCCTCGTCTTATGCGGTGATAAAGAGACATAGTGGCCACATCCAGGTTGACTCAAAAGTTGGAAGCGGAACCGAATTTTTGGTATTTTTACCGGCTTCTGAAAAATGTATTGCTCCCAGACGTCAACTCCAAGGAATACCTGAGAAGGGAACCGGAAGGGTCCTTTTGATGGACGACGAACCTTTAATAAGAGATCTCGCAGCGGAATTGCTAACATGCCTTGGGTATAATGTCCTTACTAGTAAGGATGGAGGGGAAGCGATTGATCTTTACAAAGAATCGAAAGATCGTGGAGAGCCGTTTGATGCGGTAATAATGGATTTAACCATTCCCGGCGGCATGGGAGGTAAAGAGGCCTTAGAAAAATTACGAGAGTTCGATCCTGAGATCAAGGCCATAGTCTCAAGTGGCTACTGCAATGATCCCATCATGGGTGATTTCCAAAAGTACGGTTTCAACGCTGTGCTTGCCAAACCGTATAGCGCGGCGGAGATGAGTGAAATTCTTCGGGCTACTATTGGCTCGGAAAACGTCGAGTTGACCAAGCAGGCCGTTTTAGCCGACTAATAGGCTGGTGAATTTGCCTTCCAAACCGGCGCGCCGTTAACAAATATTTCTTTTGACCACTGAGATTGGACACGATCGTAGACATTAGGGGGAATGGGCACATAATGTAAATCAATGGCCAAATCCTGCCCCTGTCTGAAACACCAGTCAAAAAAGTTCATCATGGCAAAGGATTTCTCAGAGTTTGCCTGATTCCTATGTACTAATATGTAGGATACCCCCATTATTGGCCAACTGTTATCACCTGCCTGATCGGTCAAGACCATGTAGAAACCTTGGGATTCGTCCCAAGTTGCATTAGCGGCGGTAGATCGGAATGTGTCCATGGTTGGAGCTACAAATCGACCCGCTTTATTTTGAAGCTGAACGCAATTCATCTTGTCCCGAAATGCATAGGCGTATTCAACATATCCAATGGATCCACTGATTTTCTTCACTATCCCCGCCACCCCTTGATTTCCTCTGGCCCCAATCCCGGTTACCCACGATACGGATTTGTCATTTCCAATTGTTGTCTGCCATTCTGTTGAGACTTTGCTCAGGTAATTGGTGAAGATCCAGGTTGTCCCCGATCCATCTGCCCGATGCGCTACAGTAATTTCCTGTTCCGGCAACCGGAGATCAGGATTTACCATCATTATCCTTCGATCATTCCATTTTTTGATTTTACCCAAAAAGATGTCGGCTAAGAGTTCAGGGGTAAGTTTTAGTCTTCCATTTCTTACGCCTCCAATATTGATTATTGGCACAATGGCGCCCATTATCATGGGGAATTGTAAAAGCTCATTATTTTTTAGTTCTTCAGCTCTTAAAGGTTCATCAGAGGCTCCAAAATCTACCGCTCCCGCCTTGATTTGAGCTATTCCAGAGCCCGATCCAACCGGCTGGTAGCTCAGATTACATCTCACTATTTGCATATAAGTCTTAGCCCATTTGGCATAAACCGGGTACGGAAAAGTTGCGCCGGCCCCACTAACACTAACGATTTCAGAATCCAAATTCCTCGAACCGGTCGAATTGGACACAAATATAAGGGCCAAGAAAACCGAAAGTACACAACTACCTTCGATTCGTTTCAGGTGGCTCTTTAAGTGCGGGTAAAAGTGAGCTGCCATTGCTAACCTCCGGTTCATCGAAGTTTCAGTTACATTTTTTCATTTAAAGCTCGATGCGCCAATTTCTCCCTAGCGCCCCGCAACTCCGAAAGGACCCAATTGGGGCCGGAGAGTGATCGGTGAACACTGCTTCAGGGTCTTACTAAAAGAAACCGATGTTAGGAGGTCGTTAGTGCCCTGTTAGAAGGTTGATAGAATCGATTAAACCATTTCTTCCTTTAGAACCCTTCCATTAATCATTCACGCACAATTTTCCCGATCAATAACTTGAGAAGTTTAATAACCGAAGTTTGGGAATTCTTTTCAAAGTTCATCTAATATCGCTTTTTTCTTGTAATTGAATTCCAACTCGTCTATCAACCCTTTGTCTCTCAGGTTCTTCAAGCTCATCAGCCTTAATTCGAATGCGCCAAAAGTCTCTTCATTCGGCTTCAAAGTAGTGCCGGAAAGTGGCGAAGGTTTTCTTGCGCTGAAACTTGAGACCATTTTTTTGAATGCAGTTTTGGACCAACTTCTAGTCAAACCATTTGAGAGGAATTTTCCTCCAGCCGTACGGATGAGACCCACCCCAAACTTGATTAAGGCGTTCCCTTGTCTGTAAGTTTTGTCCTCTTGCCGCCGATCTGGCGAAAGTGTTTTCGTCTGGTCATTAGCCCCGCAAAGTCCTGAATCACGCTCCATTAGTCTCTGCGGATTTTTGCCGGCTAATAGAGAAAATCGCTCCATGCGCTCATTCTTTTGTCGCAGCAATTTTTGATTACGCGCGCCTACGGT
>JARLHM010000222.1 GCA_031292235.1 Syntrophaceae bacterium | reverse complement strand
GTGGTCATGGCGGTAGGTTACGAGAAATATGATTCTTCCGGAAACCCAATATCGAAAACGGATAACGATTCGAAACAGGGTCAAAGTATCTCATCTGCGATCGAAAAGGCTACCTTCGCAAAAAAGTATCCGAAAATAATAGACGAAGTAACGGTTTACATAAGAGATGTCTTAAGCCAGTTCGGTTTGACTGAGAATAAAACCCAATGATTTCGAAGGCAGCGCGGCGTCTTTTTGGGATGATGATGTGGACAACCTGGCGCTACAGGCAAAGTTCTCTTTGCTTGAAGGGAATTGTCATAAACCGTTTTTTTCTGATTTGTATAACAGATCATTAAGTCCCGAGGGGAACGTCAGATGAAGTCATTTCGGATACTGATTTTGTTGACCCTCGTTTTTGCGACGCTTGGCCCCGGGTTTAGCGCAGCGGAAATCGCCGATCGCCAACAATACAACGCGGGTCTGGTGGCCATGAAAAATGGAAATTTCAGGGAAGCCTTGCAGCATTTCACTAGGGCCGCGGAGATTAACCCCAATGAATACAAATATTATAACGATAGAGGGGTCGCGTATAAAAGATTAGGTGATCTCGAAAAAGCTCTTGCTGATTACAACAAGAGTCTTGAGATTAACCCTCATTATACTAACGCATTGAACAACCGCGGAGTGGTCTATCTCGAACAGGGACATTATGATCAGGCGTTGGCGGATTTTCAAGAAGCGCTCAAGTACGGGGGGTTGGAAGGTAAAATTTTTACAAATATCGGCATAGCGAAAGCGGCCAAAGGAGATTATCGTTCCGCTATAAAAGATTTCGACAATGCTGTTTCATTGCATCCCGTGGATCCACGATCCTTCTTGTTCATGGGACAGTCACTTGAGCATTTAGGAGATAGGGACAAGGCGCTAAAAATGTATCAGGTCGCGCTTGGTGTAATCAAAGAACCTGAAATCATAGCCTTCGTTGAAAAGAAAATAGCCGCTTTGGATTCAAATAGTACCGGATCTTCACTTCCCAGAATTCACAAAGAATCTAATATTCAATCTGAAAAGTCCCCTAAAACAAACTCTAAGCTTCCGGCAAAATCGACTATTGTCCCTGCCAAAAAAGCTAGAGAGGTCGTGCTGGCTAACAGGCGACCCGACTATATCGAGCAAATTGCTAAGCAAATTTCGTCAAAGCCAGCTCAGACGGACCTCCCTGATGATCTGAAGGCTTATAGCAAGCAAATGAGGAACAAAATAATCGGCCAACTTGCTCCCGCTTCCGCGGAAATCCTCCACCAAGCTCACGATTTTGTTGAAAAATCTGATGATTACAAAGCCATGGTCAGGTTTGAGGACATTCGGCAGCTTGAAAGAAGAAACAAAAATTATCGGGCTGTCGCATGGGCCCTTCTTGAAATCGGGAAAATTTATATTCGCCGTGGAGATTATCTCAAAGCGGAAGAATCTCTTGATAGCTCCCTAAAAATTTCGTCTACATTGAAAGCCTCAGGAGAAAAGATTTTAGCCCTGATTGAGCTGGCTAGACTGAGGAAGCTTGAATCATCTACTGATAAGGCAAAGACACTATTTACACAGGCCCAAGATCTGGCCAACACCTCTGGGCATTCAACCTTAAACAAAGCTATACAGGACTTGGAGAGCGGAGCTTTTGATCAACGAAAGAACGCTCCAATTCAGCTTAACAGCGCTCAGACGAAATTACAAACGGACAAGATCGTTCCTCAAAGCTCAGTTCCTAGACTTACAGCAGCTCAATCCAATCAAACGGAAACTCCGGACGCTTCGGAAAAAACCAGGAATTCAAACGCTCATAATACTAAATTGAATTTCGTCCATGTTAAATCAGTGTTTAACATGAAACCGGGAAATTTCCAAAAGATGAAAACGGCTTCTCAACCAAGCGCTTCAGGATCAACAACTAACGCTAGTTCCAAGCCAAAAAATTATGCGTCTATTGAACGCCCCCAACAAAAAGACGAGGCTAAAAATGGAGTGACAGCGCCTACCGCAGCCATACATCCTGACGCGAGGAAACCTGTGGTGGTTGAAAGCGTGAAACGTCGGGGAATTGAGCGGGCGATTTCCCAAAAAGATGTAAAGCCTCCGATTAATTCAATCAACAGTGACATTAATGAACTAAAAAGGCTTAGAAAAGAAAAAGATGAAGTGAAAATGATCCCGGTTCTGGAAAACTTATCCCGGAATTTTTCTGAACTAGGTGACTATAAGAAGGCTTTGGACTCAATGAATGTCTCTCTTGCATTTCGGGAAAAGCTGGGGATCAATGACGGTAGAGCCAAGGCCTTGGAATTCCGCGGAATGGTTCACGAGAAACTCGGTAAAAAGGTCGAAGCCCTGGAAGATTTAACTTGGGCAGGGATGCTTTCAAAGAACTTGCGTGAATCCGACAGAGCCAAGACGAGGAATTTGGCCCAAAGCTTGGGGTTGGAAGTCGTCCGAGTTCTCGACAATTATCGTGCCCTTTGGTCTGCAAGAGAATCTGGAGATACAAAAAGTGAGATCAAATCACTTCTTGAATTGGGAAATCTTTACGCCGGAACCCAAAATTTCGAAGAAGCTTCCAAATATTATGAATTGTCAAACGCGTCGTTAATGGCTGAGCGGTCCGTGTGTTACAAAAAATTAGGAAAGCTTGGTGAAGCGCGAAAAACCATGGACGAAGCCCTGCAAACCCTGAAATCGTTGGATTATCTCCTCTATTTTTCATTCATGAACCGCTCAGAATACCATGATAAGCTCTCAGCGGTTCAACGATAAAACAGTAGTTGTCATGATAGCCAAGGTCTTTACTAGTGATTGGTTCGCTTTAGTTTTAGTTGCCGTCTGCGCTTTTCTACTGAGTTTGCTCTACATCAGGCATAGGACAACTGAGGCTGTTATTGGAGGGATTCTCCTGAGTATGGCTGTTGTCCTCATAGTGTTCGGGCGAGGGCGAAAACCAAAAACATGACCTAGATTTTCAAACCTATTTCACTAGGAGTCAATTAAGAGGCGGGCGAAGAACCAACTGTTCCCGGTAGATGTAAATTAGGGAGAAGTGACTTGATAGGTATAAGAAAATTTCAATCCATTACACCCGTCGGAGCAAATTTTATTTCCATAACTCTTGCAAGCAAGATCTGCGTCAAAACCAATATCCGGAGACCTGTCCACAGGAATTACAAAAGAGAAGTTGCCAACGGAATTGTCTTGGAGGCACCGACAGGTAATATGACATTTCGTCCAAACCTGGTTCGTAAATCCAGTGTGGCCTTCGATTAAAATGATAAACCCAATTGCGGACAAAAACGAGCAAGCTTTTAATAGTCGCATGGATGCATCCTGTAAATATATTAAAGAAATCCTATCACATCGACTTGCGTCTTTTCAAGAAGATGAATCGGCGTCTTGAAGTTTGGCCCTTTATAAGTTATGATTCAAATATAATCTCTCTTTTTTTCTCAAATTTATTAACTAATTTAATAGAGAGAGAGTTCAATTTTCTTCAAGGACTGTTTTCTAATGTTGCGAGAGCATATAAACGACATGAGGACTCGATGGAGTCCAAAAGAACGTGCCGGCAGTCTATACGATCCTCACATTTATCTTGAGAGTCCGGAACAGGCGCGTAGACTGATTAACTATCTAAATGAAAAGCTTACAAAGGCTAAAAAGAATCACGATCGTGTCTTAGCGGAAGAAATCTGCGAAACACTTCTAAAGGTTGAAAATCTGTCTCGTAAATTTTTCCGTTGGGAAGAGAATATTTCTAATTCATTGAATAAACAAGATTTAAAAGAAATTAATGAATTACCGGTTATATTTTAAGAATTGCTGAGGGAAAACAATGGATTACGAATCAATGACTCGCGAAGAACTGTTGAATGAACTGCGCGCGTTAAACGAATACATGTCAAATGTGGTCGTTTTCTGGGGTGATAAAAGGGGTTTACTGTCTATGTTTGACGAAGTTGCCAGGAATGAGAATGGTGAGTTCACAGAGGAAGAAGCTCAAGACGCTAAATTTATTTTGGAAACTGATGGGGCTTTTGACCGATTCGTCGAACTGTTGCAGGATTCGTTTGAGAGGGGTGGGATTTATCACGCAATTTCAGAGAAGATGTCTTATATAATGGAACAGGTGTCTCGAGGCGATAAAATCAATTGATAAATTGGCCCAATGAGATCGACCCGCCAAAGCCAATAGTTAAGAAACGTTATTAAAACATGCAAAGTTTGTGGAAAAAGTTGGAAAAATAGTTTAATATAATGTTGTGGCAATTCATACGGTTGTCTTAATATTTGTTGATAGGGTTTGAGTGAAAGGAGAGAGTTCCCGTGAATCGGCGGCTGCAATTATTTGTTCAATTATCTAAATGTATTCTGTTTTTATGCGTAATATTAATTTGTGCCGAAATGTCTGCACTCGCTCAAGGACCTGATTCCGACTGCGCGCAACTGAAAGATAAATGGGAGCAACTTTATTCTGAGATGAAAGAGAAGGTTGACGGATTTAGCGCAGTGGAACAAACTCCGATTGAACAAATCATCAAAAAACCTTTAATAGATCCTAATGAACACAAGACAATAGCGGCACAGATCTCTGAGGCGCTGAAGGTTAAGGAAGATTTGTTGGCGGGGCAGAGAAAAGAATTGCGAAATCTCTTGAATACGGAAAACAAGGTTTTCGGTGAACTTCAGCGTTGTTTGCAGATGGACAAATCCGCGAAGCGCAAGGATGCCGGAAACATACTCAAAAAAAGAAGGGCCTTACTTGACAAAGTAGTAATAACGGTGGCCGAGGTGAAAGAAATTGAGGGTAGGGAAACCGTGATGCCGTATTCTGAAGCTTCAGGCCAGGATCAATATCGTCGTAGTGTGAATAATCAGTGGCCCAATTACCAAGATTCACGGCGTTGGTGGGGATATTGACAATTACAATGTTGAGTGGATCACCTTTGAGGTGAGATATTTGGACTTACTTCACAAAATGTTTCCCGTCTTGTTGACTAATTTCAAGAGTGATTATATAATTACTGTTTGCCATATGGTAGGGGGCCCATAGCTCAGCTGGTAGAGCTCCCGGCTCATAACCGGTTGGTCCCTGGTTCGAATCCAGGTGGGCCCACCATTTACCGGAAGTCGTAGATGAAACTTATTTCTTGCACATATGTTGTAGAGTCATTTCCCACGGGGAGCCCAACAAGGCTCCCCGTGATGTTTTTATAGGAACATGTTTGTGGGTTTGTCTTTATGGCTTGCAATCGCTATCGGACGAGTTGGCGTCGCGCCAAAACTTTTTCCGAAAATGAAAGTTTGTTTATAATTTTTGTTAAAATCGGATGTCTGGTTGAATTCGTCTAATGGTTCCCTCGCTTTCACATATTCTAGAGTTGGCCGACAGATTGTTCCCTTTTAGTAACACGGAACCGTGGGACAACAGTGGAGTTCAGATAGGCGACCTTTCAAGAAGCATAACAGCGATCGCTTTCAGTCTAGATCCTTCTGTCAAGGCAGTTGGTTTCGCTGCGAAAAACAAATGTGACCTGCTGGTTACCCACCACCCTGTCCTTTTAAATCCAATCAAAAGAGTCGTCGCATCCGAATTAATGGGGAGAGTCATTCTTTCAGCCGCTAAAGCCAATGTGGATATCATCAGTCTCCACACGAATCTTGATGCGGCTCAAGGGGGCTTGAATGATTTTCTTTCCCAATTGCTAGGCCTTTTGGAAGTCCAAGTTCCGCTCAACGCTCCATCCGCCAGATTTGGGAAACTCTTTAAACCAGAAGCTGTATCGGAATTGGCCCAAACGATGTGTCAAAAACTGGCCCTGGACTCAGTGCGAATCGTCGGTCCTTTGGATAAAATGGTAAATTCGGTATTTCTGGTATCTGGAAGCGGGATGGGATATCTCGAACAGGCGATCCTGTCTAAGGCTGATGTTATGGTAACTGGAGATATCCGTTACCACGGCGCGGTTGACGCGCAATCTTCGCAGATTTCCTTGATAGACGCCGGACATTTTGGGTTGGAAAAATTCGCGATTAGATTGATGCGAGATAAATTTGAAGATGAAATTTCCAAATTAGGTTGGAACATCGATCTTTGCCCTTATGATGAAGAAGAAAATCCATTCACTGATATATGCTTTGAAAGACTAGGAGGAATGATCAATTGAAAGAACAGTTGCAACTGCTTATGCGACTTCAGGACATAGATGTTCAAGTAGATCAGCATGAGACGATTCTGGAACAGTTGCCCAAGGAACTGCAAGAAATGGCCAGGAATTTGGTTTCATTGAGACATGAGATATCTGAAACCGAGGAAAGTTCGCTGGCGGCTGAAACGGAGCTTCAGAAAAAGGAATCTGAATTGAGCGTGGAGCAAGAAAAGATTAAACGATCTGAACGCCGACTCTTGAGCATCAAAAACCTCAAAGAACATGAAGCTCTTTCCAGAGAAATAAGACTTGGTAAAAAAGTCGCAGGGGAAATCGAAGAAGAAGTGCTCGAGTTGATGAACCGACTTGAACAATTTAAAAAGAGTCTGGACAGAAAAACGGCTGACTACGGCGATTGTGAAAAAAAAATGGTGGAAAGAAAAGCTGAATCAGAAAAAATACTTTTTGACGCCGCAAAGGCCTTGGAGTCTCTCAAAGTAGAACAGCAGGACCTGGCAGAGAACGTTACGAAAGAATATTTCAAGCGTTACACGATGGTAAGAAAATTAAGGGGTAACGCTATAGCAGAAATGGTAAATGGGTCCTGTGACGGTTGCCATATAGCGATTACACCGCAACTTGGTCTCCGAGTATTGAGACAGCAGGAATTTATCTATTGTCCAAACTGTCACAGGATACTCTATGTGAAACCCGAGAACATCCCTTTACCGAATGGAGCGCAGTGATCTCTTGTTCCTACCATAGATCGACTAATTCGGTTAATCCTGATCATTCCTTTTCCAGTAAAGACCACGTCGATGAGACACTTTAATTAACAGGCGTTTCAGAGGTTGTCATGCTTTCCAAAGAACTTTTGACCGGTATCACAGCGGAGGACATTCAGCGAATTTTTAGCGTCGAACATTCTGATCCCCACAGTGTTTTGGGCGCCCATCCAACCAAAATAAATGGTCAAGATGGATTGATCTTCCGATTTTTCCATCCTGAAGCGATTTCAGCAGAACTGATAATTAAGGATGAAATTATATCTTTAAGCGAGACAGATATCGCTGGTTTTTTTTGGACGTGGCTGCCAAACATGTTTTTACCAATGGATTATCTTGTTCGGTTTATTTTCAAAGATGGGGCTTCCTGGACGATTGATCCACCATATCGTTTTATGCCAACTCTTGGCGATCAAGATCTATATTTTATGGGTGAAGGTAAGCATTACAATCTTTATGAAAAAATGGGCGCACATTCTCGCTCTCTCGATGGGATACAAGGTGTCTCTTTCGCTGTGTGGGCCCCTAACGCTAAGCGAGTGAGTGTAATTGGGGATTTCAACAATTGGGATGGAAGACTGTTTCCGATGCGAAGTATGGGAGAATCGGGAACATGGGAACTTTTTGTACCAGGTCTCGCTCAGGGGAGCTTATACAAATACGAGATCAAATCGAACTCTGGCGCCATAAGAATCAAAACGGATCCCTTCGCATTTGGAATGGAACTCAGACCAGGCTCCTCATCCAGGATCTGGGACATAGACAGCTATGAATGGGGGGACAAAGAATGGATTGAGAAGCGGGACCGAGCTGATCATTTCGCTTCACCCATGAACATTTATGAGGCGCATCTGGGATCATGGATGCGAATAGAAGAAGATGGAAATAGGTGGGCCAGCTATCGAGAACTTGCAGAACCACTGGTAACCCATCTGAAGAAATATGGATTCACGCATGTTGAACTTATGCCGATTATGGAACACCCATACGACCCATCCTGGGGTTATCAGGTTACAGGATATTACGCGCCAACCAGTAGATTTGGGACCCCTGACGATTTCAAATTCTTCGTAGACACGCTTCATCGTAACGGCATAGGAGTTATACTTGATTGGGTTCCGGCTCATTTCCCAAAAGACGACTATAGCTTACGTTTGTTTGATGGAACAGCTCTGTATGAACACGACGATCCCAAACAAGGAGAGCACAAAGATTGGGGGACTCTTATCTTCAATTATGGTCGAAATGAAGTCCGGAACTTTCTCGTTAGTAACGCGCTGTTCTGGCTCGACAAATATCATATTGACGGATTGCGAGTAGACGCAGTCGCTTCAATGCTTTATCTCGATTACAGCAGGTCCGAAGGAGAATGGGTCCCCAACATGTACGGAGGTAACGAAAACCTTCAGGGTATCGATTTCATCAAGGAATTTAACGCAATGGTGTATGCAAAATTTCCAAGCTGTTTTACTGTCGCGGAAGAGTCAACAGCGTGGACGGGAGTAACCAGTCCGACCTATTTAGGAGGCCTCGGATTTGGCTTTAAGTGGGACATGGGCTGGATGCACGATACCCTGGATTATTTTTCGAAAGATCCTATCCACCGAAATTTCCACCATAATGAGCTGACATTTTCCATGATGTACGCGTACAGTGAAAATTTTGTGTTGCCTTTGTCACATGATGAGGTCGTTTATGGGAAAGGCTCCCTTCTTCGCAAAATGCCGGGCGATGACTGGCAAAAATTCGCTAATCTGCGTTTGCTGTTCGCATACATGTATACCCATCCCGGAAAGAAATTACTTATTGCGGGATCTGAATTAGGCTCGTGGAATGAATGGAGCCACGAGTCAAGTCTGGAAAAACAATTGTTAAACTATGATTGTCATCGTCAGACTTCACAATTTGTGCAAGATTTAGGCGCAATTTATAACGCAAATAACGCTCTATGGGAATGGGACTGTAGGCCGGAAGGTTTTTCCTGGATAGACTGTAATGACAACGTGAACAGTATTTTGTCATACATTCGGAGGAGCCATGATGGATATGTGATCTGTCTTTTGAACTTCACACCTGTTGTGCGTGAAGGTTATCGTGTCGGGGTGCCTGAAATGACATCATATAAAGAAATACTCAACTCCGATTCTGAATATTATGGCGGTGGCAATGTTGGTAACGCCGGTTTTATCGTGGCCAAACAGGGCCGGCGTCATGGCTATGAACAATTTCTGGAACTCACGCTACCACCCTTGGCAGGTTTAATCCTTACCAAGGCCGGAGAATGATGAACCTATGAATTAGTTTTTTCGCTAAGTTTCTACCATTTCACAGTCAGGCTCTTTTTCAAGATAGTTTAAAATGTAGTCCTGTACAGCTTCTTCTAGATTGTAGAAATTTTCCTGATAACCAGCGCTTCTTAATTTCTCCAATTCAGCGCAAGTGTAATATTGATATCGTTTGTCTAAACCAGATGGCATGTCAACGTACTCTACACGGGTAGGGACTCTGAGCGCTGAAAGAACAGCACTAGCCAATCTGTTAAAAGTATTGGCCTCCCCTGTCCCTACATTGAACAATCCATTTACTTCAGGTCTTTCTAGGAAGAACAGAGTTATTTTAACGGCGTCCTTTACATAGATGAAGTCACGGCGCTGTTCGCCATCCGCATAATCGGGTCGATAAGATTTAAAAAGTTTGATGACTCCATTGCGTTTGGCCTCGCTATAAGACCTGATGGCCACACTTCGCATGGCGCCTTTGTGATATTCATTTGGCCCGAAAACATTGAAATACTTAAGCCCTACAGACCGTTTAAGGAACCCTGTTTTATATGCCCAGCAATCAAACAGGTGCTTTGAATAACCATACATGTTGAGCGGACGTAAATAAGACCCTGGCTCTGGTTTGTCCGAATATCCTTGCGTGCCGGCGCCATAAGTGGCCGCGCTGGAAGCGTAAATAAAACGGGTTCCTGGTTTTTCGGCGTATACTGTTGCAAGTCTTCGAGAATATTCATAATTATTTTGAATCAGATAATCCGCATCCTTTTCGGTCGTTGAACTACAAGCGCCCAGATGAAACACAGCCAGAACTTCATTAGCAAACAACCCCTTTTCAGCTTTAGAAATGAAGTTTTCCTTGGTTTCAAAATCCAGAAATTTGACGTCTCGAAGGTTCTTCCACTTTTCGCCGGTCCCTAAATGATCAACGATCAATATGTCTTCTTCACCCAATTGGTTGAGGGCATTGACAAGATTACTTCCTATAAAGCCCGCTCCGCCGGTTACTATAATCATGGTGATCGTTTTACGCCTTTCGTTGCTTAAATGTTATCCATCCATTTTCCTAGATGCTTTCGCATGACTTGATTTAGCGCACACGATGAAAATTCGCAATAACTTATACTACTTCCGAACGATTCAATTATTTCTGAAAGACCTATCTCGATTGAATGACTAGACAAATTACAATTTTTTGTGGTAATAGGAAAAGATCATCCCCTTAAAGGATTTTTTGATCATTTAGGGAGTAAAGAAAAATGAAGAAGCTGCTCGTAGTAATCGCTCTTACAGTTTCACTCGGCCTTCTGGCTGGATTGTGTGCGCAACCGGCGTCCGCGTTTTTTAATGGTCTACCATTCTTTGGAAACAGCGCAAAATCTTGCGGTGTTGCCGTATGCGCCCCTGTTGGTTACGGCTATTATTGCGCTCCGGCTTATGCTTGCAAGTCGGTGAAAGCAAAAAAAGCCAAAGCCAAAGCTAATGAACCGGTCAAGGCGAAAAAGGTGAAGAAAGAAAAAAAGATAAAAAAAGAAACGAAGTAAGCCATAAGACCATTTGTAGAACTCAAATGACTCATGGGTCTGAGATTCGAGGCGCGAATCGCAGGATTTCTGTTCAGGGGATGACATTTTAGAATCCTGTTACACTTGGCCTCGGATCTCAAGCCAGGAGTCAACTAATCGGTAACAGAAGATCACAGGCTCTTTACAGTTTCTTTTTCATCTGAAAGTGTCGTTTTTCCCAGTTGATCTGATCATCTATTCCGCGCATTCTATTTTCTCTGATAAAAAATACTCTAGCAAACAAGAAGTTTTCCAAAGTTTCATATTTGAAGTCGGCCTAAGTTATGATTCTTGATGCTGTGCGGATATGCCGAATTCGGAGGTAAAATTGGGTCTTTTTAAGGAAGTCATGCTGCGTCTGAACAAGCGCAAAACAGAATCCAAACCACCGGCGGTGATGGACGATGATAGAATTTTCCTGGCCTGGCAACGGACGCATATGGCTAATGAAAGGACCTTTTTGTCATGGTCTCGGACCAGTATCTCTCTTTTAGCGTTTGGTTTTGTTATAGAAAAATTCGAAATATTTTTGCGACATTTAGTTGCTTTTGAAGAAGGGACAGCGGCTCAAAATCATGGTAATAGCGCCATGTATTTGAGTCTTCTATGTTTTGTCCTTGCTGGGTTTATGATTGTTGTCTCCGGGATGCGTTTCATCCTTGCGAGAAGGCATATTAACAGAGGCGAAGCGGTTTTCTCGGCGGTTCCGGACCTACTGGTGGTAGTGTCGGTGGCTGTGATAATCGGTCTGGCCTTTATGCTGGGATTACAACGCTATATATGGTAAACGAAGAACTATGGGAGCGGCGATTTACTTGAATCTCCAGACTTGAACATCCTTCCTGAATCAGTCCTAAAAATATCTCTTTTGACTTCACTGAGCCACTACATATAATCCCCAGTTTTCGGCGCTAGACAAATAGACTTTATTAGTCATTCCCAATGTTATTCATCTGTTGATCCCATTTTTTCCAATATCTTTTTTCACATCGGTCGATACACTGGGCGGAAAGCTGCCACAACCCTGGATCGTCATAGTCGAACTCCTCATGGCAGTCTTGTATACATAGGTCGCGTTGTTGTTCAATGTCCTCAAAAGAGTTTGCAGGCGCAACAAATACGCCAAAATTTATAAACACGATGGGTAGCGCCACAGTTACTAATGCCTGGAAGTAATTACCTTTTTTCATCCCTATAACTCCTTATG
>JARLHM010000038.1 GCA_031292235.1 Syntrophaceae bacterium | reverse complement strand
GTATCTGGAAATGGATTCTTTCAACAAAGATCAATATAAGGAACCAATTGAATTGGATTTCAAGCCTCACTATAGAGTCATCCCGACTTATTCTTCCGACATTAAAGAAATTGGAGCTGCTCTGGAAAACGTTTTCCAAAAGCTCAAAGCGCTCGACATTGAAAGAATCTCGAACCATTTCTTACGAGTTTCATCCAAGCTGGACAAAATTCTGTCAGATTCTAAAGTCGATAACATCGGCGCCGACGCAGCCGATGCAATACGGGAAATTAAAGATTCCGCGCGAAAACTAAACGATGATTTATCAAAAGCTCAATTAGGGAAGTCTTTGGCCAAGACAATTGAGAAAACGAATGAGTTCTTGCAAGCTGGAACGGAAACGGTTCGAAACGCAGACAGAATGATTCGGAGAACCGATAATAATATTAGTTTGTTGACTCAGAAATTGGATAGAAGCGCGGACAATCTGATTGACTTCACCAGAATGATTAAGAACAAACCGTCGAGCATAATCTTCGGGCCTGGCGAAAAAGCAAGCGAGGGCAGATAGAGGGACCGCGTTTTGATTCCCCATTAATTGCGAAGTCAACAAAAGTATATTAAAATAAATTTCTTATAACGCGTTAAGTTTCAAAAACAGTGACAGTTCAAACATTTTTAGCAGGTGACTTTTTTTTCTTGCTCGGCTAGCCTGTGTGTATGGTTCAATCTTGGCCGGAACAAAAACTTGGGCTAAAACAATATTTCTCAAATTTCCGCACTAACAGGAAATGGCCAGTTCTTTTACTGTTTACTTTTATAGTCCCGTTTTACGGTTGCGCATTGTGGAGTAAGGACGCTGTCGTATTTCACGCCATAAATTATCCAGCCCCCAAACCGACCAACGAATCAACCATTCCTGAGACTATAATGGTATATCGTTTTTTAATGGATTCTTCTGTTGACACACATTATCTTCTTATTTCGGACCAGGATTCTAAGACTAAAGTTGTTAGCGGCCATGCTTGGGCTCAAGATCCGTCAGCAATGCTGACAGCGTTGGCGATCAGGGACTTGGAGTCTTCAGGGGCTTTTCAAAAGGCTGTTGATCAAACGAGTAATGTTCCCTACAAATATGCGATGGAAGGAGCAATCAAGAAATTCGAGGGAGTCGTGAATAAGGCCAAAGGTTCGGGTTTAATAGAGGTGGAAGTTAAGTTAATAGATTTTGAGCCTAAATCGGTTGGAAAGAACCAATTGATGAAAAAGGATTACGTCATAGAAATTAGAAGCGTGGACACGAGTCCGGAATCCTTGGTAAAAGCCCTAAAACAAGGGGCAAATGAATTGTCTGAAAAAATGAGGAATGATGTGAGAAAATCCGTAACGCAAGATTCGCAATGATTAATAAGTTGTTTCATGCGAGATGCTCATGTCCGTAATACAAATTTGAGCGTGAGGCGAAAGATGAAACGTATCCTTGTTGTTGACGACGAAAAACATATCTGTGAGCTTTATAAAATGGAACTCGAAGAGGAGGGCTATTCGGTTACTCTTGCCCACTCGGGCAAGGATGCTCTGAAACAGGTGGATGGCGCGCCCCCCGATTTAATTGTCTTGGATATTCAAATGCCCGGAATGGATGGGATTGAGACCCTGGAAAAGCTCCTGGGCAAGGACAAGGGGATCCCTATTATACTCAACACCGCTTACAGTCATTACAAGGACGATTTTACGACATGGGGAGCTGACGCGTACGTAGTGAAATCATCTGACACATCCAAACTGAAGGCCGAAATCAAAAGGTTGCTTCGCAAATGAATCTGAAAAATGAAATGAAGGGCACTCTGTGTATACTCATGGCTGGTGGAAAGGGAGAACGTCTTTACCCTTTGACCAAGGCTAGGGCCAAACCGTCAGTCAGATTCGGCGGAATATACAGGATAGTGGATTTTACTCTGTCGAACTGCCTGAATTCGGACATAAGAAGAATTTATGTCCTCACCCAATACCGCTCCGTTTCGTTGGATCGTCACATCCGATTGGGCTGGAACATTTTCAACCACGAATTGGGAGAATTCATCGAGTGTGTTCCTCCTCAACAAAGAAACGTCGACCGTTGGTATAGGGGAACAGCGGATAGCGTTTACCAGAATATCTATATCCTTCAGAGAGAACGTCCCAAGCGGGTATTAATTCTTTCCGGCGACCACGTTTACAAAATGAATTATAATGACATGTTGGCGTTTCACATAGAAAAGGGGGCTGATCTTACGGTGGCCGGGGTTGAAGCCCCACGGGATGAAGCCAAGGCCTTTGGCGTCATTGGTTGTGATGATGATTTTCGTATTACGGACTGGGATGAGAAACCTGACAACCCAAAAGCTATTCCGGGGAAATCTGATAAGTCTTTTGTATCTATGGGAGTCTACATTTTTAATACCGAAGCTTTGGTAAAAAATGTAATGGGGGATGTCAAGGATCCCATGTCTTCTCATGATTTTGGGAAAGACATAGTTCATAAAATGATAAAATCAAACAAAGTCTATGTACACAGTTTTAGAGAAGCAAATAACGAATCCGGAGCTTATTGGCGCGATATAGGAACATTGGACGCATATTGGCAGGCAAACATGGATCTCTGTTCGGAGTCCCCATTATGCAACCTTTACGATCAGGGTTGGCCCATAAGGACGTACCAGGAACAGGTCCCCCCGGCGAAGATAGTGGCGTCTCAGGCGACTAGCTCTTGCGTTCACGGAGAGGTGCAGACAGTAAACTGCATAATATCAGGCGGTTGCATAGTTTCGGGAGCAAAAATTGTCCGATCGGCGCTTTCTCATGGTGTAGTTGTTGAGCAAGGCAGTATGATAGAAGATTCAGTTCTGTTGGACAAATGCCGGATAGGCAAAGACGCTAAAGTGAAAAAGGCCATTATTGATCATGAGGTTTATGTTCCCGATGGATGTATGATTGGCTATGACCATGAGCTGGATCGACAGCGTTTTACCATTTCGCCAGATGGGGTAGTGGTGGTCCCAAAAGGTATGAGTCTCGACTGATCTCATGCGTTATAAGCTCATGAATGGACAGTCCAATGATAGAATCGTAGTAAAATAGTCAAAGGGTTCCGGAAAGTTGGATATGCCTGAATTAATCATACAAGACAGACGAATTGGATATGGAAGCAATCCAATTGACTTTGACGCTTCCAAGACAACTTTGCTTTTTATACATGGCTCCGGTGGAGACAGGGAAGATTGGCGGGCCCAGCTTGATGGACTAACAATGCCTGGCGCTGTTATGGCTTTAGAGCTTCCTGGGCATGGCAAGTCAGATCCCCCTGGAGAGGATTCAGTTTCCATTTACGCCCATTGGGTGGAGATGTTTGTTGAAAGCGTGGGCCTAAAGAGCGTTGTGCTCATTGGATGCTCTCTAGGTAGCGCCATCACTCAGTGGATAGCCCTTCATCCTCCGCAGTGGCTGGTCGCAATTGGTTTGATAGGTTCAGGCGCCAGATTACGGGTGCAGCCATCGCTACTCGAAGGACTTATTCAGGAACCCACCAAGGCGCTGCAAGCGTTAGCTGACAACTGTCTTTCAATTTCCTGCCCAGATTCGTTACGTCGATCAATGAGAGAAAAATATGGCAAATCAGACCCCCTGATCATCCACGGAGATCTGAGAGCGTGCGACCACTTTGACGTAATGAACAGTATCCATGAAATTTCTGTTCCTACCCTTATAGTGGTTGGGCAAGAAGATATGCTTACGCCGGTAAAATATTCTAAGTTTTTGACTGACAAGATAAAAAGATCAAGTTTGGTCGTAATTCCAAACGCTGGTCACTTGGTCATGATGGAACGCCCCGATGATTTTAATTCAGCGGTACAAAGATTTGTGAACGGTCTGTAAAAACTTCGGATTTAGTATACTTTTTAAAATATAACTGGACGAAGTGGGCCGGGATTGAATTCAAGAATGGAGTTCCCCTCCGAATTCAACCCTATTCCTACCTAGATTTTTAGCTTTGTAAAGAGCCTCATCCGCCAAACCGATTATTGCGTCAGTATCTGGACTAAATTTTCCACTTATCATGACAACTCCAAAACTAAGGGAAACGTTGAAAGACCCTTCAACGTTATTGATCGGATTTTCCTGAAATGATCCTCTCAATCGTTCAGCGACATTTAATGCTTCCTGAGTGGAACAACTTGGCAGAACCAGAAGAAATTCTTCTCCGCCATACCTCCCCACTGCATCGTAAGGTCTTAGAGACTGGGTCAGCCTAACCGTTGTTTGCCTCAAGACTTCGTCACCAGTCAGGTGCCCATATGTATCGTTAATTTTCTTGAAGTGATCTATATCCGCCATGATAACCGCAACCTGATTCATTTCTCGGCGGCCTCTAGCCAACTCCCTTTGGAGGATCCCCAGAATCGCGAATCTGTTCCATAGACCGGTAAGCGCATCATGACTAGCCTGAAATTCAGACTTTTCCAACGCGTTTAACAGATCTTCTTGCAACTGAATAATCCTTGTCGCTGCCCGAATCCTGACGCGAAGTTCCTGTGGCTCGAAAGGTTTGGTAATATAGTCATCGGCGCCGGCTTCCATGCCATCAATAATATCTTCTTTACTGCTTCTCGCAGTTAACAATATTATGTAGGTGTAAGGTTTAGTTTCAAGTTTACGAATTTCACGGCTTAAAGTAAGCCCATCCATGCCAGGCATCATCCAATCGAGCACTACCAGTTTAGGGGAGCCCTCTTTGTTAATTTGTTCCCAAGCCTGCTGGCCATCAGAACAAACGACGAGTTCATGACCCCAGTTCTTAAGTTGAGCCTCAAGGAGGCGACGAGTTATAACGTCGTCTTCAGCTAATAGAATTCTCAATTTGTCTGATTCCTCTTAACGAAGCCCTTTGAAGTTCCAAATCGTGGCAAATAATAAAACATTAATGGAAAATTGGGAAGATTTTGAAAAAGCTCAGTGGGCCAACTATTCGGTCTTGTCCACCTGACTAAAATACTCCCTGATTTTAACCACATCCCTTGAAGTAATTCCAGAAACATCTTTGAGCTGCTTATCAGTGGCCTGCAAAACCCCTTTTAGACTTCCAAAAGTATTTAGCAGCAGAGTTCGCTTCTTTTGGCCAATCCCAGGAACATCATCGAGGTTTGAACGTATCACTGATTTAACCCTTCGGTTGGTGTGGAAAGAATGGGCATATCTGTGAGACTCGTCTCGGATCTTCATGATCGCCAAAAGGCTGACATCGCCATTCGGTAGAGACAGGGGATTCTTTCTGTTGTAAGCATATATTTTGTCACTTTCACCGGGGGCCCGACCTTTGGCGATAGAAATCACTGGGGGACGACTTTCCGGAGCTAGATCTTTCAAAGCCGCCACAGCGGCGTTGAGTTGAGATTTTCCACCGTCGATGACCAGCAAATCTCCCAAGACATCTTCCTCGGAATGGCTGACACGTCTTGAAATAACCTGGTTAATCATTCCAGGGTCATCCTGATTCTTAAAGTCACGTAATTTGAATTTTCTATACGCTGACTTCAATGGCCTACCGTCCAGAAACGCCACCTTCACTCCTACAGGCTCTACTCCGCTAATGTTTGATATGTCATAACATTCTATTAAGTTAAGAGAAGTGTCTAATCTTAGTTTAGCCGCTAGGCGATCCAAAGCGTTTTCCGTGGATTTCTTCTGCTTTTCGCGCTCTAATGACACACGGGCGTTTTTTAACGCTAGTTGAATAAGCCTTGCCCTGGGGCCTCGCATGCCCACCCTGATACGTACCTTAGACCCTTTCAGATCGGATAGCCATGATTCTATTATTTCTTGCCGCTCCAAATTCTTGGGAACTATAATTTCCGCAGGTACCGACGTGGCGTTGTAATAGAATTGCTTGATTGATGAATTCAGAACTTCATGTTCATCAATTGTGGAATTTCTAACGATGAAGGATTCCTCAGCCAGGAGATTTCCTTTTCTAAGAGACAATATCTCGACAACGTATGTGTCGTCAGGCTCTTCTAGGACCACAAAAACATCCTGATCTTTAAAATGGAAAAAAGAAACATTCTGTTTTTGCAAGGTACGATCGACCGCATAAAGCCTGTCTCTGATTCGAGCGGCTTCTTCGAACCTTAGGTTCTCCGAGGCGTGTTCCATCTCCCTTTTAAGGGCTTTGGTCAACTCTTCGTTTTTCCCTTCAAGGAATAGGGAAACATTTTCAACCATTCTGCGGTATTCCTTTTGGTCCAGATTACCAGTACATGGACATAAGCATCGATTCATCTGACAGTTAATGCAAGGTCTTTTTGTTGTGGCGATATGCCGGTCGGAACATTGTCTTAAAGGGAAGATCATGCGGATTAGGTTGAGGGTTATCCTTGCGTCACGGGCCGAAGAGTACGGACCAAAATATTTGGCGCTGTCAGGTTTGATTTTCTGGGTCCTGATCAAGGTCAAGCGCGGATAAGGATGCGCAATATTTAGCCTCAGGGAAAAAAAAGATTTGTCATCGCGCAGATTGACATTGTATTTAGGACGATACTCCTTGATAAGGTTATTCTCTAGGAGGAGAGATTCCTTTTCTGTTTCAGTAAGAATTGTCCGAATTCTTGAGATATGTTGGACGAGAAATCTTACCTTCGGGCGTTCATCTCCACTCTTTGAAAAATAGTTTCTGACCCTGTTCCTGAGATTGGCCGCCTTTCCCACGTAAATAACTTTGCCATCGCGGTCTTCCATGAGGTACACGCCGGGGCTGGTGGGAAGATTTTTAAGAAAGGTTTCGTCTACCTGCATACGGTTTGAACCATGTTATGCAAAATGATGCGCGTAATTTCGACTTGAATGGCCCAAACTAATCAGCAGGGGGTTTTTCTGAGGGGCCATCTAAAAAAATATGGATAGTCCACACCAATTTTCAATAACCCTAAAACGGGAAAAAACAAACAATAAGATTGTAAAACGTAAAAATTTGGGAACATGGCGACGCCTGGATCAAAAGAATATTAAATTGATACTAGAGGTCATTTTTTGATAATAATTAAAATTTGGCATATGATATTAGGTCTGAAAAAATGTCTTTGGGACCAACATGAAAAAGAATCAGGACCGAAGAAATGCTGAGAAAGCATTTCTGAAAGATCGTGGAAGAATTACAAACAAGGAAATGGCAAAAAAACTGGGGGTGCATCCCGCTACTATCGCCCGTTGGAAAAAGGCTGATGAATGGGACCTGAAATTGATTCAAACCATAACCGACCAAACGAGCGTCGAAGCTGGTGAAGAAGATTTCTTTAAAATCGACATAAAGCATTTGAATTTACTAAACGAGCGGATTGAAGCTCATCTTCAAAAGAAGGAGTTATTAAGCTCTGAGATCCTGGAACTTTCACAGGCTAAACTTAATATCATCAGTTGTATCGAAATACTCAATGAGCAGTTTAAATACTCTAATGTTAGAGAAGGCCAACTGCGTGGAGATCCGGAGTATGACTAAGAAGGAGACAGTATGATCGAGATGAGATTTCATGGCAGAGGGGGGCAGGGCGCGGTAACATGCGCAGAGTTGGTCGCCCAGGCTGCTATTGGCGCTGGAAAATTTGCAACAGCTTTCCCAAGTTTCGGTCCGGAACGTCGAGGAGCGCCGGTTATAGCTTTTGCCCGTACGGATGACAAACCTATTAAATTGAGGTCCAAGGTTTACAATCCCGATGTGGTAATTGTTCTTGATCCGTCACTGCTTGAAATCGCAAATCCCACGGAAGGATTGGGTAAAGAAGGGATTCTAATTATTAACTCTTCAGAGAGTCCCGAAAACATTCGAAAACAGATTTCTTACGAAGGGCGGCTGGCGTTGACAGATGCGACTAAAATCGCAAAGGAAGTCATAGGGTTGCCCATAACAAACACTACTATGGTAGGCGCTCTGGTCAAGGCCGCAGGCGTCGTCACGGTAGATTCCTTGATAGAGCCTTTTAACAAACGCTTCGGCAAGATAGCCGCAAGAAATATTGAAGCTATGAAAAGAGCTTTTCAGGAAACGAAGATTTTCGACCAATGATCGATAGTGGTCTCAACAATTAAATATGAACAGTATCTATGTGTCTTGTAAGGGAGGCAATTGTGACCAAACCCATGGATCAAATAGGCTGGCGAGAAATAGACGCTGGCGCCGTCATTACCGAACCGGGAAACGCTTCTTGTTATCATACCGGAACATGGCGTTCGCAAAAACCCAAATACGATAGCAACGTTTGCATACGTTGTTGGAGATGTTTTGTAATGTGTCCGGACGCTGCTATTTCACCGAATTTTGATAAAAATATTTTTACGTGGAATTACGACTATTGTAAGGGTTGTGGCATTTGTGCTTATGAATGCCCTGTCGACGCCATAACCATGGAGGAGGATTAAAGATGGGCCGGAAAGTAGGTGTAGAAGTTTCAATCGCGGCGGCCGACGCCGTAGGCCTTTGTGATGTTGATGTTGTAGCGGCCTATCCCATAACCCCCCAAACTCACGTGGTGGAGCATCTTTCAGAATTGTGCGCTTCCGGAAGTCTTGATGCTGAATTCGTGCCTGTGGAGTCCGAACATTCGGCGATGAGCGTTTGTTGCGGTTCTGCGGCCGCAGGGGCCAGGACATTCACTGCGACATCATCTCAGGGGCTGGCTCTTATGGCTGAGATCGTTTTTATAGCCTCCTCCATGAGACTCCCAATAGTAATGTTTTTGGCGAATAGGGCGCTAAGCTCTCCATTGTCAATCTGGAACGATCATTCCGATACCATGATGGTCAGGGACTCAGGGTGGATTCAAGTCTTCTGTGAAAATGGACAGGAAGTCTATGACGCCGTTTTTCACGCGTTCAGAGTTGCCGAGGATGCAAGGGTGTCTCTGCCTGTGATGATTAACGTAGACGGTTTTAACCTAACCCATGTTATAGAGCCTATCGAATTCTGGACCAAGGATATGACGCAGAAATACCTTCCTGAATTCAAGCCCATTCACAGACTGCACCCTGACAAGGTCGTGACTATGGGCGCGTTTGGAATGCCAGAGATTTATACTGAGGCTAAAATGGCTCAAAATGACGCCCTTTTGAAATCTTTCCCAGTGATTAAGCAGGGTTGGGATGAGTTGGCGGACCTGACCGGGAGAAAGTACTCGCCCGTTGAAATGTACAAGACCGAAGACGCTGAGACCATAATCCTGGGAATGGGTTCGATCTGTGAGACAGCTACTCTTGCGGTCGATCAGATGAGAGATCAAGGCAAGAAAGCAGGTCTTGTGAAATTGAGACTCTGGAGGCCTTTGCCTGTGGACGATATCAAGAAGGCGCTTGCTGGGGCTAAGGATGTGTTGGTGCTGGATCGGGCCGTCTCCTTTGGCGCCGCCAATGCTCCAGTGACGTCCGAGATCAGGGCTATCATGTATCATGAATCTAACCGACCCAACATTCACAATGTGATTGCGGGACTGGGCGGTAGAGACGTTACGCCGGACCATATAATAGAGATGTTGGAGATGGCTCTGGCGGATAAAACTCATGGGTACAACATTTTTGGTGTGCGAAGTTAAGCGCCGCCTGATTGGAGATCAATATGGCTGAGACTGCAAAAAACAAGGTCATCAAACCTATAAAGAATTTCTCGTTGGAAGAATATATAAGCTCCGGTCATCGCGCTTGCCAGGGATGTGCGGAGGTTTTGGCTGTTCGACATGTGTTGAAGGCGATTGGCCCTGACATGATCTTGGCAATGGCCACCGGATGTATGGAGATAATTTCTTCCCCTTACCCACTGACATCATGGAATGTGCCATGGATCCATGTGGCGTTCGAAAACGCCGCAGCGGTAGCTTCCGGTGTCGAATCCGGGCTCAAGGCCCTGCGACGAAAAGGGCGGGTCCCTGACAAGGACGTGACAATAGTGGCTATGGGAGGTGATGGAGGAACTACGGATATCGGGTTCCAGGCCCTTTCGGGAATGATGGAACGTGGTCACAAGGTTATATATGTGTGTGTCGACAATGAAGCCTACATGAATACAGGCATTCAGAGGTCTTCGTCGACCCCGTTCGGGGCCACGACAACGACATCTCCGGCTGGAAGAATAAAACCAGCAGGTCAAATGACATGGAAAAAGGACATGGTAGCCATAGCGGCTGCTCATGGTATACCTTATACAGCTACGGCATGCCCGACTTTTTTCACGGATTTGCAGAAAAAGATCCAGAAGGCAAAAGAAGTTGACGGACCCTCATACATTCATATTTTATCAGTTTGCCCCACAGGCTGGAGAATTCCTCCAAACAAGGCCATAGAATATGGGCAGCTTGCGGTTGATACCGGCGTATTTCCATTGTATGAAGTCGAAAAAGGGGTGTGGAAGCTTAACAGGAAACCGAAGGAGCTAAAACCCATATCCGAATATTTCAAAGGCCAAGGCCGTTATCGGCACCTGGATGAGAAATTCACTTTGGAAATTCAGGATAAGATCACTGAAAAATGGAATAAACTTGTGAAGCTTTGCGAATAGTGAGAGCCAATTCTTAAATAGCTAAGGAAAAAGGTCGGTTCTTGAATGAACCGACCTTTTTTGTTTTTACTACAGTCTACATGTCATCATCATCGCCTTCTCCGGGCCATTCCAGGTATGGCTTCTTCTGGTCTACCATTGCGTTGACCATCAATTCCACTAAGCCTGTGTACCATATCCCCGTTTTTTCATAAACTTCATAGCTTTCCAGCATGTCCCTTATTTGTCCTTTACAGTTGGAACATGGAGCGCAAACCATCTTCTTGATCGAAGGGTCCATCTCTCCCTGGAAAGCATTCAGGATTTGAGCCAATTTCTTCCTGCCGGAAACAAGACGTTTCCAGTCCGGGAAGTTTCCCGAACTCATGATCGCGAAACCCGAGCCACCGCCACAGCAATAGTTTTCTACGCCATGAGGCTCCATTTCCCGGAACCTGCCAGGAGGGAATATCGCATTGAGAACTTCTCTCTGAGGTTTTACGATACCCATCAATCTTACTGCATTGCATGGGTCATGCAAAGTTACAGGAAAGTCATTCTTGGACGGGTCGAATTTTATCTTCCCGGATTTTACGATATCATTGAGCAAAGTATAAGAACTCTCACGGGGAATCATCTGAGCGCCAGGTAGAAGTCTGTCCGCAATAACCGATAGGGCTTTATGAGCGTGTCCACATTCTCCAATGACAATTTTCTTGACCCCCAAATTACGGGCTATTTCGATGTGTTTTAACGCAACGCGGGCAAACTGCACATCATCATACCAGAGACCGTAATTAACCGCGTCATATCCAACTAGATCGGTAGACAATGTATAATCTATTCCAGCAGCGTCAAAAAGTATGGCGAAGGCCATTGGGTTTTCTGGCCAAGCCATGAATTCACCGGCGTTATGAATCAAAAGGATTTCCGCCCCCTTTTTATTCAAGGGTATCTTAATTCTTTTGCCTGTTTTTTCTTCAATATCGTCTTCGAGGTATTCAATGATGTCGGCAACGGCCGCTTTTGTCATTCCAGTACTAGAACCAAACTTAAGATGTTTGACAGAGCCTTTTTCGTGAATCTCAGGACCAGCGATGCCCATTTCCTGGCTGAAAAGCTTTCGCAATTCATGTGTTATCAAGCCATTGTCGACTCCTACAGGGCATACTGAGGCGCAGCGTCGACATAGTGTGCATCTGTAAGCTAGTTCAGCCAATCTGGCTATCGTATCCCAGTTCAGATCAATGTCGTGTCCACGGAAGCCGGCGAGGATCTTTCCACCTTTGCTCAAATACTTCTTGGCTATTTTTCGTAAAACGTCTGCCCTGAAAGTAGGTCTATATATGTCTTTACGACCACTCATCTCAAAGGCCGGGCACGCATCCGCGCAAGTCTGACATTTTGCGCAATATTCCAAGGACAACATAAGAGGCTGCAGAAAGGTCCAGTTGTTTTCCTTGGTCATCAATTTTTCTAAACCGCTTAGAAACGCCTTGACCAGGCGCTCCTCCTCTTCAGGGGTCTCGGGTTTCGGTAGTGTAAGAGCGCTTACTCCGTCCAGTGAATGTTCCCATTTCTTCTTTTGTTCTTCCTTTAGAGGAGTTATGGGAGTTTCTTCATACGTGTCGTAAGGAAAAGGCAAAGGAGCTAAATCCTCGGTTTTTATTGTTACAAGCTGTTCTGTTTTCTTGGATATTTCTTCGGGTCTCATATTGGATCCTCCAATTATTTCTGGTCTTTGTTTTCCCAAGGATTAGTAGTGGCGATATCGGCCCACGTTTTTTTACCTCCTTGAGAGTCGATGTGGACCGCGGCCCAAGTAACCGGGTATGCGAGATATTTTTTAATTTTGGAATCCATGCCTGCGTCCCCTCTGTTGGGGTCGTCGTCCCATTTTACTTTATCCCACATGAAATATTTTGAAACCATGTGTGTCATTGGAGTAAAAGGGAAGTAAGCCCAGAAACCGATGAAAATGAGTAGATTAACAACGTGTATCGCGCTCATCGGTTCTTTCATCGGGCCATAAGTCAAAAGGCTCTGGAAATAAGCTCTGGAAACATTGAACCCGGGGTCCTGAAGCCACACGATGAAACCCGTAACGAACAGAAGGCCGAGCCAAATCAGGTTCATGAAATCAATTCCTGCTGTGACGTCGGTCAGGTTCGAGTCAGTCGTTCGTTTCACTATCAGACCAAGCGCCCCTATTGTTCCTAGAATATAACCTGGTACCGCAAACACGGTTGTCAATGATTGAAACAAGCTCGCCAGCGCTGAATTTTCAGGAACCATCCCAAAAATTTGCACAAACGCCCCAAATCCCAGGAAAATCAACCCGCCAATGCAGAGGTAGAGTCCCATGTGAAAAGGAAATGACCAGTACCACAAAGGTCTGTTATCTTCATGCAAAGCCCTGATAAAAAGTATTTCTGGAACCATGAATCTGTACTGAGCCATGTGGTCCTTATGACGAACTTTTTTCCAATGGTCGATTTCCTCATAAAAAGAACCACCCCATTCCTTGCCCTCATGAGGTATTGGATAAAGTTCCCATCGCACATGCATCGGCATCGTCGCATACTTCAACAATTTTGCGCCAAATGCGATCACAAAAACCAGGCCACTTAAATAAGTCAAGATCTGCAAAAAGCCCATCTCAGCGCTCCTTTTTATGATGATGATTTAATCTTTGCCGGGTGACAGTTTAGAAAGATGTCAAACTTAGTGATTAACATGTTCTCTATTATTCTGCTAGATGTTTCGTATTAAGCCGTACAATTTTTGTGGTGAATTTTACGCCCGACCATTTTAAGGCAAAATTTTCAGCAGACGCCAATCTCTGAGACCGGAGTTGAATCAGTTAAAACAATAGAAAAGACCTGAAGCCCCGTTAATTTTCGTCGACAAAAATCTCTAATGCGACTCTCCCGAGTTGTGATCGACAACTTCCAGTCCCAAATCATCAAAATCGTCTCCTTGATCCCCGGCATCGCCAAGGTCGAATTCTGGGACAGGATCATCAGCAAAATCAGCCCTGAAAAACTTTGATACCCACGAACGTCCCCATGGATCTTCTTCTAGAAAACATCGCAAGTCGCCAACTCCCCCTAGATTGCGCAATTCGACCCAACCATCTTTTTCCTGCAGGAGAGTAAGTTCTTCCGGCGCGTTATCCGACCAGTCGATAAAATATGGAGAATGGGAACTCATGAGTATTTGTTTGTCCGGATTTACGGATGCGTAGCGATGCATTAGACCGTAGATCACTCTCAACCGATTTGGATTCAGATAGGTCTCAGGTTCCTCAATAAAAAATATTCGGGGTTGATCGGGCAAGTTGAACAAAGTACAAACCGCCAGAAATACAAGAAACCCTTCTGATAATTGTGGACCTACAAAATATCCTGTCTTGTGCTTCTCTTCGACTCCGATGCCGACTTGTCCAGGGTCACCAAGGTGTGGTGTAAAAATCCTCCTAATTTCTGGAATTGCGCGTTTTACTTCCTGAACAGTCTTGAAATAATTCTCCGGGTAGTTTCGTTCAAGAAAATGAATCACCGCCGCGAGGTTTTCTCCAGTGTGGTCGAGCAGGTAAGAATCCTGAATTTGTGCGGGCTTTTTGATCAAGTCGGGAACAAAACGATACCGTTTTATTTTCGACAGGTACTGAGCAACCGATCGGATTCTTTTCTCAGAATCGTTCCACGCGTGGCCTTTCCTCATTTGAGACATCTTTGATTCACGGGCCTTCACGTCGTTTATAGTGAACAGGATTTCACCCTGGATCTCCTGGAGGGTTTCTTCCTTAATTAGATACTCATTCCTCCGTATTTCCGTGAAAATCAGACGGTATACGTAATTTGTTTGTTCCACTTCCAATGTCACTTCAAAATGGAGATCGAAATCCTGATTATCCGCTTGCTCTCGAGATTTGCGACTCAGCGTCTGACGAAATGTAAATGGGCCAGGACCGAAAGCGCTATTGAAAGGTCCGGATGCAAGGAAACTCATCATAAGGAGGAAATTGCCCAAGTTTGACTTCCCCGTTCCGTTTGGCCCAATAAAGATATTTACGGGCTTGACGTCAAAATTGGCTTCTTTGAAATTCTTGAAATTCTTGATACGAACACTCTTGATCATAACTGGAAAGGGCCTTTCTAAGAAAATCGTCCACTCCTCGCTTAAACACGAGTTAACCTCGAAAATTCCAGAACAAGAAAATCATTGTACGCGAAATTAACATGGCTGCTTTTCATGTTGAGCAGGTCTGTCAATAACGCGCCTCGCGTGGCAGGTTCCCGATCGCAAAGTAACAGAATCTGACGACTGGAACAGATAGCGAATTACTTCTCTTCCAGGCCGGAAGAAATCCAACTCATCATTGATCTTAAATCTTGGCCGACTCTTTCGATCGGATGTTCGGCGCCCATTCTCTCCTTGGCCAGGAATACCGGTCGGCCAGCCGCGTTTTCAAGTATCCATTCCTTGGCAAATTCACCCGAACGAATCTCATTCAAGATCTTTTTCATTTCTTGTCGCGTTTGCTCAGTTATAATTCTTGGGCCTCGCGTTAAATCACCATATTCGGCGGTGTTGCTTACTGAATAGCGCATTCTTCCAATTCCGCCTTCATAGATTAAATCAACAATCAGTTTCAATTCATGAAGACACTCGAAATAGGCGATCTCCGGTTGATAGCCGGCTTCCACAAGCGTTTCGAACCCAGCCTGTACCAATGCGGTAACTCCACCACACAACACAGCCTGTTCGCCGAAAAGGTCCGTTTCCGTCTCTTCTGCGAAAGTGGTTTCTATCAGCCCTGCTCTGGTGGCGCCAAGCGCTCTGGCATAGGCCATTCCGACCTCTCTGCAATTACCGCCGGGGTTTTGGTAAACCGCCAAGAGAGCCGGCACACCAAAGCCGGTCTTGTACATGCGTCGCACCAAATGGCCTGGACCCTTGGGAGCTATCATAAAAACATCAACATCCTCATGCGGCTGTATCTGGTTAAAATGAATATTGAAACCATGAGCGAAAGCCAATGTTTTGCCCTTGCCCAGATGGGGACAAATTTTGTCGCGATAGAGGCTCCCCTGAATTTCGTCAGGCACTAGAATCATGACTATGTCAGCCTGTTTTGTCGCGGCATCCACTTCCATAACTTCCAGGCCGTCTTGCATGACCTTGTCCCACCGTCGACTCGATCTCTGCAAACCGACAATTACCTTAACACCTGAATCTGACAGATTGAGAGCATGGGCGTGCCCCTGACTCCCATAGCCAATGATGGCCACCGTTTTGCCCTGCAAAAACGATGGATCAGCGTCGTGATCATAATAAATTTTTGGCAAAGTGCTTCTCCAAATTTGTAAAAAAGTATCAACAATGACTTAACTGATCGATTTTAACAAAAACGTCGCTTATCATCAATACTATGGAGCAATTTTAATGTCGGGGCTGAATATTAAGTAGAGATGGTTTTTTATTTGCCGCTGTCATCCTTGAAAACATGGCGGGGCGGCTCTATCAATACAGTTGTATCCGCGGGAACAGAAGATGTGAGCCAGACATTTCCACCTATGACCGACCGAGCGCCAATTATAGTTTCGCCCCCTAAGATTGTCGCCTGCGCATATATCGTGACGGCATCCTCTATAGTAGGATGCCTCTTTCGACCTCTCAAATAGTTTCCACCTTCGGACTCACGGGGGACTGATAACGCCCCCAACGTTACGCCCTGATATATTCGAACACGGTCCCCGATATTTGTGGTTTCTCCTATGACTACGCCGGTTCCGTGATCAATAAAGAATTCCTTTCCTATTGTAGCGCCGGGATTTATATCGATTCCAGTCAGCGAGTGAGCATGTTCCGTCATTATTCTGGGCATTAAAGGTATGTTCTTCACGAACAGCTCATGCGCTACTCTGTAAACGAAAATAGCGTACAAACCGGGGTACGAAAAAACAATTTCATCCAGACTTTTTGCCGCCGGGTCACCGTCGTAATGGGCCTTTACATCAAGGGCTAGAGCAAGTCTTAATGCGGGCAATTTCTCCATGAACAGGATCGCTTCCTCGCTCCCCCTCTGAACGCATTTCACGCAAAGACTGTCCATTCTTCGGCATTCGTGTCTTATACTTCTGGACAGTTGAGCTGAAAGCGATTCGTACAAACTTATCAATTCATTGCCGAGATGATATTCCAATGTTGAAGGACTTAACTCCTGTCGGCCGAAAAAGCCTGGGAATAAAATATCCTGCAACATCCCTAATATTTTTATGATCTCATCCTTTGAAGGTATCAGAGTTGC
This sequence comes from Syntrophaceae bacterium, assembly GCA_031292235.1. Taxonomy (GTDB): domain Bacteria; phylum Desulfobacterota; class Desulfomonilia; order Desulfomonilales; family Desulfomonilaceae; genus CAJBEZ01. The sequence goes on along the minus strand of JARLHM010000038.1, from coordinate 19,761 downwards.
GCCGACATGGTCTATGGTCTTGTCGTCATTGCATGACCGGACCATCGCGGAGATTACTTCACGTATCCTGTTTTCCTGGGAAGGGATCAGTTGATCCTCCTTGAATTCACAGAAATCAGGAGGATCGTCATCATGAAAAATGGAGCGATTCATCTCATTACACCTTCCTAAACCGGAACTTAGTCTCGGTAAAAAGTCATCCTGCGCTTCAACAGGCAAAACTGGTTTGTTGGGAACTCTTAAATAATACACTGGAGGTGTTATTGCCTCGGAACGACAAATAGGGCATCGGCTCGGAGATGTAAGTCGATGTCGTTTCTTGAAATTGAAGCCGCAGTCCAGACAACGCGCAGGCTCTTGGATCACTCCGCCTCGTAATCGCAAAGATTTCTCGATATGCGAGAGATGGTAATATACTTCTTTCTCGGGAATGCCCAAAGCTCGGGACAAATCTCGGGCCGTAGATGAGCTTTCTTGAAGTAATTGAACCATTCGGCGCCTTATTGTCAGGGGATTCCTCCTTATCAGGACATGTTAACCCTTTGAGCTTGACAAGCGTGCTTCATTTCATAGAGGATAACCTTTCTGGTAAGCCTACGGCAAATTTTTTCCTGTGTTTTTTTACAAGGAGGGAGGCGATTATGGCCCAGAGGTCTTTAAATAAGGTGCTTCTTCTGGGAAACGTTGGGAAGGACCCCGAGGTGCGCTACACGGCGTCAGGTAGAGCGGTCGCTACATTTTCTCTTGCTACTTCACAAAGATGGAAGGACCAAGAGGGGAAAGATCAAGAAAAAACCGAATGGCATCGAGTAGTAGCCTGGGGACGCCTTGGAGAAATCTGCGGGGAGTTCCTCAGCAAGGGTAAGCAGGTATACGTAGAAGGTCGCATACAGTCCAGAGAATGGGAAGACCAAGACGGCAACAAAAGACTGACAGTCGAAATAGTGGCAAATGACATCATATTGCTGGGTAACATCGGCTCATCGAGTAGGGGCCAGGATGAAGGAGTGAAGAGAAACGTTCCTGCATCAGGGCAGAACGCTGGGGCTGCGAAACCCCGATCTGACGATAGGGGAGCGTATTCCCCACCACCGCCGGACGATGACATTCCTTTTTAAGCATATGATATTGTGATTTGTCCTAGCCTGGACTGAAAAAAAAGAGGCTGGCTCATGCCCGGTTGGTTAAGCAGGAAAAAGTTGACTGGATCTGTTCCATTCACGCTGTTTTTCTTTTTACTGTTTTTCTTAACTTGCGCCAATGCTTTCAACGAAGCGCCAAGTTTATCCAAGGCGGTTAAGGCGGGGACCATTCCGTCTATAGAAAATCGTCTGCCTCCCCAGCCCGTTATAGTAACACCTTTTGACAAGATCGGTCATTATGGAGGCGTTTGGCGGTGCGCCTATACAGGACTTTCGGATTTGGTCGGTGTCCGAAGGATACTCTACGAGCCTTTGGTGCGTTGGAGCCCGCAATTTCAGGTTGTGCCCAACCTTGCAGAGAGTTGGGAGATGGACGAATCGGGACAAATCTACACTTTCCACCTCGTCAAGGGCATAAGATGGTCGGATGGAGAACCGTTTACCGTTGACGACATAATGTTCTATTTTGAAGACATTCTCTTCAACAAGGAACTCACAACATCGATTCCAAACTGGTTGTCTCCTGACGGTGATCCTCCGAAAGTCGTCAAAATTGACGACTACTCCTTTCGGGTTGAATTCTCGAAGCCATACGCTATTTTCCTACAGGAACTGGCCTGCCCTTATGCTATGGAGCTGGTGACCAAACCAAAACATTACCTCAAAAAGTTTCACAAAAAATACGCCGATCCAACTCAACTTGAACAGCTTATTAAGAAACGCCACGCGACCAACTGGGTTAAGCTTTTTCAAGATGTTTCCGGCCTTAGACACGCTATGTTTGTAAGTTCAAAGTATCCCTCCCTTTGCGCTTGGATAACCAAAGTCCCTGCTCCTTCAAAGCGTTTCGTAATGGAGCGTAACCCCTATTACTGGAAAATTGATCCGGAGGGAAACCAGCTCCCTTATATTGAAACAGTTGTCCACGAATTAGTCACGGACCCGAAAACGATAGTGCTCAAGGCTATCGCTGGTGAAATAGACATGCAGGGCCGGCATCTCGGGAGCATGCAGAATACAGTGCTTTTGTTGGCTAGTGAAGGGAATGGCAAGTTCCGACTTGTTCCAAAGACGCTATCTGCTTCGGTAGGAATTCTACTTGCCCCGAATATCAATCATAAAGACCCGATTATTAAAGCAATATTTTCTGATAAACGTTTTAGGATTGCTCTATCTTACGCGGTGAACAGAACTGAAATTAATAAAATTGTCTGTCGGGACAAAGGAACCCCAAGACAGGCGGCGCCTCTCAAAGACTCAGAGTTCTACAGCGCCTCTTATGAAAAGGCTTACACGGATTTTGATCCTGCCAAGGCTAACGCCCTGCTTGACGAAATGGGACTAAAGACATCTAAAGACGGGAAGCGGCTCCGACCTGATGGCGCTCCGTTGCAAATTTCGTTGGATGTTGTCGCGTCTATGTCGGGTTGGGTTGATACCGCTGAAATTGTGGCTTCGAACCTGAAGAAAGTTGGCATTGACGCTGAAATCAAATCCGAGACAATGGAATTGTTCAGACAGCGAACACAGAACGCGACCCATGACATCGCTTTGTGGCCTGGAGATGGAGGATTGGAGTGTTTGCTCGACCCGCGCTGGTACTTTCCATACAGCTCAGAAAGTTTAAACGCTCCCCTGTTTGGTTTGTGGTTTCAAAGCAAAGGGTCCAGGGGTGAGGAACCTCCTCCAGAAATTAATGACCAGATGAAGACCTACTCTGACATTCTCAAAACGGTTTCCAGCGAGAAACAAAGGGAATTGTTCAAAAAAATTATTGAGTCTGATGAAAAGAATTTGTGGGTCATCGGTCTTGTCCAGGATCCTCCGGACTATTATGTTGTTTCGAAAAGAATGTTTAATGTACCCAAGAGAGATATTCAAAGCTGGATATACCCGAATCCCGGGCCTATTCACCCCGAACAGTTTTCTTTTGAACCAAAAAGATTCGGCGTAAAATGATGACATGAATTGACAGAGTGTTTTAAGTTCATTCAAAACTAGCCGATTTTATGCTTTATTCCGTCGATAAAGGGGAACCATCGTGCTTGCATACCTAATTCGTCGCATCATGATAATGATTCCTACCCTTATAGCTATTTCAATAATTTCTTTTACCATAATTCAGCTTCCTCCTGGCGATTTTCTGACCACTTATGTGGCGCAACTGTCCGCCAGTGGTGAGACTGTGGACCAGGCTGAACTCGAATCTTTACGTACACGCTTTGGCCTGGATCAGCCTATGTACATACAGTACCTAAAGTGGGCCTGGAACTTCATACATGGCGATTTTGGCCACTCATTTGAATGGAATAAACCTGTTTCGGAATTAATTGGCGAACGACTGAGCCTTACAGTTGTGATTTCAGTATGTACACTGCTTTTTACCTGGGCCGTTTCTATTCCAATCGGGATCTATTCGGCTGTGCGTCAATACTCATGGCTCGATTATATCCTTACTGTCTTGGGTTTTATCGGTTTGGCTACACCCAATTTTCTCCTTGCCCTGGTCCTCCTTTGGGTGTCTTACGCATACTTCGGTTTAAGTATTGGCGGGCTGTTTTCTCCCCACTTTGCAGATGCTCCATGGAGTTTCGCAAAAGTTATCGATCTGATGGAGCATCTTTGGGTCCCGGTGATTATTGTGGGACTGGCGCACACGGCAAAATTCATAAGAATCATCAGAGGCAATTTATTGGATGAATTGCGCAAGCCTTATGTCGTTACGGCTCGCGCCAAGGGGCTTTCTGAAACCCGCCTGATCTTGAAATACCCGGTCAGAGTGGCGATTAACCCCTTGGTTAGCACCATAGGCTGGACACTGCCCGAACTGATTTCTGGAATTGCGATTACCGCCGTGGTCTTGAATTTGCCAACTACCGGTCCGTTACTTTTGAGCGCGTTAATGAGTCAGGACATGCAGTTGGCCGGAACGTTCATAATGTTTTTAAGCTGCCTTACGGTAATAGGCACCTTAGTTTCGGACATACTGCTGGCATGGGTGGATCCTCGAATCAGGTTTGGCGCACGCGAGGGCCTATGAAAGAAGATCATACGAGCGAAAGGCAGCTCAAATATCTCAACGCATCTACTAGGCGCTTAATCTGGTGGCGATACCGTAAACACACTCTGGCGATGATAGGTCTCGTCTCGATCTGCGGAATGTATTTCACAGCGGTATTTTGTGAGTTTCTAGCGCCTTATAACAAGGACACGATACATCTGGAGGCCATATACTCCCCGATTAGCAAGATTTATCTATTCGATAAGGACAATAAGCTTTGTTGGCCCTTTGTGCGGCAATGCCGTCTAGAACTAGATCTGGAACACTATAAGGCCACTGTCATTGAGGTTTCTGGAACACATTTTCCGATAAAATTCTTGGTTAAAGGTGACCCCTACCATTTCTGGGGAGAATGGAAGTGGGACAGGCATCTGTTCGGAGTTGAAAAGCCAGGGACACTTTTCCTGTTCGGAGCTGACCGTATGGGCCGTGATGTTTTTTCACGCTGTCTGTACGGGACCCGGATATCATTATCAATAGGAATGATAGGGGTGTTGATGAGTCTTTTGTTGGGAGTGACGCTTGGAGGTGTTTCAGGATATTTCGGCGGATGGTCTGATGGGATAATTCAGAGGATTATTGAAACGATCCGCTGTTTTCCTAGTATACCGCTGTGGATGGGGCTTTCCGCCGCCATGCCGCCTCACTGGCCCGCATTAAAAGTGTATTTCGCTATTACAATTATACTATCGCTTGTTGGTTGGACGGACTTGGCTAGAATGGTTCGTGGGAAGCTCATGTCCTTACGGGAAGAGGAATTTGTCCTGGCCGCGAAATTCATCGGGGCTTCCGACGCCCGCATAATCTTCAAACATCTTCTCCCATCTTTTATGAGCCATATCATCGTTTCCGTTACGCTGGCCATACCTGGAATGATACTTGCCGAAACGGCGCTATCATTCCTTGGGATCGGGCTGCGTCCACCCATAACAAGCCTGGGGGTCCTTTTAAAGGAGGCCCAGAATGTTACCACAGTAGCGCTTTATCCCTGGCTTCTTCTCCCAGTCTTTTTTGTAATAATTATTGTGCTCTCGTTCAATTTTGTTGGTGATGGTCTGCGTGACGCTGTCGATCCATACTCCAGGTGATTTTTAATGAGACCTATTCTAGAAGTAGAAAACTTGAAGGTTCATTTTTACCTTGAAGAGGGTGTGTCTCGCGCTGTTGACGGTGTGAGTTTTTCAGTGCAGCCTGGAAAGACCCTCGGCATAGTTGGTGAGTCCGGCAGCGGGAAAAGCGTCATAGGCCTTTCAATTCTAAGAATTGTCCCATCTCCCGGTCGCATAGTAGATGGAAAAATCTGGCTTGCCACGGAAGTGAAGGACCAAAACGAGGCAGACAATCGTCTTGATCTGGTTACGCTTAAACCAAAAAGCTCAGCGGCGCGCAACATACGCGGCAAAGACATTTCTATGATTTTTCAGGAACCGATGAATTCGTTCAGCCCAGTGCATACAGTTGGGTCACAGATTATAGAGGCCCTTAAGATTCATGCCGATGTTTCAAGCCATGAAGCACGTAACCGGGCCATAGAAATGTTGAAAAGGGTAGGGATTCCTCAACCGGAAAAGAGAATTGGCTCGTATCCTCATCAGTTGTCCGGCGGTATGCGACAGCGCGCCATGATTGCAATGGCGTTAATTTGCAATCCCCGCATTCTCATAGCGGATGAGCCAACTACAGCTCTCGATGTCACGATACAGGCCCAGATTTTAGCCTTGCTAAAAGATTTGCAGGAAGAATTCGGTATGGCCATTTTGTTTATTTCACACAACCTTGGAATCATATCCGATATAAGTGATGACGTGCTGGTTGTCTATTTTGGTAGGGTAATGGAGCAAGCGCCTGTCGATGTCATTTTTAGAAACCCTGTCCATCCCTACACAAGGGCACTGCTCAGGTCAGTGCCGGGAATCGATACTCCGGTTGGGACCGAATTGGCGACTATTGAGGGAACACTTCCAGATCCATTGACCCATATTTCAGGTTGTCCTTTTTGGGGTCGATGCGCAGAATGTGGAGGCGCGTCCGTATGTCGCGACAATCCATATGAATTAAATCAAATCGAAGATAGACATTATGTGGCTTGCCCAAGAGTCTGTGTAACCATGTGAGGTGATTTTTTGTCCGAATCAGGACCTTTACTTGAGATTAAAGACCTGAAGCAGCATTTTCCAATCCACAGGGGCGTGTTCCGAAAGGTTGTCGGACACGTCAAGGCGGTAGATGGAATAAGTTTCAAAATTGACCCCGGAGAAACACTGGGCCTGGCCGGAGAATCGGGATGCGGAAAAACAACGGTTGGACGCTTGATAATGGGGGCCTACCGTTCGACAGCAGGAGAAATTTGGTTTCAACCTCCTGACGGTTCTGCCAGGGTCAATCTTGCGGCATTGACCTCAACGGAAATGAAACCTTACCGTCGCCACGTCCAAATGGTTTTTCAGGATCCTTTTGCTTCACTGAACCCCAGAATGACTATTCGTGAAATTCTGGCTGAGCCGCTTGTCGTAAATAAAATTGCCAGAGGGACAGAACTTGAAGGTCGTGTGCGTGAACTTATTGAGATGGTGGGGTTAAAGGTTCAGTATCTGAAGAGATATCCACATGCCTTCTCTGGTGGGCAAAGGCAAAGGATAAGTCTGGCCAGGGCACTAGCTTTGTATCCGCATTTACTGGTAGCAGATGAGCCCACATCAGCCCTTGATGTCTCAGTTCAGGCCCAGATTGTAAATCTTGCCATGGAAATTCAGAATAAAATGGGAATAGCCTATCTGTTCATATCGCATGACCTTGGGTTGATTAGACATATTAGTAAGAAGATACTCCTGATGTATGTTGGTAGAGTAGTAGAATACGCTCCTGCCGATGTGCTGTTTAAACGCCCCAGACACCCGTACACTGAAGCTCTTATGTCAAATGTTCCAACTACTCGTCCGGAATTCCTAGGTCGCAAGATAATACTAAAAGGAGATCCTGCTGACCCTATCAATCCTCCTCCAGGATGCGCATTTCACCCTCGATGTATCTATTCAAAAACGGTATGCTCAACAGAAAATCCGGCGCTTCGAGAGATTAGCCCGACCCATTTTGTCGCGTGTCATTTTGCTGAATCTCTTGATCTGCGGGGTTGCGATGCGCTGGGTTGTGTGGTCTAATCAAGAACAGAGCCATAAGAATTTTAAGGACATTGTTTGTTGGCTACGATATGATTCCGCTGCTTTGAACGCGATTTGAACAGGACTCTATTGAAATAATGAACCATCATATTAAACGAATCCTCGTTTATACTCACAATTCAATAGGGGTAGGACATGCGTTCAGGACTTCAGCCGTTATAACCGGTATAAGAAAATGGCGACCGGATATTGATTTCCTCGTAGTGTCAGGAACCTCAGTGCCCCAAGTCTTTTTCAGGGAGGGCGTTGAGGTAATCAAATTACCATCGGTAAAGCTTGATATCGATTCCAAGAACAGTCCCCTCCGCTCTCGCTACCTTTCCGGGTTTGAGCTGGAAAATATCTTTGACTTTCGTCAACGCCTGATTCTCGCCAGTTTTGATTTTCTGCAACCAGACGCGCTAATAATTGAACACAATATGACCGGCCAGATGAGTGAACTCATTCCCCTACTCATGAAGAAATGGATGAGGAAAGGCGGACCTGTAGATTTTGCTGTTGTCCACATATGTCGGGGTATCATGAAATGGATCCCTTTGCTCAGAATACCATATCAGAACCCTCGACACCGTTCGGAATCAATCAATATAGGTTCGCTATACGACTTCATGTATGTGCTTGAAGACAGAGACGTTATTGATATTAATAAAGAGTTTTTGGGGAACGACCCTGAGCTTGAGAAAAAGATCCAATATCTTGGCAAGATAACCAACAGAACACTTGATGAGCTTCCTAACAGAAACCAGGCGCTGGAACGATGTGGGCTCCCGGACAGGCCACTGATAGTGGTGTCTCTTGGTCGTAATGGCAGGGTGCTAGATCTGTCCTTGCGAATTTTGGATTTCATAAAAAGGTATGGGTTGCAATCCGGATATCAGATTGTAATGGTCCTAGATACTTATCTTGATCCAAGGTCCAGTGAGACATTGGTGTCGCATCCTCTAGGGAAAGGAGTGCGTTTTTTAAGCTTTACTATGGACCTCGTTGATCTGTTCAATCATGCTGATCTGGTTATATCCCGTGCAGGGTACAATACCATGAATGAAATTCTCTTAACCGGCGTGAAGGCAATCATCATTCCAGAGAGCCACGGCTCCGGTGAACAGGAACAACGGGCCAGAAGCAGCCAAGCCCATAACATGGTTGTTCTCAATGAAGAAGAGGCGCTAAATACCGACTTCGGCGACAAGGTAATCAAATTTCTTGAAACAGGTTCAAGGGCCCCATCGCGGAACTTTAACAAGTACGCTACGGGTAAGCGTATCATTGAAGACCTGGAGAATTGGCGACCAGCGCCCCGAGAATCATGTTGAACCCCACCCATTGCTAGGGATAGATACCGCGGATCAGTGTTGCGTCCGATATCCTCTGAATCGCAAGGATTTGAGCCGCCTCCCTGTTTGAAACCCTGAATTGTTTGGCAGCGGCTATAACGTTTTCAAACGCTTTGGCCATCAAGTATTGCAGTTTTCGGTTGATCTCTTCCACCGGCCAGAAAAATGCCTGAAGGTCCTGAACCCACTCCAGATAACTAACAGTGACTCCGCCGGCGTTACATAAAATGTCAGGGATGATGAATACGTCCTTTTCGCTCAGGATTTCATCGGCTTCAGGCGTGGTAGGACCATTAGCGCCCTCAGCCACGATCTTTGCCTTAATCTTGTCGGCGTTCTGTGAAGTGATTTGGTTTTCAACCGCCGCAGCAATCAACACGTCGCATTCCAGGGTTAACAATTCTTCATTGGAAATTGAATCCGTTCCGGCAAAATTCGTTACACAACCTCCCCGTTCAAGGTGTCGAGTAACGCTTGACAGATCAATACCATCACCACTATAAAGCCCACCTTTAGAACAACTGACCGCCACCAGCTTCATACCCAATTCTTGGACCATCCTGGCGGCTACTGAACCGACATTCCCGAATCCCTGAATGGCGACTGTAGCGTTTTTCGGACCTATACCCCTGAGCTTTAGGGCTTCGAGTATACAAAAACCCACGCCACGCCCAGTCGCTTCAGTCCTCCCCAGCGATCCTCCTATCTCCACAGGCTTGCCCGTCACCACCGCGGGGATCGAAAATCCGCGGTGCATGGAATATGTATCCATGATCCAGGCCATTACCTGAGGATTAGTACCGACATCCGGAGCTGGTATATCGCTTTCAGGTCCCATCAGGACACTGATTTCAGTCGAATATCTTCGAGTAAGACGCTCAAGCTCACGTGAGGACAACAGTTTGGGGTTTACAATGACCCCTCCTTTGGCGCCACCGTAAGGGAGGTTCATAAGAGCGCACTTCCAACTCATCCACATCGCAAGAGCGCGAACTTCGTCCAAAGTCACATTTGGCGAATACCTGATTCCGCCTTTGGTCGGCCCTTTCACGACAGAATGATGCACGCGATAGCCCCGGAAAATTCTTATGTCGCCGTTGTCCATCATCACAGGAAAGTTTACTGATAATTCCCGCTTGGGGCAGCGAAGCATATCTACAACACCACGCTTCAGGTTCAAGTGGGATACGGCCTTATCAAATTGGGTTAGAGCGTTTGCGTAAGGGTTATCTTCGCTGCGTCCCTTTGAAGACCCGCCCGGTCTAATGATTGCGCATGGTGACCCTGGATTTTCCGATGTTTCCAGTTTTAACCCTTCATCCATTTTGAGTTCCCCTTGTCAGACAAAGTCTTAGACTGACAAAAAATTTGAGTGATTCAAAGACGTTCTGAAAATATTTTTGGGCATACTTAGCAAATTCTAGGAAGTAACTCTCCCATAGGCTCTGAAAGAACCCTCGATCCGCCGATACGTGTTTTCATGATTACCCGGGGTTTATTTTCACCAATGACCGAACCGATAAGAGAAGCGCCGACCGCTTGTGGACAATCGTTCAACAAATCAAAGGCCCTGTCTACGCTACCGCTGTCAATAACGGCGACGACCTTCCCTTCATTAGCGGCCTCCAATGGATTGATCCCCAGTAACTCGGCGGCTGCTGAAACCTCTGGAGAGACTGGTATCATAGACTCATCGACTGAAACAGTAAAACCTGTGAGACCGGCGATCTCGTTGAGAGTGGCGCTAAGTCCGCCCCTGGTGGGGTCCCTCAAAAATTTGAGGCCGCTTTCCAGCGTCAATAATCTTTCAACAACAGGCCAGATACCCGCAGAGTCTGATTTTACATCAAAGTCGAAAGAAAATTCCGCCCGGCTCAACATTACCGCCATTCCATGATTGCCCACAGGGCCACTAACAATTATCGCGTCACCGGGAGCAATACGAGTTGGGGTCAACTCAACGGCAGATCGGACTTTACCAATGCCGGCTGTATTGATGAAGATTAGGTCTGTGGCGCCTTTAGGAGTAACTTTTGTATCTCCTGTCACAATCTCTACACCGCAAATGTCCGCAGCTTCGGACATGGAATCCAGTAATCTGGAGAGTTTTTCCATAGGGAATCCTTCCTCCAGGATTAGTCCCACGGACAAAAAAACAGGCTGGGCGCCCGAACACGCCAGATCATTGCATGTTCCGTGCACGGACAAAGATCCGATATTTCCACCCGGAAAAAAAATGGGTGAGACTACGAACGAATCAGTAGTAAAAGCAATTTTGTCGCCAAGGTTCGACAACACCACTGAATCAGGGAGCGCAGCGAGCTTCCCTCGATTAAGTCGAGGCATAATCAGGTCACGTATGAGTTGTCGGCTCATCTTCCCGCCGCCACCATGCGCCAGTGAAATAGAATTTACCTGAAAGCTAGGCGTCAACAGAACCTCCTCCATATTTGTAATATGCGGCGCAAGTGCCTTCGGACGAGACCATACATGGACCTACGGGGGCTTCAGGCACACATTCTCCGCCAAACAGGCCGCACTGGTTTGGAGTGAGTTCTCCCGTCAATATTCGGGCGCACTTGCAGCGAGGGTCATCCGGCGCAGCCGGAACTTCCATCGGGAAACGCTTTAAGGCGTCAAAGGCATCGTAAGGCGTCCTTAATGCCAAACCACTTCCTGGTATCACCCCGAGGCCGCGCCAGGAAGCGTCTGCCGGTTCGAAAACTTCATCTATTAGGGCCCTTGCGACAACATTACCCTCTGGTTTGACGACCGTTCGGTATTCATTCTCAATCCGCGCCTCATTTTTTACAGTCATTTTCACAAGGCTCCGAATGGCCAATAATATGTCCAAACCATCGAAACCCGCTATGACCCCAGGCTTTTGGTGATCCCGCGGAAGATAATCGTAAGAATCAGCGCCAATAATAGCGGAAACATGACCGGGCAATAAAAACCCAGATAGGTCCTTCTGGGAAGCCAGTATCTTCAATGGCCTGTGAATAGTCTTGAACGCAGGCAATACAAACAGGTTTCCAACATTCTGGGAAAGGGCTGTCTTTAGGGTCACGGCAACAGTCGGGATCGTTGTCTCAAACCCAACCCCCAGGAAGACCACGGGTTGAGGGGCCACCTGAGCGGCAATTCCTATAACGTCCATTGGAGAGTAAACTACCTTGACTGACCCGCCCTGAGACCTCAGGTCGGCGAGCGAGCCCTCCGTGCCCGGTACTCTAATGAGGTCTCCGAAGGTCACGAGGCATGCTCCAAATTTCTTCCCCAGAAATATCGCCTGATCGATAAACAGCTTTTCAGTTACACAGACAGGACAACCAGGCCCTGAAACTAAAACGAGTTTACTGGTAAAAAGACTCTTGATCCCCGAAGAATGAATTGCCATTGTGTGTGTGCCGCACACCTCCATGAATTTCATGGATGCTCCGTACCCCGACAACATGGAATTTATATCTCCGGCTAATTTCGTTGCCGCCCGTTTTTCGATTTCGATTCTCAATCTATGGCCTCGGTTGCGGTGGCTTCAGCCAGTTCCCTAAACAAATCAAGTCGTATCATAGCTTCTTCATGGTCAAGGATCTCAATTGCGAAACCAGCGTGAACAATCAGATAATCACCCATTTTGGCGTCAGGCGCCATGGCAAGGCTTACGTCCGCCTTTACTCCACCGGCGTCCACTTTTCCTACACCAAACCCGGTTATTTCAACAAGTTTCATTGGAATAGCTAAACACATTGATCAATCCTTTATCCAGATCTTCATATTATATGAGCGAGATGAAATTAATCGGCTACCGCCTTTTAAGAGTGGTGCTGAACCTGTCATTTGATCTTAACCAAATTTCCCTACCCACAACGGCCTGACCCACTGCGATGCCACCATCGTTCACAGGTACCATTTTATGGCATAAAACCCTTGACCCGAGACGTTCGAGGCGATCCGCAACGGTCTCAGTCAGCTTTTTATTCTGAAAACAGCCTCCCGTTAACCCTACTATGCCAGAAAGATTAAAACCGGTCAGCTTCTCCACAGTCTTCACAATTACATCTGCAACAGAATTGTGAAAACGGGCAGCGAGTTTTTCCGGTTTCGTCCCGGCAAGGGCGTCATTTGCCATCGTAGACAACAATGACGCGACGTCAGGCTCCAATATGCCTTTGTCCTGGAATTTAACAGAATATGAACCATCTTCGGATCCATCCGTTATTGATTCAAGCCACATCGCTGCCTGGCCCTCAAAAGAAACAGGTCGTCTAAAGCCTGCAATTGCGGCCGCCGCGTCAAAGAGTCTACCCGCTGATGATGTCAAAGGCGCGTTTATGCGTTTCTTCCATGCCTCCAGCCATAGATTGGTTTTGGAAGCGGCCTTACCAAAGAGCCAAAGAGCGTCCTCTGGAATCGAGCCTCCGTTGGCCATTGCAAGTAAACCGGCGGCTATCCTCAAAGGCTCTCGAATAGCGGCTTCCGATCCTATCAGGGGAAATGGCCTCAATCGTGCGAGCCGTTTAAAACCGGTCCTATCGGAAAGCAGAAATTCCCCACCCCAGATGGTTCCGTCATCACCATAGCCGGTACCGTCAAAGACTACACAGAGGATGGGACCGCTCAAACTATTCTCGAGGAGCAGACTGACCGCGTGCGCATGGTGATGATAGACTGGAACAAGAAATTTGTCATTCTGTTTGGCTAGCTTCGAACTGAAGTAGGCCGGGTGCGGATCATAGGCTATTACCGACGGATCAACATTCAGATACCCTTTAAGTATTTCAATTGATTTGGAAAAATAATCCTGTGCCTCCGGCGATTCAAGGTCCCCAACATGAGGGCCGGGTGTGAGCAATTCTCCATCCAATATAGCAGGCGCATTCTTCAGATCAGCTCCTACCCCCAATACGGCAGGGGGTTTCTCTAGGTGAATCGAGACTGAGTCAACTGAGGTGGGTTTGTCAGAACCTGCGGAATCTAAAGAAAACGGCGCTCCAAATGGAAAGCTCAACGGAACATAACCGCGTGAGCGTCGAAAGACAGTGGGTTCTGCCCTGATTACCCGAACAATCGAATCATCAGCCCTTAATACAATCTGACGATTGTGAAGCAGAATAGCGTCGGCGATAGATCCAAGTCGTTCCAAAGCCTCGTCATTGTCTGCGGCAATCGGTTCATCAGAACTATTACCGGAAGTCATTACCAGATGGGAAAGGGCGTCCGTGTCATTAAAATAGGGGTGTCTGAACAGCAGATGGTGAACCGGGGCATAAGGAAGCATTATTCCTAGTGTGCCCACGTAAGGGGCGACCCTCGGGGCGAGTTTTTCTCCGCTGGCCCTGAGCAAAACTATTGGCGCAATACTTGACTTGAGGATTCCTGCTTCAATGGGACTAATTTCACAGTATTTTCTCGCCTCTTCAATGTCACGGCTCATAACTGCGAAAGGCTTCTCAGGCCTCCCCTTAAGATCACGCAACCTCTGAACAGCGTCATTATTTAAGGCGTCTACCGCAAGATGGAACCCACCTAAACCTTTGATCGCAAGAATTTGGCCCTGTTTGAGAAGTTTGATACACTCTACGATTGGGTTACTTTGCCGGACGACCTTTCCCGTAGAGTCCACCAATGACAGCTTGGGGCCGCAATTTGGACATGAGTTGGTTTGAGAATGGAACCGGCGATTATCAGGGTCCTTATATTCAGTTGCGCAGTCTTCGCACATCTCAAAATCAGCCATGCTTGTCCTTTCCCTATCGTAAGGGAATGATCGGACAACAGTGAAGCGAGGGCCGCAAAGCGTGCAGGTTACAAAAGGGAATAAATATCGTCTGTCATTAGGATCAAAGAGTTCTGAGACGCATTCGGGACAAGCAGCGACATCGGGAGGGATTGGAGTAATCTCACGTTGAGTTTCCAGGCTAGTTTGTATACGAAACGAAGTTTCGCCTATAGGGGCCTTTTCCAATATTTCAAACGTCTGTATTTGGCCGGGCGGGGGTGTGACCGTAGGCAGTTCGGATATGAAACTCTCGCACCGGCTTAACGTCCCTTCTATTTCGATGCGTACGGCCTCGGTTGTGTTTATAACCCAGCCAGCCAGTTCGTGTTTTCTAGCAAGCCTATAAACAGTGGGCCTGAATCCTATTCCTTGTAGGGTTCCCTTGAGAATGATCTGTCTGCGAACGATCGACATAAAAATATTACACCCAATAGCTTCCCGGACGCCTCAGTCGAGGATTACAATTACATTGCGAATCTTGAATAAAGGTAGCTTTTTTAAATTGCGAATGGAAGAGATGTTGATTTTACACGAATTCTCCAAAAATCTATTGACATAATACGTATTTTTCTGAGATATAGAAAAATTCCATAGTAAACGGTAGACTTGCTCTTCGCCGCCGCGGTCCAGTCTTATGGAAGCCCTTTACAAACTGCGCAAAGCTCATATTAAAAGAGCAAAACCTAAAAGGAGCGATTAATGGCCAATCATCCGTCAGCTTTAAAAAGAATGAGACAAAACGAGAAGAAACGCCTCAGAAACATGTCATATAAATCTAAAGTCAAAACATCCGTAAAGAAATACCTTAAAGCAGCCGAAGAAAAGACCGCGGAAGCCGGAAACCTCTTGAACGCCACTGTATCCCTGTTAAGCAAAGGTGTCACAAAAGGAATTTTCCACAAGAACACAGCGTCCAGAACTATATCAAGGCTCTCCAGGAAATTGGCTGTCTGAACGAACCGGCGTCCAGCTTCCAAAGCCGCCGCGCTCATGACTCACATATAAACCAATTTTCCCCCAGCCAATTCCTTCCCGAGTTTTATCTCTCAGGATCTCCGAGAAGGATCCAGCCCGACCAGGACGGTGGTTTTCCGTCAAAAGACGAATCCATCCCGTTGGGCAGTTCTCGGGGAACATCCGCCAGCGCTTGGCCAGGTAATTCTTTGGCCGCGATTTTTTTGAGTACGCTTGTCAGAAACGGTTGTTCAGATCCCCAATTTGGATCTGAATAATTTATTAGAGTAAGGCGGGACCCTGAATAGATTAAGGCCAAGTCCATCAACAAGGGGCCCTCGCCGTTGCAGTTTTCCGGATCACGGATTTCGAACCATGAAATAGGCAGAACAGTGAGCCCCGATGCCATAGGTGTTGCAAAAAGGTCTTTGGTCGGGAATCGCCGCTCGCCCGTTTTATCTGGAGAAAAGAAGAAACAGGGCTGAGTTTCATCCGAGATTGTGTCTTGGACCCCTAATGGCACTGCTAGAATGGCGACATTGTCCGAGCGTGGTTTAAGCCCCACAAAACAATTGATAGTGGCTGTAGGCCCCACGAACACCGCAAAGTTCTTAAATATTTTCTGTACGCCGATAACTATGTCCGATGGTTTGGGATACACGCTGTTCGTCAAAATCAGTTTTTCGATCTTTTCGCCTTCCGTAAGTTTGTTAGGAGGCTTCTTGCGTGACTTTTCCGTTCCTGATGTTTCACGCAGACTCTCCTCGGTAACCCATGGGATCGATTCAAAGACCAGGAGATCATTCTTGGCCGTCAACTTCTGTTTGTTGTTGTCGTGGACTCTCATTGCCCTCAGTATATCCGCTGAAGGAATCATGCTTATGAGCCTATCCTGACCAAACGGGCGGTCCTCGGAGTCCAGAATCAATGAGAATGGCGTATACCAAAGCGCCCTATCGGGAATAATCAATATGGTCGTCATTTCGCGCGTGATCTGCGGCAGTTTGCCTATTAAGTGTCTGAAGACACGGCGGCACGGTTCTTTCCACGCGTGCCCCATAAAAGTCGACTGGTCCCCTGTAGAATATTCTCTGAGTTTTTCCTGAAGGTTCACTATCGCCTTGTCAATTTCAGTCTTGTGAATTGGCGCCTGGATATAAAATGCCTTTTCCTTGGATATCAGGCCAACTACAATTCGATCTGAAAGCAGGTTGAAATCCATGAGAAGTTCATGAGGTTGCAACGTTTCGGTTTGTATTTCAGCCAGGGTTACTGGTAGCCCTTTCCGGAACAGGTTCCAAATTGGCGCCGTTTTTCCAATTTTCTGTCTCAATTCCACCAAAGAATTTCGAAGTTCGTCCTCAGTTACCTGTGATTGGTCAGAAACCTTTTTTTCTTTCAATCTCAAAAGCTGGTTAAGAATTTCTTCCTCTTGATTGATTAATTGTGGTGGGACGTCGTATGGTTCGATCAATCCGGCCTTTTTTATTGCAAGGTTTCTACGCGCCAGTCGTCTTTTTTCCATAAGATGGAATATCCTGGGTGAGTCTTCTTTTCTGATGTCAGAACTTATCGGTCCGAGGATTTTTGTGGCGACTTCTTCAAATACCGAAAATCTTTGTTCGAGATCATTCAGTACGGGATGAACTGCAGGTGTGTCATCAAGAATAAATTCATATTGATCAATTGCGTTTCTGTACTTGAGAACGGCGTTTTCAGTTTCTCCTGCGAGATATAACCTTCTGGCTTCCCTTACTTCAATGTCAAATTTTTCGAGGAGTTTCACACTGTCGACGTTTAAATCGGATTGCTGTGGCTGATGTTGTTTGAAAAGCCACTGATACTTGTTTTTAGGCTCTTCTTTATTGCGGAGCATACGACTGGAAGAATTCGAAAATTGTTTAAACGCCTCCGAAGCCCCTGGGGCGCCGGCCTCGGTTGGAGGCCACTCGTCACCGTTTACCGTCAGTCCTAGGGCCAAACAGTAAGAACCACAGCAAAGTATTACTAGAACTGTGACAATCAAAAGTATCTTCGGTTTGGACGTTGAAACTGAAATCCCGGTTATTCGGCTTTTCACCTTTTCACCACCTTCGATAAAGTTTTTAGTCAGTATGCTTCGGTGAAATCCTCGAAAAGGACATGAATCTTAACACTCCAAGTCTATTTCTCGCTCAATTCAGGTTTCACGGCGTGCATCCGCCATTCATCCTCTTTGTCTTTGAACCACCATGCGGAAAAATCAGTATTCATTATACTACGGCACAACTGTTTACCCTCTTCTGTGCGTAGCCTCTTTGTCACAGTCAAAATCCATTCTCTAGAATACGGATTGCCAAGGTCACCAAGCTCTTTCAGTTGCAGTATCATCTCAATCTGGTCGGCGTCATTTGCAAGCTGGGATTCAAAAGTCATTTTTGCATTAAATTCTTCCGTCAACCTTCTAATTTCATCCCCGAAAGGCAGATTCGCTGTCATATCTTTTACGGCCGCTTCCTCATCGGCCGTCACGTACCGCTTATTAACATAATTCAGGTCGCCGGTCCGTGCTTCCACAAGATCATGAAAGAGACACATCAGCACGATTTTAGACGTATCACTAATTCCGGACATGTTGGACAGGGTATAGCCTATGACCGCGCAACGTAGGCTATGCTCGGCAACAGTCTCTTTACCTGTTCCCAAAAACTGGAAACCGGACCGAGGTGTGCGTTTGAGCATCCCCACCTCGAATAAAAAGTCAGCAATTGCTTTAAGCTCCAAGTCTAAGCTCCTAAAAACGAAGATATATAATTGCCGAGTGTTTATCATGATTCATTAAACTAATCAAGGCGATCCAGCAAAATCCAACCAAGAAGAATCAAAACCAAAACAAGGGGAAATATAATAAAACTGCTTTGGGATAGTTTTGGTAACAAGATTGGCACAATTTTTTGGTTAAAAATTGGTTGATTTATAATTGTTGAAATAATATAAGCATATATCTCATTATTAAGATCTAATCCCCAAAATATTTTGTTTTTCTTTTTCGGCGCCTTAGCAGCCCGGGACAAAAAATGATTTAGAGACCCAGGTCAGAGACTTTGTGCGAAGACTGCGAATCTAGGTTATCATTAACCTTTGAAGTGTTCTCAAATATAAACCAGGAGGTTTAGATGGATAGGAAAGTTTGGCTGGTATTCGGAGCGGTTGTGGTGATAGCTTTTGCCACAACAGTAATTCTGACGGCTCCAGCAGATGCCGGGAAACTTGAGGAAGCCATAGCGAAAACACCCGAGGGAACCGGAGTTGGGATGATTGATCCTCAAGCGGTTCCAGGATTCATGGGTATTCCAGGGGCGCCAAAGTCGCTCCTTCTATGGTACATTTTGTGGGGGATCTGGGTCGGCTGGATTTTCTCGTCGGTAGGAGCTTTTGGTGGAGTAATGGCCGGAGTTGGTCACATTACTGTGTTTGGTCTGGCTGATTATGGTAAAACATTTAATGACACCAATCCTGCGGTGAGCAAATTACTCACCGATTCCATTAGAGTTTGTAATCAGTATCTGGCTGGTCTGACAGCTCTCATATCCTCAATAACTTATTGGCGCATGGGCAGGTTGGTCATGCCGTTGGCTTTGTGTCTGGCTGGTGGTGGGGTCCTTGGAGCAATCTTGATACCGGTCATTACTGCCGGGAGAGTCAATCTCAGCAGCTACATCGGCTATTTTGGCATCGTAGTTTTTGCAGTGGCTGGTGTGCTCTTTTATGAAACTACACCTGCAGGACAAGCTGGGAGAAAGGCCGCAAAATCAGCGGCAAAAGCTTTCGAAGACGCTCAAGCCCAGAAGAAAAAAGGTGGAGCAAATTCCTCTGATGAGGGAGTACAGGTCAAGAGTTGGGGAGTTTCTCGAATAGTCTTTACCTTTTATGGGGTTGAATTCTCTTTTAATCCCATATGGCCAATTATCGGTGGTTTTGTAATCTCTGCTATTTCAGCGTTTATTGGAGTGGGTGGTGGTTTTCTCTATGTTCCGTTTTTGACATCAGTCGCGGGGCTACCTATGTTTATCGTCGCGGGCACATCAGCCTTGGCTATTCTCGTAAGCATGATAACGTCGATATTCACTTACATGTTTGTAAAGGATGTTCCAGTTGACATGACTCTTGTTGGATCTGAATTAATAGGGATATTTATCGGATCAATACTGGGACCTGCTACTTCCAAATATATCCCTGAAATCTGGCTAAAAAGATTGTTCGTGGTCTTAGCTGTTTATATCGGAATAGGTTACACGACAAAAGGCTTTCTTGGCTATTCCGTGTTCCC
>JARLHM010000221.1 GCA_031292235.1 Syntrophaceae bacterium | reverse complement strand
CCAACCTCAAGCTTAGGCGCCATGGAACTCTTGCCAAAATCGTACCAAAATGGGGAGGTAATCAGGGCGAGAAATATAACGATTAATGCTATAATTTTTCCAGCGTTATACATTCTACTCGTCCTCCTCTTCATCGCCTAAAGGTTCGCCACGTAAATCAACGGTCCGTTCCTTTTCACCATTCATAACAAGCGCATTGGCCACGAGTTCGTGGATACCGCCGACGGTAACATCCGGGGCCCAATAATGGGTTAGGGCCGTGAGGGTAGCGCGGTCAATAGCGCACATGCACAGAAGCCGATTAACGTCGTGTTTCGCCACCACATGGTTTAGAGCGCTGGCACGCGGGAATGCTCCTCGCATACGCATTTCAATGTTCTCGTCATTTCCAAGACCAGCTCCGCCTCCGCAACAGAAGGTCTGTTCACGGATAGTGTTTTCTGGCATTTCGTAGAAGTTATTGGTCACGTTGCGGATCACATAACGAGGCTCTTCCAATAACCCTGCCGCACGAGCCGGGTTACAGGAATCATGATAAGTGGCGATGATTTTGTCGTTACGGCTTGGATCAAGCTTTAGCTTGCCATTTTTGATGAGGTCCGAAGTAAACTCGGTTATGTGCACCATCTTCGTCTGCTTAGCGTTTTCAAACTTAGTGCCAGTAATCGGGGAAACCGGCTCTTCCAGAAAGTCGGCCGGTCCATTCATTGTCTCCATGTACTGATGGACAACCCGCCACATGTGGCCACACTCACCGCCGAGAATCCATTTGACCCCGAGTCTCTTGGCTTCAGCATAGATCTTTGCGTTGAGACGTTTGATCATCTCGTGCGATGTGAAAAGCCCGAAATTTCCGCCTTCGGAAGCATAAGTGCTCCACGTATAATCAAGGCCCAGTTCGTGGAACAGCATCATGTATCCCATGCAGGTGTAGGTCCCGGGATCTGCGAAATAATCACCTGACGGGGTGACGAAAAGAATCTCCGCCCCTTTTTTGTTAACAGGCAGATTTACTTTGATTCCGGTAATATCTTCTACGTCGTCCGCCATGAATTCCCACATGTCTAGGAGTCCATGAGGCGGGATGCCGAGATGGTTTCCATATCGATAGCAGTTCGCGACAGGTTCAATAACCCAGTTGATGTTCAGGCCAACCAGATTTAGTAGTTCCCTGCCTATCATTGTGACTTCCGCTGTGTCTATCCCGTAGGGACAGAAGACCGAGCAGCGTCTGCACTCAGTGCACTGGAAGAAGTAATAAAACCATTCTTTCAGCACATCTATGGTCAATTCACGACCACCACCAAAACGGCCAAGCATTTTGCCAAGTAGAGTAAAATCGTTTCGATACACGCTCCGGATGAGTTCGGCCCTTAGAACCGGCATATTCTTTGGATCACCGGATCCAATGAAGAAATGGCATTTGTCCGCACATGCTCCACATCGAACACAGATATCCATGAATAGTCGGAAAGACCGGTATTTTTCGAGCCGTTCTTTCATCCCCTTCAATATTATTTCTTGCCAATTCTCCGGTAACTTCCAATCTTCGTCAGCAGGAGCCCACTGACGAGGGTTGGGCATCCCGAGTATTTTGAGATTTTTCCCTGCCGCAGGATAACTGTATGTGCCGTCCTTGAACACGGCGGGATTGTTCATCCACCCAGTTTCCGGGGGCTTGTTCAGGTCTATATCCATTAAATCCTGAGGTTTCGGTAAATCGTGTAGATCCATGGTTACTCCTTGTCCACAGGGATGCCGACTTCTTTCATCTTCTCCCTGAAATCATCTTCATATTCTTCGTAAGTATGAACCTTGACCGGATAATTCCACGGATTCACATAACGCTCACTTCTGTTAACGTTCGCCATGTTGCGGGTGGGGCTCAAGAATACTCCACCAGCGTGCATCAGTTTTGAGAACGGGAAATAAGCGATCAGCACACTTACCAAAAACAGATGCACATAGAAAATCGGATGAATCCCTGGAGGCGCTACCGGATGCAAGGTAAACAAGCCCATCGCGAGACTTTTGACACCTAACAAATCCACCTTGAAAAAATTCCTCATCAAAACTCCGGAGACCCCTATACCCAATATGAGAAACAAGGCGAAATAGTCTGCCGGTAGAGAGATATAGCGAAGTTGAGGTAAGGTGACCCTTCTTAGGAAAAGAAGTGTTACTGCCGCCAGAAACAGGATGTCTGTAATGAAGAAGGTTGGAACCATGATCTGGAAAAACCCGTCCACAGATGTGATCGTTTGCACAAATGAGGGAATCGGTTCCATGAAAAGTCTCAAATGACGTACGATAATTATCAGAAAAGAATAGTGAAACAGGATGCCGAAAAGCCATAGCCACTTTGCGGAAGCATAGGTGACTCGTGGACCTTCCCTTAATTCAGCCTTGGTGTTTCTGAAAAGAGAACGAAACAAGAAGACTTCCAGAAACATTCTGCCGATTACACCCCATGTATTGTATGGGCAATCCAGGTTGTCGGCCTTTATCCAAGGCAGCGTTTTGCCCTGCCCACACGTTGTTGGAATACGAAAAGGGACTGGGACCCTAGCCCAATCCACAATTCGGTAAACAACCCCGATAACAAATATGGCTAACGCTATGTAAGGGATGATAACTCCAAACACAGAGTCAAGACCTATCGCCTCGACCCCGAACCAGGAGACCGCCACCAACGCCACCACAGCTATCAGGGCCGAAACTAAAGAAAACAATGCGTTCATTCGACCACCTCAATTAACTTAACACTGTTTTATCGTCAACTAAGGGACGCTACCAATCGTGAGGCGCCCCGTATTTCATACACGCTCTTTCCAGAATTCGGGATGTCCTGTTCCTGATTTCCATAGCCCTCATTTCGAAGAGCTTCTCACGGCATTTCATGTAAATGTCAAAAGACCTAAGAGCGAGAGAATCCACTCTGGATTCCAGTTTTAAAAGTTCAACAATAAAATGCTGGTCCTTCATCATCTTTTCCGGAATCGACTCTCTCAAACATTTCTTGAGTAGAAAAATAAAACCCAAGGCATCCGACGCAGAGAACTGCTGAACTGCCCGAATCCTAACTATATCATCCAAACGCCGTACCACATCAGGAGAATAATCTTTGCTCCCACTCATTACCCAGTCAAAAAGCGCTTCCACTCCATTTACGATAGCCGCCCCAACTGGATTGGCGAATTGGTTTTTTTGATTTCTCATGAATGAACCGGCTTCCGGAGGATACGTATCAATCGTAAGGTCAGTCCAGTGTTTGATGATTGTTTTTTTATTTTCCAAGAGAAGGTCTACTAACATTATCGTTTGCGTTCTCCATTTTTCAAACCCCTAACAATGACTCTAAGGTCTGCGGCAAAACCCTGCCTAACATCTCACTGAAGGGGCCTACCCGATCAATTTTTTAATAGTAACTGAAAGATTCTCCAAAGTGACGTATTCAACTCTTTCAGCCGCTCCGAACTCTAGTTTGTAGGCCAACCATTCAGCTAAATGAATCCTTGTCACTTCTGACTTCGGATATCGGTGGCTACGGATTTTAGTGTTCTGTTAAACACTTGGCTTACAGCCCCGGCCGGGTTTAGCCATGTCAAGGTAAGAATTTTAAGGTTATACGCGTACACTTTCCAAGCCGAATTGTCAAGTTTTTTGGCATTATTGGCGTTATTTTTAGCACTGTCCTTGACTTTACGTTCTCGAAGAATTAACGACTCACTCTGTCTTTGGAACTTTTACACGGATGCTGTAAATTATGATTAAGCGCCAAAAACAATCTTCCCGGGCTTCGGGCGCAACACTGACATGAAGATTACAAGGAGCGACTGCTATGATCAAGTTCAATGGAATAAATCATCTCGCAATGGTGACTTCGGACATGGACAAAACCATCCGTTACTGGCGAGACCTTCTTGGGTTCCGATTAGTAGCCGGTTTGGGCGCGCCCGGATACAGGCACTATTTCTTTGAAATATCACCCACTGATCTCATCGCCTTCTTTGAATGGACCGGAGCCGAACCGGCTATCGAGAAGGACCATGGAGCGCCCGTTAAAGGTCCGGTCATATTCGATCACGTCTCTTTCGGAGTTGAAAACCTTGACGATCTCTGGGAATTACGTGACAAGCTTTCAGCCGCCGGGTTCTGGGTATCAGAAATGGTGGACCACGGCTTTATTTATTCCATTTATTCCTTTGACCCTAACAACATCCCTGTCGAGTTCAGCTTTTCTGTCAGGGGGAAAGAAATAAGACAGCGCCCTGCGATGGTGGACAAAAGACCGTCCGAAGTTACTCTTGAAGGAGCGGAACCCCAACCTGGCAAATGGCCCCAACCGACCCTTTCAAGCGATGAAGACAAGCAAATCTACCCAGGCGCAGGAAGTGAGCTGTTTCATGGTATTAAAAAGACCCCCTAGCGGCTAATTCTTGACAGGACGCGTCCCATGACGGGTTCCAGGACCCGGACAGCGTCATTCTCGCAAAGTTCCTGACAGCAGAAGCATGAAATGCATTTTTTGCGGTCTATTTTAAAGGTCCCATTTTTTTCAGAAATGGCTGACGGCGGACAGTGAGTCATACAGATACCGCATTTCTTGCAAAGCGTATGGTCGATCATCGGCCTGGTAATCATGTATTTTTCAAGAAATCTTCTAAGCGGGTTCCAGTATGAGAGATTCCAGGCCATGGTAACAGACTTGGCCTGTCTGAAATCAGTTATCGGGAATTCGTCGAGTTCATCTCCCACTGTCGTTATCCGAGACAAATCAGACACGCCAAGCCCCAATTCTTGCCCTATGACGCAAGTGCGCATCATGTTCGGGGGAAAATTCACAAGCGACGCCAACACAGCGTCCAGGGCGACTGCGTCCACGCCTGCCGCCACAAGACCTATGAATCGAGGCGCGCCATTGTTGGGGCCGTTTCCCTCCATGCCCAGTATACCATCGACTATTGAGACCGCCGGTCTCACCAGTTCAAGAATCTGTACGAGGACGGTAGCGAAATGATCAATGTTCTTGCCTGCTCTCAAATGCCACGACGCCTTGTCAGTTCCCACAACAGTCCCAAAGAGATTTTTGACGGCTATAGTCAATCCCATCTGCGTATGGGTTTTCAGCTTGGGCAAATTTATGATCTTGTCGAATTCGAATATTTCTTCAGCCAGTTCAAGACGGCGAAATACTCGTCCGTCACAACAATCCAGACTCCTCTTCCGAGTAAACGGGCAGGATTGGATGTTCATTTTTCGCATGAAATCATCGTAACCCGACTTGGCAAGGACCTTATTAAGGTTTCCTAGTGGAGGACTATCCCCAATGAAGACACCCGCGCCATGGTCAATGATCAGTGACGCTACTGCTTCCACAAATGCTGGATGCGTCACAACCGCCTTCTCCGGGGCTGCTGACATTAAAAGATTGGGCTTTATCAGGACCTTATCAGACCTACCTACAATCGCCCCAAATCCTCCAATGTCCTCGATACGTTTGTATATGTTTTCTTTGAGTCTCGCGACATCGTAATCCTGGGCTTTCCCTACACTAACTAGAGGTTCCATTCCTTATCCTGAAAGTGAATATTCTGGGTCTGTTTAAGGCAACATGCAAAGCAATCGGAACAATAGCCTAATATTGGACCGTTTTCAATCTCGGGAATTTATTGTAACAGCGATTTAGACTGCGATTTGGGCTTGACCTGAATAAGAATCTCGTTATACTAGATTTAATGGGTCTGGAGTTCCTTCCTCAAGGGACCTGGAACACATTGCTAAAAACAATAAAAATCCGCTTGGATCGCATAGACCGGGACGGAAGGAAATAAGTAGTAGCGCTGTACGCCTTCCCTTACTCGGGAAGGCTTTTTTTATGGCTGAATCAATGGACACCATTACTTCAGTTCGCGAAATGAATGAGTGGGCAAAATTGCTAATACCCGGTCGCAAGACCATAGGCTTTGTTCCCACTATGGGATATTTGCATGATGGCCATTTGAGCCTGGTAAAAAAGGCGCGCTCGGAAAATGACACCGTTGTGGCAAGTGTGTTTGTTAATCCCACCCAATTCGGCCGCAACGAAGACCTCAGCTTTTATCCCCGTGATCCGCAGGGAGACTCCGCAAAACTCGAAGCCGCTGGCGTAGACGTGCTGTTCATGCCTGACGCTCAAGAGCTATACGGCCCAGGTTACGAAACCTTCGTGGAATTGGAAAGATTGTCCCTGCCTCTTTGCGGCAAATCTCGGCCCGGTCATTTCCGCGGCGTCGCGACTGTTGTCTTGAAACTGTTTAACATTGTCCGACCCGCTACTGCTTACTTTGGCAGCAAGGATTACCAGCAGTTCCTGGTAATCAAAAAAATGGTCCGAGACCTCAATGTTAATGTCCGGATAATCGGTTGCCCTACCGTCAGGGAACCAGATGGTCTCGCAATGAGTTCCAGGAACGCTTACCTAACCCCAGAGCAAAGAAAGCAGGCGATCTGCCTTTACGAGGCCCTTATGCTTGCTGGTAGATTGTTTGCCACACGGGAGTCCGACCCCAACACTTACCTTCAGGCCATGAAGGACAGGGTCTTGGTTGAACCGGACGCCAGGCCGGATTACATAAGTCTCGTCCATCCGGAAACTCTGGAAGACCTTACAACTGTAAACGACAGCGCCTTGGCTGTGCTGGCAATAAGGATCGGAAAAACGCGATTGATCGACAACATGTTACTGGCCGAATCGGTCGATATAAATCAATAGGTCGAACCTAAGGAATTCGGGAAGTAATAATTTACGAAAACGAAATCCTCGAGATCTTACAAATCCGGGAGAATTCTAATGCAAAGGACAATGCTTAAATCCAAGATACATCGGGCGACAGTAACAGGCGCTTGTGTTGATTATGAAGGAAGCGTAACAATCGATTCCCTTCTACTTGACGCGTCGGACATTCTTGAATACGAACAAGTCCAGATTTACAACGTATCAAACGGTGAGCGTTTCGCGACGTACGTGATCAAAGGGGAACCTGATTCCGGTGTGATTTGCCTGAACGGGGCAGCGGCGCGCAAGGTTTCCGTGCGTGACTTGGTCATAATCTGTTCTTATGTAAGTTTGGACGACGCGGAATGCAAGAACCACAAAGCCACAAATGTTTTCGTGGATAAGGATAACAAGATCAAAAGGATGCATTGATTCCAGTGCATTCTCTTTGATCGTAGGTCCAGTAGCCTCATTATAGGAGCTGTTTTCCATTTCTTGAAATATGTTTCACCAAATGAAATGATTTCGTGCATGAGATGAAATATCTTCCGATTAATTTCTTGCGGAAGGAAAACATGGGAGAAATAGACCATACAATATGGAAGTCCGAATCAGTGGTGGCCCATTATCTTGACCGAAAAGATTCGCGTCCGTTAATTCAAGAACAGATCGAAGTGATGATTAAGCTGATTAAACACCTTTGCCACCCAGTCCACCGTTTTATGGATCTCGGATGTGGTGACGGAATCCTTGCAGCCGTGATCCTGGAGAATTACAGGGATGCTACGGCCATCCTTGGGGACCATTCCGCTCCGATGCTTGAAGCGGCTAGATCGAAACTTCAACGGTTACCCGGATCGATTCATTTCTGTACCATTGATTACAGTCTACCCGAGTGGACTAAAGTTGTGGCTGAGTATTCTCCTCTTGACTTGGTTGTATCAGGCTTTTCCATTCATCACCAACCAGACACTCGCAAGCGGCGAATATACGCTGAAGTTTTTGACATGCTGGCATCTGGCGGCATGTTTATAAATTTAGAGCACGTAGCTTCTCCAACTAAACGGATCGCTGAACTTTGGGATCGTATTCGGGTTGATTCGCTCTACGATTCGGCCGTCCAGCGAGGGTTGAATAAGTCACGGGCCTTGATCGAAAAGGAGTACTTTGAGCAGCCTGAAAGGGAAGCAAAATTCTGAATTTTCTCTTTTCATTTAATATTCGTTCATCCTGGGAAGTCGCTAGTCCTCGCCGCGGGCCAGTCCGTATCCATATTCTCCCTTTGTAACGCACTGGAGGATCATTGGCGAAGGCGCATACAGCGTGTCTGCCTTTGTCGGGAGCGTCTCCTTTCCAAGATTCTTTTGGCTCCGCAAGGTCTGATTCCACATCATCCAGGAGAGATTCCAATTCTGCGTCCGTGTATTTCATGTTCATTTAGTGTGCGTGTCGATATCAAGAGATTGTTCACTCTCAGTTTCGGATTCAATAGTGAAATTGATTTCATCCGGAAAATCGACTTTAGGTATAAATTGAATGCCCAAAAGATTTCATTATAGCGTATCTAGAAGCCACACGAGGTTGACAACGAGGCTTTCAACGTGGAAGATTATCAACCTGAGTTAAAGATGCTCAGGACTATGGAGGTTCTATGAGTGAGACGATGTCACCTCTAGATTTTCGTAAGAATGCCGCCCAAGCGGTCAGGAACAAGTCCCTCCGTAACGCTATGCGAACGGCCACAGACATGTTTATTACGAAAAGAGGCCAGGGTCTGGCTGATGTGCCTATCGAAACATGGAGGGACCAGGCTTCGGCAATAAGACTAGATGTCCTGAATCATCTACCCGAGTATGTAGACAGGTTTTCTCGCCACGCTACGAAGGCCGGGGCTATCGTTCACCATGCACATAACGCCGAAACCGCGAGGGAAGTCATATTTCACATTCTTAAAGACCGTGGAGTTAAAAAGATTGTTAAATCCAAGTCCATGATCACGGAAGAGATCCACCTCAATGAATATCTTGAGGATCAAGACTTCAAGGTTGTCGAAACCGACCTCGGAGAGTACATAGTCCAGATCGCAGATGAAAAGCCTTCTCATATACTTGCGCCCGCAATCCACAAAACTAGAAGCCAGGTGGGGGAACTATTTTCGGAAAAGCTCAATGTGCCCTATTCCGACGATCCTGCCGTCCTCACCAAGATAGCAAGAAATGTCCTCAGACAAGAATTTCTAACTGCTGACGCAGGGATTTCAGGGGCCAATTTCGCCGTTGCCAGTTCGGGCAGCCTAGCCATATTTACCAACGAGGGAAATGGTCGGATGGTAACTACCTTACCCCCATTGCATATTGCCGTACTGTCAATCGAGAAGATCATTCCTACACTAAAGGACCTGTCTCTTTTTACTCAACTCCTCCCGCGAAGCGCTACCGGACAGATACTGTCAAGTTACCTGTCTGTAATAACAGGATCAAGAAAGCCTGGAGAGTCTACCGGGACGAAGGAACTACACATTGTGCTCCTGGATAACGGCCGGTCCGAAATTCTCAAGGGTGAGTATAGAGAAATTCTTAAGTGTATCCGATGTAGCGCATGCTTCAATGTATGTCCGGTCTACAGGGCCATTGGCGGCCACGCTTACGGCGTAACGTATCCTGGCCCAATGGGCATGGTGCTAACATCACTGCTTGAAGGAATAGACAAAGTTTACCCTCTGCTCGACGCTACAACGCTCTGCGGAGCGTGTGTGGAAGTTTGTCCTGTACGAGTGCCACTAGTAAAGTTGTTGACCATGTTACGCGAAGAACGCGTGGACAAAGGAATGATTCCGTTTACCGAACGAGCGGCCATGGCAATGTACGGCGTCGCGACAAAGAGACCATCGGTCTTTTCCTTGGCGCAAAGGACCTCAAGAGCTTTGTGGCCAGTATTAATTAGGATTGCGGGGAAAGGCCGGTTGGATCGACTTCCCGTTCCGGCGCCGCAGAGGTTCAACGGTAGGAATTTGTAGCCGGCTCAAGGAAATGGACACCGTAAAAGGGTGGACTAGAGTTCAAAAAAGTATGAGTCTGCCATATCAGTGGAGAATTAGTGTTTTCGTCCGAGGTAGGCTTCTACAATTCGAGAATCATTTTGGAGTTCAGTAGCCGGGCCTTCCTGCGCCACACGTCCACCTTCCAGCACATATGCGTAATCGGCTATTTCCAACGCCTTCCTGGCGTTTTGCTCCACCAGCAGGATCGTGGTTCTCTCTTTCAGTTCACTGATAATTTTGAAGACTTCCTGGACAATTAAAGGCGCCAAACCAAGTGACGGTTCATCAAGCATCAGAAGCTTGGGACGAGACATAAGCGCCCGACCGAACGCCAGCATCTGCTGCTCACCGCCAGAAAGCAAATCGGCGATCTGTCGCCGACGATTCTTTAGAACAGGAAAACGCAAATAAGTTTCGTCAAGATCTTTGGCGACTTCCGAATCCTTACGAGTGTAAGCGCCGAGGAGCAGATTCTCTTCCACCGTTAATCCGCCCAAAATCTGTCTTCCTTCCGGTACCTGTACAAGCCCTAGCGCAGCAACTTTATCGGCGCGCCAACCGGCGATGTCACGATCTTCGAAGCGGATAGACCCACTATCCGGTCTCAGCAACCCACTGACAGTATTGAGTGTCGTCGACTTACCGGCGCCATTGGCTCCCACCAAGGCCACAACACTTCCGTGAGGGACTTCAAAACTGACACCCTTGAGCGCCGCAATCGCTCCATAGGAGCTATAAAGATCTCGCACTTTGAGCATACAAATTGACTCCCGGTTCTTACCGTCAAAAACCAGCGATTTTGGCCTATTGTTCACTGCCGAGATAAGCCTCAATGACGTGAGGCTCATTTCGGACAAAGTCTGGCGGACCCTCAGCGATTTTTAATCCGAAATTCAACACAACAACCAAATCACTCATACGCATAATCATATCCATATCATGCTCTATGATCAGGATAGTTAGAGAACTTTCTCTAAGGCTCAGTAAGAATTCACAAAGCCCGTCAGTTTCAGTGCTGTTCATGCCAGCCGCGGGCTCATCTAACAGCAGGAGACTAGGTCCCAAGGCTAACGCTCGAGCGATCTCAACCCGCCTTTGATCACCGTAAGAAAGCGCCCGGGCCTGAACATTAGCGAGATGTTCCATACCCAGACTGACCAGGAGTTCAAGGGCCGCGGAGCGTGAATCCCGTTCGCTTGACCGGCTGCGGGGAAGACGTAGCAGAGTTTCAATTAAGGTCCCACGCTGTCTAAGGTGATGCCCCAAAATTACATTCTCAAGCACGGACAGGTCTCCGAAAAGACGAATATTTTGGAACGTACGGCCTACACCTCGCGCAGCAATTTTATGCGGCGCCAGGCCGCTTATCAATTGTCCATCGAGTAGAATCGCTCCGTCAGATAGTGGCCCCAAGCCGCTTATCATATTTATCAGCGTTGTCTTGCCAGCTCCATTGGGACCAATCAGGCCACAAATAGCGCCTCTAGGCACATTGAATGAAACATTCTCGAGCGCCTTTAATCCACCGAATACGCGTGTGACATTCCTGATTTCCATCAAAGGCTTGGATAGTTCCGGCATCATGACACTTGCTCACGTTTCGGAAACGAGACCAATCTCTTAAAAAGACCCCAGATACGTGGATCCGCAAGCCCTGCTGGTAGGTAGATGATCGACAGCATTATTATCAACCCATTGACGATATCACGTTGATCTTTGAGGAATCGCAGCGCCTCAGGCAACGATGTGAGCACGGTGGCGCCAAGGATGGGACCGACCCAGTGTGTCATGCCTCCCAGCACAGCATAAGCCAGAATATCTACACCACGGCTAAAAACGTAATTATGCGGATCGATCACACGGACGATTGGAGCGCTGAGCGCCCCGGCTCCAGCCGCAATTGCCGAGCCAAGCACGAACGCCAGAAGTTTATAATGCACCACGTTGACGCCTAGCGTGGAAGCCGCTGTTTCGTCTTGCCTTATTGAGGCCAGAATCCGACCAAAGCGGGAGTTATGAAGTGTAGCAAGTATATATATGATTACCATTACGTAAATCAGTATAGGCCACGTAGTGTCAGGTAGTCCCAGGATGACTGTCGGTGTCTTGTAAGTCAGAGTTATCCCTTCAGCGCCATTAAAGATTATTAGTTCCTTGTTTTGGCTAAAAAGGTGGACAACCTTATCGCCGTTAAGAGCGATTATCCGTACAATCTCACCAAAGCCAAGCGTCGCAATTGCGAGATATATGTCACGCAGACCCAGCACAAGCATTCCAATTGGTAGCGCCAAAGCCACTCCAAGCGCTATGGCCATCACAAGACCGACGCTAAAAGGAATATTCGACTGGGTTGAAATGATGGCGACAGTATATGCTCCTATCGCCATAAATCCGGCGTTTGACAGCGAGAGAAGGCCGGTGGCAAGAGTAATGTAGATGCTAAGCCCTAATGCGATGTTGATCAGGATAAAATTGATTGTCGAAATATTGTTGCTGACAAATTCGGGCATGAGCTTTACTTATCTGTTGATGATACTTGTGTTTTAGGCCCGTACGGCTTTGCTGCGTCCAAAGATGCCACTAGGCCGTATGAGCAGGACCAGAATCAGCAGAGCGAAAACAAAAGCGTCACGAAAACTGCTGTCAATATACGCAACGCTAAGGACTCGGATCATCCCGACGAGAAAAGCCGCCATGGCGGCGCCTCCGATGCTCCCCATCCCTCCTACAATTATTACGGTGAGACCTGCCAATTCGACCTCACCGCCCATGGTCGGTTCCAAGCGGTTGAAGGCAAGCCCAAGGAGCACACCCGCAGCCCCAGCAAGAGCGCCAGAAATGAAAAATGTCTGGGCGATCACGTAATCCACATTTATGCCGAGAAGACGGGAAGTTCGTTCGCTCCAGGCAATCGCACGAATAGCTCGGCCCATTTGTGTCCGGTTGATGAGCAAGCTTAAGACCAGCATGAGAGCGAGAGAAAGAATTAAGACCAAGGTCTGGATGGGGGATATAACTGCGTCCGCAGTGATATGGTATGGTTTAACCGGAAACAGGTTAGCTGGAAAGCGGGAAACCTGTGCGCCGAATTCGTTGATGGCCAAGCTGACCAGGATGAACGTGGCCCCAATTGACGAGATAATCGGCGCCAGGTGAGGAACCTCCCGGATGCGCAATGGCCGAATACTGCGATAATCAAGGACAAACCCCACCAACATGACTGCTGCCCCTGTGATTGTAATTCCGGTCTTGACAGGAAACGCCCATTTACCAACCATCCCCACCAATAGTACAATGAAACCGCCCCATAAGACTAGACCACCGGATGTTAAGGATCTCAGGGGCTTAAAAGCGAGTCGATCCAGCAATATAGACAAAAGTCCAGCGCCGACCATTGCGACCGGAATTGAAAACCAAAGTGACCACCCTAGTTTAGTCACACAGATAAACGCGAAAAACGCTCCCCACATGAATGTGGCCCCTTGCGCCAGATTAATGATATCGAGGACGCCGAATACAAGGGTGTATCCCATAGCAAAAAGGGCGAGAGCCGCCCCTTGCCACAAGCCATTAATAAGTTGCTGAGGGAGTTCTAACATACACGAACCTTCAGTGGAGCGAAGAGCCGGAGATGAATCCGGCTCTTTGTTTCGTAGGAGTTAGCTCCTATTTATAGAGCACAAACTTTCCGTTTTTTATGATCTGCACCACAGGAGAGTGTACAGGTTCTCGGTGAGCGTCGAATGAGAATTTTCCCAGCACGGTGTCCATGTCCTTAATCTTAGCCATAGCGTCTCGGATCGCGGTTGGGTTGCTTGAACCTGCCGTCTTGATGGCGTTGGCAAGGATATAAACCCCGGTGTACGCCTGTGCGGCGAACTGGTCAGGATTGGCGCCGAATTTCTTGTGATACGCTTCAACAAAAGCTTTGTTGCCGGGCGTGTCATTACTGATCAACCAGGCTGCGCCTGTAATAGCGCCTTCAGCCGCCGGTCCGGCGAGCTGAGCCAATTTCGGGGAGTTGAAGCCATTACCACCGATGAATGGGACAGAATCTGGAATGCCAAGCTGCCGCCCCTGGCTCATAATGCCAGCCGCTTCTTCAGCCAGAGCGGAGACGATAATAGCGTCAGGCTTGAGCCCCTTAATTTTTGTTAGCTGGGCGGAAAAATCGCTATCGTTCTTGTTAAACGTTTCAGTGGCCAGGATCTGGATGCCTTGGTCATTTAGCGCCTTTTTAAAAGCGTCATAGCCACCTTTAGTAAAAACATCGTCATTCCCATAAAGTATGGCCACCTTCTTGTATCCCAGCTTGTTTTTTGTCTCTCTAATGGTATTGGGTTGGACCAACATTTCGGAAAGGCTGTCACGGAAAATGAAATCTCCCATCTCGACAATACCACCGGCAGTATTGGATACCGCTAAAACCGGCACTTTTGCGGCTTGAGCAATAGGATCAGCCGCTTTGGCTGAGTTTGAAAGTGTTGGGCCGAGAATAGCGACCACCTTATATTCTTTGATAAGCTTGTCAAACGCGGTGATAGCGCCTTCTTTTGTCGAGCGATCGTCCTCGGTAATCAGTTTTATCTTGCCTGCTCCGAGCATACCGGACTTGTTTATCTCGTCAACCGCCAGTTCTGAGGCGTTTTTCTGAGACGAGCCGTAAACGGCGGCGGCTCCGGTCATCGACCAGACCGCCCCAATTGGAATTTCTCCACTCAGAGAGCTTGCGCTCGCGGCAGAGGCGGAACTTACGTCAATAGCAGCGAAACAGACAAAAAGTAGCATCAAAACCGTAGGGAATGAAAAAAAACGGGCCTTCATGTCTCATGCCTCCATTTCGGATATGTGTGAATATAGACGGATATCCTCCGTCTCTTTGTATTTTTACAAATTACAACTGGGAAAATTATATATGACTGATCGGTTAAGCTTGCGTCAACACATAGCTCAAACGGTCGTTGTCCAGGTCGACGACCTTTAGCTTTATCTTCATGCCGGGTTTTATATTTTCCTCTTTGATAAATTTGTCGAGACGTCCGAAAACTTTAACCCCGTCGTTAAATTGGGCCACACCAAGAATGTAAGGAACGTCATTTTCAAAACCCGCCGGGGCATACATGGCCTGAGTAAACGTGATTAAATCACCAACACCCGGGACATCGAACCATTCCATTTCGTCACTCAGACATACATTGCAGTCGCTACGAGGCGGAAAGAATCTCGCGCCGCATGATTTGCAAATTGTCCCGCAAACTTTTCCTTCTTTAAGAAGGTCAACGAACTTTTCAGCCTTGGTTGTAGACGTAAAACTCACGATGCCAAATTGTTCAAACCCCATATGCTCCTCCGATATTTTCAGCCGGTCGGTTGTCATTATTGTTGTTGTTAGAGACGCATCCTGCGTCCTCGGGTCAGCTTCAGCCGGGGCCGAATCTTCTAGAAAATTCGACGGTCCATTTTGAGTGAGCCGATTCCTTGATGCCGGAGAATACATTGTGGCAGGCCAGCTTGGGTTCTGTCTCTTTCTGGTCCGGCTCAGCGTCTTCATATTCTGCGGTTTTCTCTGTGTCCGGATTGTCTCGCACGGCATCCTCTATAAACTCATCATAATCAGGATTGAGGCATTTAATGATCAGTCTACGCTAAATATGCTCACATTGCCGTAAATGCCCACTCCACCGATATTGTGGACTAGTCCGATCTTTGCGTTAGGGACCTGGATTGGACCAGCGGCGCCACGTAACTGCAAGACTATCGTCCTGATTTGAGAACCGCCAGTCGCGCCGATAGGATGCCCTTTGGAAAGCAGACCTCCGTCTACGTTAACGGGAATTCGACCTTCCTTGTAGGTTTCTTTATTCCTAATCAGTTCTTTTCCTTTTCCGGGTTCCGCAAATCCAAGATCCTCATAAGCCATCATTTCCGCTATTGTGAAACAATCGTGAACTTCAGCGACATCAATGTCTTTTGGACCTAAACCAGCCATGTCATAAGCTCTACGGGCCGCCAACTGAGCGCATTTAAGGCCGCTGAATGTGTCTCTGCCGGCCATATTTATCGGGGCCGTCGCCATGCCCAGACCCCTAATCCATACGGGTTTTTCACAAAGCTCTTTGGCCTTCTGCTCAGAGGCAAGAATAACACAGGACGACCCATCCGCATTTGCGCAACAATCCATCATTTTAAGTGGAGTGGCGATATATTTGGGTTCCATTATTTTATCGAGTGTAAGCGATTTCCGGAACACGGCCTTATCATTCATTACGCCATATGTCGAGGACTTGAGGCGAATCAAACCCAGGTCTTCTTCAGTCGTTCCATATTTCTGGAAATGGCCTCTGGCGTACATTGCGTAATAGGCGGGCATCATTGTGCCGAATGGAGCCTCCCATTGGATGTCGGCGCCTCTTCCCATTCTCTCTTGGGACTCGGCAGAAGAAATCTCAGACATTTTCTGAAATCCGAGCACCATTACGACATCATGAAGACCCGACGCTATGAGAGCGTACGCTGTCCTCAATCCACTCGAACTCGACGAACATACACTTTCCACGTAAAATGTCGGCTGAGGATTCAGGCCCAAATATTCAGCTACCAACCCTGCGGGGGTTCTTTGTTTGTCATACTCGGGGGCCGAGCAAATTACGGAAGCGTCTATTTGCT